>NZ_JBJHAN010000003.1:0-378657 GCF_054051055.1 Blastococcus sp. SYSU DS0973
CCGCCGCCCGCCGGCGGCCCCGGGGCGGGGCCCGGGGGCGGGGCCGGCCGGGCGCCGGCCGCGGCGGCCCCCCCCCCCCCCCCCCCCCCCCCCCCCCCCCCCCAAGGCTCACTCCTGCTCGTAGGTGGCGACGAGCGTGGCCCGCGCCAGCGTGTGGAAGAACAGGTTGAACCCGAGGACGGCGGGCGTGGTGCCGGCGTCGACGTCGAGCCGCTCGGTGTCGACCGCGTGCACCACCACGAAGTAGCGGTGCGGGCCGTGCCCGGCCGGGGGAGCGGCGCCCACGAAGCCGGCAAAGCCGCCGTCGTTGCGCAGCTGCACCGCGCCGTCGGGGAGCTGCGGGGCGTCCTTGTCGCCGGCGCCGGAGGGCAGCTCGGTGACCGACGCCGGGATGTTGGCCACCGCCCAGTGCCAGAAGCCGCTGGCGGTGGGGGCGTCGGGGTCGTAGACGGTCACGGCGAAGCTGCGGGTGGCCTCGGGGAAGCCGGACCAGGCCAGCTGCGGCGAGCGGTCTTCGCCGCCGGCGCCCATGACGCCGCTGACCTGGGGCATCGGCAGCACCTGGCCGTCGGACACGTCGCTGCTGGTGACGGTGAAGCCCGGCACCTGCGGCAGGAAGTCGTACGGGTTCGGCGGGGTGGGCCGGTCGGCCATGGCGTTCCTCTCCTCGTAGCGGTGCGACGGCTGGTGGAGTTCGCCGAAGCGTTCCCCGTCGGGGACCCTAGGCAGCCCGGCTGCGCGGCGCCCGTCGGATCACCGGGACACGGCACCGCGCCCGGCTGGACACGTGCGCGTTGCCCCGCGCCGGTAGCGTCGAGGCGTGCCCACTCCGCGATCGCTCGGCCTCCCGGACGGCGTCCGTGCCTGCCTGTTCGACCTCGACGGCGTCCTCACCGCGACGGCGACGGTGCACATGGCGGCCTGGAAGCGCACCTTCGACGGGTTCCTGCGGTCGCGTGACCCCCGGGCGCCCGAGTTCACGCAGGACGACTACAACCGCCACGTCGACGGCAAGCCCCGTGCCGACGGCGTCCGCGACTTCCTGGCCAGCCGCGGCATCACCCTCCCCGAGGGCGACCCGGGGGACGCTCCGGACGCGGAGACGGTGCAGGGCGTGGCCACTCGCAAGAACGAGTTGGTGCAGCGGGAGCTCGAGGAGCACGGCGTCGAGGTCTACGAGGGGTCGGTGGCCTACCTGCGGGCGGTGAAGGAGGCCGGGCTGGCCACCGCGGTGGTCACGGCGTCGGCGAACGGGGAGCGGGTGGTGGCCGCCGGCGGCTTCGCCGAGCTCATCGACGCCCGCGTCGACGGCGTCGTCGCCCGCGAGGAGGGGCTGGCGGGCAAGCCGGCGCCCGACACGTTCCTCGCCGGCGCCCGCGCCCTCGGCGTGACGCCGCAGGAGGCCGTGGTGTTCGAGGACGCGCTCGCCGGGGTGGCCGCCGGACGGGCGGGCGGGTTCGCCTTCGTCGTCGGCGTGGACCGGGTCGGCCACGCCGACGGGCTGCGCGAGGCCGGCGCCGACGTCGTCGTCACCGACCTCGCCGAACTGCTGGACCGGACGTGACCGAGGGGCGGGCGATCTTCCCGGTCGAGCCGTGGGCGCTGACCGAGGTCGGGCTCGACCACGACAGCCTCGCCGTGCACGAGTCGGTCTTCGCGCTGGCCAACGGGCACCTCGGGATGCGTGGCTCCTTCGAGGAGGGCGAGCCGGTCGTCGTCCCCGGCACCTACCTCAACGGCTTCTTCGAGGAACGGCCCCTGCCCTACGCCGAGGTCGGCTACGGGTTCCCCGAGATGGGCCAGACCGTGGTCAACGTGACCGACGGCAAGCTCATCCGGCTGCTGGTGAAGGACTCGCCGCTGGACCTCAACTACGGCGAGGTGATCGACCACCGCCGCACCCTCGACCTGCGCGCCGGCGTGCTGCGCCGGTCGACCGAGTGGCGCTCACCCAGCGGCCGCACGGTGCGGGTCACCAGCACCCGCCTGGTCTCGCTGGCGCGGCGGTCGATCGCCGCGATCGAGTACCAGGTGGAGGTCACCGACAACCTCGGAGACCTCTACGTCGCCCTGCAGTCGGACCTGCTCGCCAACGACGACAACGCGCCCGCCGACGACGGCGACCCGCGCGCGGCGGCCGCCCTCGCCCGCCCCCTGGAGTGCGAGCTGGCCGCCGGCCGCGGGCGCCGGGCGGTCCTGGTGCACCGCACCAAGCGCAGCCGGCTGCGCATGGCCGCCGGCATGGACCACGTCATCCAGATCCCGGACAGCTGCACGGAGGACATCGAGGCCGCCGGGGACCTCGCCCGCTACACGCTGGCCGCCCGCATCCCGCCCGGCGGGTCGCTGAAGCTCGTCAAGTTCCTCGCCTACGGATGGTCCTCGCGCCGGTCCGGTGCGGCGCTGCGCGACCAGGTCGAGGCGGCGCTGGCGACGGCGAAGCTGGCCGGTTTCGAGCGGCTGCTGCGGGAGCAGCGGGAACTGCTGGCCCAGCACTGGGAGGACGCCGACGTCGAGATCGACGGCGACGACGAGCTCCAGCAGGCCGTCCGGGTGGGCATGTTCCACGTCCTGCAGGCCGGGTTGCGGGGGGAGCGGCAGGCCATCCCGGCGAAGGGGCTGACCGGCCCCGGCTACGACGGGCATACCTTCTGGGACACCGAGACCTACGTCCTCCCGGTCCTCACCTACACCGCCCCGCACGCCGCCCGGGATGCGCTGGCCTGGCGGCACACCACGCTGGCGCTGGCGCGCGAGCGGGCCCGGGTGCTGGGGCTGCGCGGCGCGGCGTTCCCGTGGCGGACGATCCGCGGCGAGGAGACCTCGGGCTACTGGCCGGCGGGGACGGCGGCCTTCCACATCAACGCCGACATCGCCGACGCGGTCATCCGGTACAACGACGCAACCCTGGACGAGGCCTTCGACCGCGACTACGGCGCCGAGCTGCTGATCGAGACGGCCCGCCTGTGGGCGTCGCTGGGACACTTCGACGCCGAGCACGGTTTCCGCATCGACGGGGTCACCGGCCCGGACGAGTACACCGCCGTGGTCGACAACAACGTCTACACGAACCTGATGGCGCAGCGGAACCTGCGCGGCGCGGTCGATGCCGTCCGCCGGCAACCCGAGGTCGCCGGCCGGCTGTCGGTGACCGAGGAGGAGGTCGACGGGTGGCTGCGGGCCGCGGCCCTGGTGGCGGTGCCCTACGACACCCAGCGCGGCGTGCACATGCAGTCCGACGGCTTCACCCACCACGAGGAGTGGGACTTCGCCGCCACACCGCGGGAGAAGTACCCACTCCTGCTGCACTACCCCTACTTCGAGATCTACCGGACGCAGGTGGTCAAGCAGGCCGACCTGGTGATGGCGCTGCACCTGCGGGGGGACGCGTTCACCCTCGAGGAGAAGATCGCCGACTTCGCCTACTACGAGGCGCGCACCACCCGGGACTCGTCGCTCTCGGCCACCCAGCAGGCCGTCGTCGCCGCCGAGACCGGGCACCTGCAGCTGGCCCACGAGTACTGGGCCGAGGCGGCGCTGACCGACCTGCAGAACCTGCACTCCAACTCCGGGCACGGGCTGCACATCGCCTCGCTCGCCGGTGGGTGGACCGTCGCCGTCGCCGGTTTCGGCGGGCTGCGCGACCACGGCGGGCAGCTGGCGTTCGCGCCGCGGCTGCCGGAGCGGATCAGCCGGCTGCGCTTCCGGGTGGTGTACCGCGGCCGCAAGCTCACCGTGACCGTGGAGCGGGACCGGGCCACCTACCGCCTGGTCGACGGCGACCCCATCGACGTCCGTCACCACGGGCGGCAGGTGCGGGTCGACCACGAGGACGTGGTGCTCGACGTACCGCCGCCCCCGCGAGTGGAGCCGGTGCACCAGCCCCCGGGCTGCGAACCCCGGCGCCGCGTCCGCGGCTGATCGCAGAGACCACCGGCCTGGCTTTTCCGTCGGCGACGCCTGGCTCGGGTACGACCGTTATCCCCAACGAAAACTTCAAGATGCTTGGGTTCAGCCGAGCAACCACCTCGCGCCCAGAACCAACGCCCCAAGGTCGACGACCAGGAAGACACCCACCCAGACGAGGGCAGGGAAGGGGGTCAGCCGGGCGAGCTGGTCGGCGTCGGAGTCCCGGGTGCCGCGGCGCCGGCGGGCGGTGTGCAGCTCGAGCACGGCCCGCGGCGCGGCCAGTAGCAGGAACCACGTGGCCACCGCCGCGAACACCGACTGGCCCGCCGGCGGCAGCCACCAGGTGGCGGCGAGGACGATCCCGCCGGTGACCAGCACCGACCACAGCCCGTACCAGTTGCGGATCTGCACCAGCAGCAGGGTGAGCAGGAGGAGCAGCGTCCACAGCAGCCCGATGGCGTGTCCGGCGGCGAGCAGGGCTGCGGCGCCGAGCCCGAAGAGGGCGGGGCCGGTGTAGCCGGCGGCGCAGGTCAGCACCATGCCCAGCCCGGTCGGCCGACCCGCGGAGACGGTCAGGCCGGAGGTGTCGGAGTGCAGCCGGATGCCGGAGAGCCGCCGCCCGGCCGCCAGCGCCACCAGCCCGTGAGCGCCCTCGTGGGCGATGGTCACGACGTTGCGGGCCGGGCGCCAGAGGCTGGGGGAGAGGACGAGGAGGGCGGCCGCCGCCGCGGTGGCGAGCAGCACCAGCGGCGGAAGGTCGGGGACGGTCGCCGTCGCGCGGGCCCAGAACCGGGCGAGGGCGTCCACGCCCGGCAGTCAACCGCACGTACCCGGCGGTTCCCGGGGGGCGAGCAGGGTGTCGGGGGAGGCGGGCCTCACACCGGCGCGGGGAGCCCACCGGGGCCCACCCCAGGCCCGACTCAGTTCCCCGGCTTCACAGCCTTGCCGCGCTCCTGCTCGGCCTCGTCGGCCTGGTAGACGCCCGGCACGGCCCGCGCCGCACCGTCGTCGCCGGGCCCCACCGGCCGGTCGGTCAGGTTGTCCGGGCCGGGGGAGGGCGTGCCCCCGGGCTCCCGGCGGTCGTCGGTGTCGGGCCGGGCGTCGGTCATGAGTCCTCCTGGTCGGATTGGTCCCCGGGTCCGCTACCCGTCCGGAGCGACCGGAACCGGGCTGGCAGCAGACCGGCGTCGTGCACCACCGCTCGGCAGCACCCGGCCCGGCGCTCCCGCGCCGACCGCCGGATCTGAGCGGTCAGCCCGCGCGGGTGAACAGCCAGCGGGCGAAGACCGCGTCCTCGTAGAGCTCCGTGCGCCAGAGGACCGACAGCCGGAACGCCCCCGGGGGCACGACCAGCAGCGGGCTGGCGTCAGTGGCCGCGCCGTCGCTCAGCGCGTCGGATTCCGGCGTCGGGCCGGGGGACTCGGGGAGCAGGAAGGCGCCGTCCTCGCCGGTGCCGTCCAGCGCCGCGCTGATGAACGCCAGGCGGCCGCTGGGTACGAATACCACGTCGCCAGCCTGGTCGTCGGCCTCGGGAAAGGCCAGGGCTGCGTCGAGGATGCCCCGGTAGTCAGCCGCGTTCGCCTGGACGACGGCGATGCTCCCGTCGTCGGCCCGGAAGACCTCCAGCCAGCCCTCGTCGCCGACCTCCGGGTCCGTGAGGACCAGTGCGGCGGTGCTCGCACCCACGGGGATGCCGGTCAGCTGGTAGTCCAGTCGCGGCACGAGAGCCTCGTAGGCCTGGTCGCTCAGCCCGCGCCAGGAGGGCAGCAGATCGCCGTCGAGGGCGAGGAACGGCTCACCGTTGGTCCAGCAGCGGCCGACATGGGTCCAGGTGCGGGGCATGGTCCGATCATCACCCTCTCGGGCAGGTTGCCGCCCTTGCTGTCCGGGGGATGGGGCTGCTTCACAGGCTAGTTGACATAACGTCGATTATCGGCGCGTCGATCAGGAGCGTGAGAGGGGCAGTGATCATGGTTCGCCGTCCGGTTCGCGCGCTCGGCACGCACGACGGCCATCGGGTGCTCGGGAGTTCCTCGAGCGGGTATCGCCGTGCGCGTCCCGCTGCATCCGCCCCGTCCCGCCCCGTCGTCGCAGACCCGACCCCGAAGCTCCATGGCCGGCCGGCCGTGCGGGATGAGACGACGGGCCTCCCGCCATTCCCGTCCTCGACTCCCCCGGCGTTGATCTTGGCCTTATTGATCTTGACCATCCGACTGGCCAACCCGATCGCTTGGTCCGGACGGCGTTCTGAAGCTCGGCGACCCGTCGGCGAGACCTCTTCCCCCATCCGGCTACACCGCCACCAATACGTCACGGTGACGTAAGCAATGTGGTCTCGGTCGTTCGACGGGCGCCGGACGGTCGGCGTTCGTAGGGTCGGTGCATGAGAATCCGACGGCCGTTCGCCGCACTGATGACCTCGCTGGCACTGTTCGGCGGAGCCGCCTCGTTGACCGCCTGCGGCGACCCGGCCGGGCTGGACCGCAACGACGGATCGACCGACGAGTCTGTCCAGACGGTCGACCCGGAGGACGCTGACCGCGAGAACCTGCCGGACGTCAGCAATCCCGAGATCGAGCAGAACACCGACGAGGACACACAGGGGGACTGACCCCGGGGCTCAGTTGGAGCGTTCGGTCACCCACAGGCGGTCGAGCCGGCCGGTCGAGTGGACGAGGTCGGCCAGCGAGCGCTCCAGCTCGGCCTTCGTCGGCCGTTCCTGCAGCAACGTCTGGACGTCCTCGAGGGCGCAGCGCAGCTGGAACAGCCGGTCCTGCAGGCCGTCGAGCTCGGCCCGGGACACGAGGACGACGTCGCCCGGCAGGCCTGCCTTCGCCGTCGCCGAGCGCTGCTCGTACGCCCGCTGGCGGCACGCCTGACCGCAGTACAGCCGTGGCCGCCCGACCGAGCCCTGCTGGGGAAGGGGCCGCCGGCACCAGCCGCACCGCCGTTCACCGCTCCCCCGGCCGGGAAGGGGTGCGACGGGGATGGCGGCCGTGCTGCCGGACGTGTGCTGCTGTGCCACGTCTGCGCACGGTAGACGCCACCACCGACAGGTTCGGGTGACACGCCAGGACGGCGCACGGAAGGGGCCGGCGATGGACGACCACGCTCCCGAGGACCTCTCCCCGGTCTTCGACGCGTTCAGCGAGGAGGGGCTGCGGGCCGCCGGCAGCCTGAAGTGGACGCGGTACGGCCAGGCCATGGGCGCGTTCGTCGCCGAGATGGACTTCGGGACGGCACCGGCGGTGACGGACATCCTCGCCGCCGCCGTGGCCGGGAACCGGTTCGGCTACCTGACGCCGGAGGCCGCGACGGACATGGCCCGGGCCTGCGCGCGGTGGCAGGCCGACCGCTACGGCTGGGCGGTGCCCGCCGAGTGGGTGACCCCGCTGCCCGACGTGCTGGCCGGCCTGCAGGCGGCGATCGAGCACTTCACCCCGCCCGGCAGCCCGGTCGTCCTCCCCACGCCCGCCTACATGCCGTTCCTGCGGGTGCCCGGTCTGCTCGGGCGGGAGATCCTCCAGGTGCCGATGGTGCGCCGCGATGGCCGGACGACCTACGACCTGGGCGGGATCGCCCGGGCGCTGCAGGCGGGTGGCCGCCTGGTCGTGCACTGCAATCCGCACAACCCGCTGGGGCGCGTGTTCTCGGTGGAGGAGCAGCTGGCGTTGGCCGACGTCGTCGAGCGGGCAGGGGCGCGCGTCTTCTCCGACGAGATCCACGCACCTCTGGTGCTGCCCGGCGCGGTCCACCGGCCCTACGCCTCGCTCTCCGCCGTGACGGCCGGGCACACCGTCACCGCGACGTCGGCGTCGAAGGCCTGGAACCTGCCCGGTCTCAAGGCGGCGCAGCTGATCCTCACCAGTGAGGCCGATGTGGACCACTGGTCGCAGGTGGGCTTCCTCGCCGGCCACGGCGCGTCGACGCCCGGAGTGCTGGCCGCCACCGCCGCCTACGACCGGGGCCGCGGCTGGCTCGACTCGGTCCTCGGCTACCTCGACGGGAACCGACGGCTGCTGGGACACCTGCTGGCCGAGCGGGTGCCGGGCATCCGGTTCGAGCCACCGGAGGGCACCTACCTCGCGTGGCTCGACTGCCGGGAGCTGGCCCTGCCGGGCCCGGCGGGCCAGTTCTTCCTCGAGCAGGCCGGCGTGGCGCTGGTCGAGGGCGCGGA
Organism: Blastococcus sp. SYSU DS0973; assembly: GCF_054051055.1. Taxonomy (NCBI): domain Bacteria; kingdom Bacillati; phylum Actinomycetota; class Actinomycetes; order Geodermatophilales; family Geodermatophilaceae; genus Blastococcus; species Blastococcus sp. SYSU DS0973. The sequence continues at coordinate 8,087 of NZ_JBJHAN010000003.1, forward strand.
GTGCGGCGCTCCCGGTGCCGGTCACGTGCGACTGAACTTCGCGACGCCCCGCCCGGTGCTGACCGCCCTGGTGGACCGGATGGCCGCCGCCCTCGCCCGCACGGACGGGGGCCCGCAAGGGGGCGTGGGGCTGCCACTAGCGTGAACGCGTGCCTGCCGCGCGGTTCGCCTTCCTCGACGCGCCGACCCCGTTGGCCATGGCCCACCGCGGTGGTGCCATCGAGCACCTGGAGAACAGCATGCCCGCCTTCGAGGCGTGCGTGGAGCTGGGGTACCGGTACCTGGAGACCGACGTCCAGGTGACCGCCGATGGCGTGCTCGTCGCCTTCCACGACCCGACGCTGGAGCGGACCACCGACCGCAGCGGGCGGATCGACTCCCTGACGTGGGCGCAGGTCTCCGAGGCCCGGATCGGTGGCCGGGAGCCGGTCGTGCGCCTGGAGGACCTGCTCGGCGCGTGGCCCGACGTCCGGATCAACCTCGACATCAAGGCTGCCGGGGTACTGGCTCCGCTCGTCCGGCTGGTCGGGCGCATGGAGGTGACCGACCGGATCTGCCTCGGCTCGTTCTCCGACGCCCGGATCGCGGCCGCCCGACGGTTGTTCGGCCCGACCGTCTGCACGTCCCTGGGGCCCCGCGGGGTGGCGGCGCTGCGGCTGTCGTCCTACTCCCCCCGGGCGGCCGGCCTCGTGCGCATCTCGGCCGGCTGCGCGCAGGTGCCCCTCCAGCTCGGCGGGCGCGCGCTGGTCGACGAGCGGTTCCTCGCGGCCGCGCACGCCCGCGGGCTGCAGGTGCACGTGTGGACCGTCGACGACCCGGTCGAGGCCGAGGCGATGCTGGACCTCGGCGTCGACGGGATCATGACCGACCGGCCGGCCATGCTGCGCGAGGTGCTGGAGAAGCGCGGTCAGTGGTCGCCGCGGTGAGGCGGCTGCGCGACTGGCGGCCGCGCACCCCTCCCCTGCCGGAGGACCTCGCGCAGCTGGTCCGGCCCGGTGACCCCGAGTGGTTCGCCCGCGAGCTGGCCATCGCCGTGGCGCCGCCGTGGTGGCTCTGGCGTTCGGTCCTGCGCCGGCTCTCCTGGCTGGTGGGCGTCTTCGGCCGGGTGGAGGTCACCGGCACCATCCCCGAGGAGCTGCGCCGGGGGCCGCTGCTGCTGGCGGCCAACCACATCGGCGACTTCGACCCGTTCGTCGTCGCCGTCGTCCTCCACCGACTGGGCGTCACCCCGCGGATCATGGCGACCGGCGGAATCATCTCCGCGCCTTTCGCCGGCGCGCTGCTGGAGCGGACCGGCGCCATCCGGGTCGAGCGGGGGACGGAGCTGGCGCGGCACGCCGTGCGGGTGACCGAGGTGGCCCTCGTCCACGGCGGTCACGTCGTCGCCTATCCCGAGGGCCGGGTGGGCCTGGCCCCGGACTTCTGGCCCGAGCGGGGCCGCACCGGCATGGCGCGGCTCGCACTCGGCCTGCGGGTGCCGGTCATCCCGGTCAGCCAGTGGGGGGCCCACGAGGTGCTCCAGTACGGCAACGACCGGGGCAAGCTGCGCACCGCCGTCCGAGCGGTGCTGCGCCGTCCGGCGCTGCGGGTCCACGTCGGCCCGCCGGTGGTCTTCGACGACCTGCAGATGGGCCGGGTCGGCGACGCCAACCGCGCTCGGGTCCGGATCGCCGCAGCGCTGACCCGAGGGCTGCGGCCGCTGCGCGAGGGAGAGCTCGACGGCCCCGCGTTCGTCGACCCGACCCGCCCGACCAGCGCCGTCGCCGCCTTTCCGGGTGGTGTCGTGCCGGACGACATCCCGTGAACGGCGGAGCCCGGTGCTGGACCGGTTCCGCCCTGCCTGGCACCCTGCCGCGGTGACCTCTGCCCCGGCCAGCGCCGGCCCGTCGGCGGCCCCCGCAGACCACGCCCTGAAGCGCGAGCGGTTCGGCTGGTACTCCTACGACTGGGCGATGTCGGTCTTCAACACCTCGGTGACGACGGTCTTCCTGGGCCCGTACCTGACGGCGATCGCCCGCGACGCCGCCGGCCCGGACGAGCGGCTGTCCTTCCTCGGCCTGTCGCTCGCCGCCGGCAGCTGGTTCTCCTACGTGCTGTCGGCCTCGGTCGTCCTGCAGGTGCTGGTGCTGCCGCTCACCGGCGCCGTCGCCGACCGCACCGGGCGCAAGAGGGAGATGCTGGCCGCCTTCGCGAGCCTCGGCGCGCTCGCGACCACGGGGCTGTACTTCGCCGGCGACGGGCGGTGGCTGCTGGCCGCGGCGCTGTTCGTCGTCGCCAACATCAGCTTCGGCGCGGCCACCGTCGTCTACTACTCGTGGCTGCCCGATCTGGCCGGTCCGGAGGAGCGCGACGCCGTCTCCAGCAAGGGCTGGGCGTTCGGCTACGTCGGCGGTGCGCTGCTGCTCGCCGTGCACCTGGGTCTCGTCGTCGCCGCCGAGGACCTGGGGCTGACGACCGGCGAGGCGGTGCGGATCTGCCTGGCCACTGCGGGGCTGTGGTGGGGCGCGTTCACCTTCTTCTCGGTGTCCCGCCTCCGCAACCGCCCGGTCGCCGCCTCCGCCATGCGGTCGGGCAGCAGCTTCCGCCAGCTGGCCACGACCTTCCGGGAGATGCGGGCCTTTCCGCTCACCCTGTGGTTCCTCGGGGCCTACCTGCTGTTCAACGACGGCGTGCAGACGGTCATCTCGCTGTCGGCCACGTACGCGACCGAGGAGTTGGACCTCGAGCAGGACGTGCTCACCGGCGCGATCCTGATGGTGCAGGTGGTGGCGGTCTTCGGTGCCCTGGGCCTGGGCCGGATGGCCGGGCGCTACGGCGCCAAGCGCGTGGTCCTCGGCGCCCTGGTGGCGTGGATCGGCGTGCTGTTCGCCGCCTTCTTCCTGCAGACCGGGGCCGTGGCGCAGTTCTACGCCCTCGCGGCGGTCATCGGGCTGGTCCAGGGCGGTACCCAGGCGCTGTCGCGGTCGCTGTTCAGCCAGCTGATCCCGCTGGGCAAGGAGGCCGAGTACTACGGCTTCTACGAAATCAGCGACCGCGGGACCAGCTGGCTCGGACCGCTGGCGTTCGGCCTGACCTACCAGCTCACCGGCTCCTACCGGCTGGCCATCGTCAGCCTGGTGGTCTTCTTCGTCGCGGGGTTCGTCGCGCTCGCGGCACTGCCCATGCGCCGCGCCGTGATCGCTGCGGGCAACGTCCCGCCGGAGCGGCTGTGACCACGGCCCCGCCCGCACCACCGGGACCATCGGCGGTCCCGGCGTCCGGCGACCGGCGACGGCACCCCGCACCTGCCCACCTGCACTTCTTCCATGGCCCCATGGACTGCGGCAAGTCCACCCTCGCCCTGCAGGTCGACCACAACCACAGCCGGCAGGGCAGGCACGGGGTGCTGGTGACCCAGGGCGATCGGTCGGCGGTTCCGCAGATCAGCTCCCGCGTGGGGCTGCGCCGGGAGGCGGTGGAGATCGACGAAGGCACCGATCTGCGGCTGCTCGTCCGTGACCGGTGGGCCGCCGGGCACCGGGTGGACTACCTGATCGTCGACGAGGCGCAGTTCCTCTCCCCCGCGCAGGTCGACCAACTCGCCGAGCTCGCCGACGAGTCGCACGTCGACGTCTACGCGTTCGGGCTGACCACCGACTTTCGGGCGCGGTTGTTCCCCGGCACCCAGCGGCTGCTGGAGGTGGCCGACGACGTGCAGCGCATCCAGGTCGAGGTGCTGTGCTGGTGCGGCCTCCCCGGGCTGCTCAACGCCCGCGTCGTGGACGGGGCCATGGTGCGGTCCGGCGCGACCGTGGTCGTCGCCGACACCGCGCCCCCGGAGCCGCCCGGCGAGGTCGCCGGCCCCTCCCCCGCCGTCCGCTACCAGGTGCTGTGCCGACGGCACTACGTGCGGGGCGAGCTGGGTCCCACGGCGGCCGGGCCGGGTCAGCTGGCCCTTCCCTGAGCGGCGCTCTCACCCCTCCGAGGGGCGGCGGGGCCGCGGATGCCCCCCCATGCGATGATGAACAGCCGTCTCGGCGGAATCTCTCCGCCTTTTCGGTCGTTCATCTCTCTGACTCCCCGTTGTCTGGGTAACGCCATGGCACCGGACGTCGAGTCCCGACCGACACAAGCACGAGAGGACGGTGTGCCATGGGCGAGCGTTCCCTGCGCGGCAGCCGACTGGGCAGCGTCAGCTACGAGACCGAACGGAACACCGCGCCGATCGAGCGGCAGTACGCCGAGTACCGCTGTTCCTCGGGGCACCTGTTCACGGTGCCCTTCGCCGACGACGCCGAGCTCCCCGACACCTGGGAGTGCAAGTTCGACGGCTCCGCGGCGAAGCTGGTCGGTGGGAGCGAGCCGACCCCCAAGAAGGTCAAGCCGCCGCGGACGCACTGGGACATGCTGCTCGAGCGCCGCAGCGTCGAGGACCTTGAGGAGGTCCTCGCCGAGCGCCTCGAGGTGCTCCGCGGCCGGCGCACGCGGGCCAGCTGACACCAGCACTACGCAACGGAACGGCCCCGGTGGAGCGATCCACCGGGGCCGTTCTGCGTCCGGAGGCCGTTCCCGCGCGGCGTCGCGACCAGCGATGACGGCGGTTGGCGACGATTGAGTCGAGAGGCTGGCGGCCGCACGAGCCTGACGTTCCGGGTGCCCAGCTAGGCCTTGGGGCGGCCGTCGGGGTCGCGGAGGACTTCCCCCTCGATGATGAGCGGCGTCGCCCGTGTGCTGCCGCTCCTGCTACCGGGGACGTCGCCCACCTCCTCGACCCGGACGCTGCGGGTGCGCACCGGGCCGCGCATCCGGTCGGGCAGCCGGGAGAGCACCGCCCGCGCCAGGGCCCGGCGCACCAGGCCGCGCGTCCCGGGCAGCAAGCAGAGCAGTCCGAGCAGGTCGCCGAGGAAGCCGGGCAGGACCATGAGCAGCCCGCCGACGGCGACCAGCCCGGCGTCCCCGAGCTCCCGGCCCGCGCTCTCGCGCGACCGGGCCCGTTCCCGCAGGTCCGCCAGCGCCCGCCGGCCCTGCCGGGCCAGCAGCACCGAGCCCAGCGCGCTGGTGAACAGGGTGGCGAGGATCGTCCAGGCCAGCCCGATCCAGGCGGCCACCAGGATGAGGACGACCAGCTCCGCCAGCGCGGTCAGCCCCACCACCACGCGCAGCCGTCGGCGCACCAGGTCAGCCACGACGGTCCCTCCTCCCGGTAGCCCTGCTCGTGCCCGGACGGCGGTGGCCCCACCGTGCGCGGGTCACCGGCCGGAGCTCCCGGCCGGGCCGGTCACCGGCGGAGGCATGCGGCCCGGCAACCACTCGGCCAGCCGGTCCTGCACACCCCACACCGTCACCCGTGCCCACGCCTCCCCAACGATCGAGCCGCTCATCTTGCTCCGGCCCAAGGCGCGTTCGGTGAAGGTGATCGGTACCTCGGTGATCCGCGCACCGGAGCGCAGCGCCCGCCAGGCCCAGTCCACCTGGAAGCAGTAGCCCTCGCTGGCGACCTCGTCGAAGGGCAGCCGGTCGATGAGGTCGGCCCGCGCGGCCCGGAAGCCGCCCGTGGCGTCCTGCAGGGGGAGGCGCAGCACCCACCGGGTGTACCGGTTGCCGAGGCGGGACAGCAGCAGCCGGTGGACCGGCCAGTCCTCGACCCGGCCTCCGTCGACGTACCGGGAGCCGAGCACCAGATCGGCGTCGGCCAGCGCGGCCAGCAGGTCCGGAAGCTGCTCCGGGGGGTGCGAGCCGTCGGCGTCCATCTCCACCAGCACCCCGTAGCCGCGCTCCCGCGCCCAGCCGAACCCGGCGACGTAGGCGCGCCCCAGGCCGGTCTTGGCAGTGCGGTGCAGCACGTGGACGCGCGGGTCGGCAGCCGCCAGCCGGTCCGCGAGGTCGCCCGTGCCGTCGGGCGAGCCGTCGTCCACGACCAGGGCGTGGGCCTCGGGCACGCTGGCGTGCAGCCGCTGGAGGACCCGCTCCAGGTTCTCGACCTCGTTGTAGGTGGGGATGATGACCAGCACCTGGTCGCTCACGCCGCTGCCCTCCCCCGGCGCCGGCCCAGCGCCCAGAGCGCCGCACCGAGGCCCACTGCGGTCAGCAGCCACTCGGGCGCGGCGCCGAGCCGCTGGGCCACCGTCCGGTCGTCGCGCTGCGCGATCTCCTCGACGAACACATCGGGCTCGAACAGCTCCGACGAGCGGACGACGGTGCCGTCCGGGGCGACGATCGCCGAGATGCCGCTGGTCGCGGCGACGGCGACGGTCCGGCCGACCTCCACCGCCCGCACGCGGCTCATCGCCAGCTGCTGGGCGCTCTCGTCGGTGTGGCCGAACGTGGCGTTGTTCGTCTGGACGACGAGCATGCCCGCGCCGCCGTCGACCACATCGCGCAGCAGCCCGTCGTAGACCACCTCGAAGCAGATGAGGTCGCCGATCCGGATGCCACCGATGTCGAGCACGCCGACCTCCTCGCCCGCGGCGAAGTCCCGGCGGACCAGGTCCACCTTCTCGCTGAACAGGCGGAAGAAGTCGCGGGCCGGCACGTACTCGGCGAAGGGCACTGGATGCCGCTTGACGTAGGTGTCTCCGGGGCCGTCCTCCGGGGACCAGACGATGGCGGTGTTGCTGATGAACTCCCCCGGGCCCTGGACGACCGCACCGACGAGCACCGGGGCGCCCACGGCGTCGGCCGCGCGCTGGATCTGCGCGGCGGCGTCGTCGTTGCGGTAGGGGTCGATGTCGGAGCTGTTCTCCGGCCAGAGGACGACGTCGGGCTGTGCGGTCCGGCCCGCGGCGACGTCCTCGGCCAGCCGCAGCGTCTGCTGGACGTGGTTGTCGAGCACCGCTCGGCGCTGGGCGTTGAAGTCCAGCCCGGCACGGGGGACGTCACCCTGGATGACCGCGACGGTCGCGGTCGGCCCGCCCGCGGTGAGGGATCCGCCCGTCAGCGGCAGCCAGGCCAGCCCGCCCACCAGCGGCACCGCGAGCGCGGCGGCGACCGCCTGCAGGGCGCGGCGGGGCGCGGTGCGCCGCGCCCCCGCGGGGTCGTTCGCGGCGTTCCGGGCGCGCAGCAGGGCCAGGACGGCGGCGGCCAGCAGCGTGCCGGTGAGAGCGACGGCGAAGCTGACCAGCGGCACGCCGCCGTAGGCGGCGAGCGCCAGCAGTGGGCCGTCGGTCTGCGAGAAGCCGAGCCGTCCCCAGGGGAAGCCACCGAACGGGAAGCGGCCGCGGACGGCCTCGTCGGCGACCCAGAGCGCCGCGGCCCACAGCGGCCAGAGCGGCAGCCGGGAGACCACCGCGGTCAGGGCGCCCAGCAGCGCGAGGAACAGCGCCTGGCTGACCGCCAGGGCCAGCCACGGGAACGAACCCACGTAGATGCCGGTCCAGGACAGCAGGGGCACGAAGAACGCCAGCCCGGTGACCAGGCCGAGCCACAGGCCGGCCCGCACGCCCTGCCCGCGCACGGCCAGGGCGAGGGCGGCGGGACCGCCGACGGCCAGGCCGGTCAGGTCGTGCTCGGGGAACGCCAGGAACAGCGACAGCCCGCCGGCGACGGCCAGCAGGGTGCGCCACGGGAGGTGGGACCGGCGGGAGCGCGTCGACGGCTCCACCGGCCGCCCGGGTGATCCTGGGCCGGCCGGACGAGGGAGCGTTCCCGTCACCGGCCCGCCATCGCCTGCGGGCACGCAGCGCCTCCCCGGTGCAGCCGCCTGTCGGGCGGATCCTCCCCGCACCGATCGGGCGGGGTCCGGACCGCGGCGTCCGCGCGCGGTCCTGACCCAGCATCCCATTCCGGCCCGGGCGGGCGAGCGGACGTGCCCGCCACCACCCGGCCGGGCTCCGGGCCCCCGACCGGACGGCGCCGGCGGCAGCTCCAGGCGTCGGCGCGCCTTCGGGCCGGACGGCCGGTCGCTGGCGGCGAGCGGCGCGACCGTTGTCTGATGGCTCGGGTCCACGTGGGCTTCACCGGGATGCCCGCCCCGCGGCCTCCCGCGGGCCCGCCGCTCCTCCACGACCTGGTGGCGTGCCGGCGCGAGCCGGTCCACGCCGGCCGGGGGGACCGTGCGCGCCCGAGGAGGAAGCGCAACGGTGCTTCCGGTCAGGAACTGCAGGGACTGTAGGAACCGCCGCCCGAGGAATCGAGACCGGGGAGGGTTGCGAGCCGCGATGTGATCGGATCGTTACTGCTCGGTGCAGCCGGCTCCGGCCGACCAGGCCCTCAGACCGGTGCGCCGACGGGCTCACCGGCGACCACCAGCAGCCGGCACGCCGGGCGTCCCCGATCCGCCAGGACCCGCGAGAGACCGTCCCCGGTCCCCCACAGCGCCAGATCCGCGGGCGCACCGACGGCGAGCGGCCCGCCGGGGTGCTCCGCCCGGGCGGCGAACCAGCCGCCGTGCGTGGCGGCGTCGAAGGCGTCGAACGGGCGCAGGCCCGATCCGGGCGCCCGGTGGTCGACGGCCGCGTGCACGCCGCCCCAGGGATCGAGCGGGGTCACCGGGGTATCGCTGCCCAGGGTCAGCGCCACACCTCCGTCCGCGAGATCGGCGAACGGATTGGTGGCCAGCGCCCGCTCCACCCCCAGCCGCTCGGCGTACATCCCGGTGTCCCCGCCCCAGGCCGCGTCGAACGCCGGCTGCACGCTGGCCACCATGCGCCAGTCGCGCATCCGGTCGACGACCTCCGCCGAGGGCATCTCCAGGTGCTCGAGGCGGTGCCGGCAGGCCCGGACGGCGGAGGCGCCGAGCTCGGCGACCACGGCTCCCACGGCGTCGAGGACCTGGTCGACGGCGGCGTCGCCGATGACGTGGAAGCCCGCCTGGATGCCGGCGACGGTGCACGCCCGGACGTGCTCCACCAGCGCGGCCGTCTCGAACCGGAGGGCGCCCGAGGTCTCGGGCCGGTCGGTGTAGGGGGTGCTCAGCGCCGCCGTGTGCGAGCCGAAGGCGCCGTCGCAGAACAGGTCTCCCCCGGCGCCGGCCAGGTCGAGCTCGCGCACCAGGTCCAGCCCGCCGCGTTCCGAGAGCTCGCCCCAGTACCCGAGGACGCGGGGCCCCGGCACCTCGGCCGCGAGTGCCAGCAGGTCCCCGAGGTCCTCGGCCGAGGAGACCTCCGGCCCGGCCATCTCGTGCAGGCTGCCGATGCCCAGCGCCGCCGCGGCGGCGCGGGTGGCCTGCTGCGCCGCTCGCCGCTGGGCCGGCCCGACCGCGCCGTAGGCGGCCCCGCGGGCGGCGTGGTGGGCATCGAGCCGCAGCTGCCCGTCGGCCGAGAACCCGGCCAGCCCGGCGATGCCCGGGATCCGGTCGAGCAGGGCGGTCGAGACGGTTGCGGAGTGGACGTCGACCCGCGCCAGGTAGACCGGCCGGTCCCCCGCCACCGCGTCGAGGTCGGCCCGGGTGAGCCCGCGGCCCTCGGGCCATCCGGTCTCGTCCCAGCCGGTGCCCAGGACGATGCCGTCCGGCGCGGAGGCGATGTGGGCCCGGACCGCAGCCAGGGCATGCGCAAGGCTCGAGCTCGAGTGGAGGTCCAGACCCGAGAGCGCCAGGCCGGTGGCCGTGGCGTGGACGTGCGCGTCGACGAACGCGGGGGTCAGCAGCGCCCCCTCGCCCCTGACCACCCGGTCCGCCGACGGCGCGGCCGCGGCGTCGCCGGTCCACGCGATCCGGCCGTCGTCGACGAGCAGCGACCTCCCGGGGCGGTCCCCCACCTGCACGTCGCTGAGCAGCAGGCTCATGTCGGCACCGGACCGCCCCGCTGGATGCGCACCGTCGTCCCTCCCTCTCGGTTCTCCTCGCCGCCCTGCGGCGGCGCCGGGGAGCAGGGAACCACGCGGTACCGACGGCGACGCCAGGTGCCGTCGGCGCCGTACGGTGCAGCGACGGCAGGCCCTCCGCGGCGTGTCGGGTCGTCGGTTCCGTCCGGGTGGCCGCAGCCCTCCCCCGACGGTAGGCAGGACGGATGACGGCGGTGGCGGAGGAGCTGCGCACGGAACGGCTGCGACTGCGTCCCTGGACCACCTGGCCGGCGGACCTGGCCCGGCTCACCGACATCTACGGTCGCGGGGAAGTGACCCGTTGGCTGGGCGGCGCACCGTCGGTGCCCCCCGAGGAGCTCGTGATCCGCTGGGCGGCCGTGCACCGGCTCGACGAGCGCTTCCTGTGCTGGGCGATCGAGCGGCCCGACGGCACCCCGGCGGGCACCGTGCTGCTCAAGCCGCTGCCCGACGGGGTCGGCGAGGTGGAGGTCGGGTGGCACCTGCACCCGGACTCCTGGGGGTACGGCTACGCCACGGAGGCGGCGCGCGCGGTCATCGACCGGGCGTTCGCCCTCGGCCTTCCTGAGGTGTACGCCGTGGTGCGGCCGGGGAACGAGCCGTCGATGGCCGTCTGCCGACGGCTGGGCATGACGCCGCTCGGGCGCATGCGTCGCTGGTACGACGTCGAGCTGGAGGCCTTCCGGCTCATGGCGCCGCCGGTCGTGGCGTGACCTCCCCGGGTCAGCTGCGGCGCACGAGCCCGGAGACGCGGCGGCCCAGCGACTTCTTCTGGGCCTTGGTCCCCCGGCCGGTGGCGCGCACCGTGTCGGCGGTGGCGGCCTCGGCGGGCGTCGGGGCGGTGCCGCCGAGGTGGGCCGGCTGCCACCAGCGGTCGTCGTCACCGGCGGGCTGGTCCGGGTAGCTGCGCTGGGCCTCGTCCAGGAGTGCCTCCATGGCCGTCCTCGTGCGGGCCAGGAGAGCCGGGATCTGCTCCCCCGGCTGGGCCGTGATCGGCTCGCCGAGGACGACGGTCACTGCGACGCCGCGGCGGAGCTCCACCTTGTGGTTCTTCGTGGCCACCCGGTGCCCGCCCCACACGGCGGCCGGGATGATCGGCACGCCGGAGTCGATGGCCATGCGAGCGGCGCCCGCCTTGAGGTCCTTCACGGTGAAGCTGGTGCTGATCGTCGCCTCCGGGAACACCCCGACGATCTCGCCGTCCTTGAGCGCCCGCACCGCCGCCTCGAAGGCTGCCGAGCCGGCCCTCCGGTCGACCGGGATGTGCTTCATCGCGCGCATGAACGGGCCGGAGAACCAGTGGTCGAACACCGCTGACTTGGCCATGAACCGGACCAGGCGGTGCTGCGGCAGCGCGCCGAGCCCGAGGAAGGTGAAGTCGAAGAAGCTGACGTGGTTGCTGCAGATGATCGCGCCACCGGTGGGTGGCACGTGGTGCGAGCCGCGGACGTCGAAGCGGAAGCGGAACAGCCGGAACACCACCAGGGCGAGCCGGATGATGAACCGGTAGGGCTTGTCCCGGGGGTCGGGCGAGGCACCGAACAGCCCGGGACGGACGACGTCACGCCAGCTCGCGGTGTACATGGCCGGAATCTAGCGGCTGACCCCGGCGGCCGCCCGGTCGCCTTCCGTCCCGGCGGTGACCTCGACGGCGGCCCGGACGACCGCGGGGAGGCTGCCGGTCTCCCGGTGGACCCGCCGCTGGAAGTCGGCCCCCGTGCCACGGGTGAGCAGCGCGTCGAGCCCGTCGGTCACCCGCTGCTCGTCGCCGGCGTCCGCGAGGGCGGGACGGACGTGGTCGAGGAGGTCCGCGAGCACGTCAGCCGCGGGCGCGGGCCGACCGGTGCTCGGGTGCACGAGCTCGCCGGACAGCCCCGAGCGGCCGGCTCGCCAGGCGGACAGGCGCAGGACCTCCGCCCGCATCTGCGGGGGCGCCGAGCCGGTCCGGGCCTCGCGGGCGGCGGTCTCCACCAGTCCGCGCACGATGCCGGTCACGGTGACGGCGTCCTCGACCCGCAACGCGACATCGGCGGTGCGGACCTCGACGGTGGGCCAGTTGGCCGACAGCCGGGCGTCGAAGTACACCATTCCCGTGTCCAGCACGGTGCCGGTGGCGAGCACCGCGTCGACGAGGCGGTGGTAGTCGGCGGCATCGGCGAAGGGGCCGTTCGGCCCGGCGGAGGGCCACCGGTGCCAGACCTCCGACCGGAAGCTGGCGTACGAGGTGTCCCGGCCCTGCCAGAAGGGCGAGTTGGCGGTGAGGGCGGTGAGCACCGGGAGCCAGCTGCGGATGCGGTTGAGCACCGCCACGCCCTCCTCGTCGTCGGCCACGGACACGTGGACGTGGCACCCGCAGGTCAGCACCTCCTCCGCCGTCCGACCGAAGGCGGTCACCAGGCGCCGGTAGCGCTCCCCCTCCGTGGGCACCGGCTCGACCGCGACCGGGGAGGTGGCCAGGGCAGCCACCCGAGCGCCCACGGCGCCGGCCGCGGCGTCGGCCCGGCCCCGCCAGTGGCGCAACTGGACACCCACCTCGTCGAGCGTCGAGCAGACCGGGGTGCCGAGCTCGAGCTGCTGGGCCTTGAGCTCCGGCATGAGGTGAGCGGTGTCGGGAACATCGGCTTCCTCGCCTCGCTCGGCCCGGTCGTGCTGCCGGACGTCCTCCCCTTCGCCGCGGCGCGCGGCGATCTCGAGGGCCTCGGGAGCTCGCGAGACGGGGACTCCCTCCGCGTCGACCACGAGCAGTTCCTCCTCGACGCCCACCGTTCGCACGGGTCCATGATCCAGAGCCGGTCGCCCGAGCGCAGAACCGGCCAGCGGTGGTGACACCCGACCTGGCCGGGTGCACGCGGGCTCCGTCCCGGCGGGGGCCATCGGTCCCGCGGTGCGATGGTCGGTGCCGGGTTGTTGGTGCCTCGGCGCCCGGAGGGCGCCGTGTCCGTGGTCTCGGCAGGTGACGACACAAATTTTGTGTGGCATTGTTGGGGATAACGGTAGTATTGCGCAATGCGACGTGCATGGCAGCAGCCGCTGCCCGACATGCCCGCTCCTTCTCCGGAGCGCGCCTGGGCGCGGTGGACGCCCCCTCCCGGGTACGAGGCGCAGTGGCGCCGGCTGGTCGATGCCGCGCTCGAGCTGGACCTCGGTCCCGACGACCTCGCGGCCGCCGGTCTCGACGAGCTGGCCGCCGCCCGGGGGTGGAAGCCGGCGACCGTGGCGCTCTACAGCAAGGTCGCCCGGTACGGCGGCCTGGCCCTGCCGCTCCCCCGCACACCCGAGCCCGATCCCCCGCGACTGGACCTGCGGCCTCTCACCCAGGTGCGCGGGAACGACCCGGAGCACCTCCGCTCGGTGGCCTGGTGCGCGCTCGCACTGGGCTGGCCGGCGCCCGTCGGCGTCTTCCGGTCGCTGCGCCGGGACCAGGTGCGGGTGACCACCCGCCGGCTGCTGCTGTCCACCGACGACGGCGAGTGGGCGGTCCCCGGTGCGCTGACCGCCTGGCACGCGTGGGAGTCGGTGCGGGCGAGGTACCCCGCGCTGTCCGCGAGCGACTGGGTGCTCCCGGCGCTCCGGCGCGGTCCGGGGCTGGACTCCCGGGTCGGGGGGCGGCTGTCCAACCAGGCGTTGCAGGCCACCTTCACCAAGCACGTGCGGAGGACGGTCGGGCATCTCCGGGCCGGCGCGCCGCCGTTCCGCCGCGAGTCGGTCGAAGAGCTCGCCGCCGCCTACCGGACCCTCTCCTACGACTCCTACCGCCGGCTCGCCCTGGCCGCCGGCGCCCCACCGGTGGCGTCCCGGGGCGCGGTCCGGGCGAGCCGCGCGGTGGCGCGGGCGTCCCGGCTGGCCGGCTGAACTCCGCTCACAGCAGTGTCAGCTGCTCGGCCGGCCCGGCCGACGGGGCTCGCCCGCGGGCCGGCGCGGGCACGGTGCCGGGCGATCGACCGGAGGGGAGGGTCCCGGCGGGGAAGCCGACGGCCTCGTCCACGGGCACGTCGTCGGCGACCGCCGGGTCGACCCGGCGTGCTGCGCCGCCGGCCCGGCGGTCGAGCCCGTGGCGCACGAGCAGGGGCGCCACCCGCCGTGCCAGCCAGGCGCGGTACTCGGCCGGGACGTACGCGCGCCGGGCGTAGAGCTGCTCGTAGCGCGGGACCAGCTCCGGATGCGTGCGGACCAGCCAGGCCATGAACCACTCCCGGGCGCCGGGGCGCAGGTGCAGCGGGATGACCGTCACCCCGGCGGCACCGGCGGCGGCGATCGCCCCGAGAGCCGTGTCGAGGTGCTCCACCGTGTCGGTGAGGCCCGGCAGCACGGGCGCGAGGAAGACGCCGCAGGGCAGCCCCGCCTCGGCGAGCGCCCGCACGAGATCCAGTCGGGCGCGCGGCGTGGGAACGCCGGGTTCCAGGCCGGCGTGCAGGTCGTCGTCCCAGATCGCCAGGGAGACCCCCAGGCCGAGCGGGACGTCGCGGGCCGCCGCAGCGAGCAGTGGCACGTCGCGCCGCAGCAGGGTGCCCTTGGTCAGCACGGAGAACGGGGTGCCCGAGCGGGCGAGCGCGCCGATGACGCCGGGCATGAGCCGGTAGCGCCCCTCGGCCCGCTGGTAGGGGTCGGTGTTCGTGCCCAGCGCCACGTGCTCGCGCTGCCAGGACGGCCGGGCGAGCTCCCGCTGCAGCACCTCGACCAGGTTGGTCTTCACCACGACCTGGCTGTCGAAGTCGCGGCCGGTGTCCAGCTCCAGCCACTCGTGCGTCCGGCGGGCGAAGCAGTAGACGCACGAATGGCTGCAACCACGGTAGGGGTTGATCGTCCACGGGAACGGCATCGCCGACTCCCCCGGCACGCGGTTCAGGGCGCTCTTCGACCGCACCTCGTGGAAGGTCAGCCCCGGGAACTCGGGCACCTGCACGCTGCGCAGCAGGCCGCGGATGCTCGGCATGCCCGGCAGGGCCCCGGGCTCCTCCAGGTCCAACCGCTGCGAGTCCCACCGCATGGCCCTATCCGAACACGCGTTCGAACCGTTGTCCAGCGGGTCAGAGCAGGGGGCGGGCCTCGTAGGGGGTCGAGAGGACCACCGTGGTCCGGGTCGTGACGTTCGCGGTGCAGCGGATCTCCTTGAGCAGGAGCTCCAGCGCGTCCGGCGAGGCCACCCGCACCTTGAGGATGTAGCTCTCCACGCCGGCGACCGCGTGGCACTCCTCGATGGCGTCCAGGTGCGCGAGCAGGGCCGGGGCGTCGTCGGTCTGCGCATCGGTCGGGGTGATCGACACGAACGCCGTCAGCGGGAGCCCGATCTGCGTGGCGTCCAGCGTCGCGCGGTATCCGGTGATGAGCCCACGCTGCTCCAGCCGGCGCACCCGCTGGTGCACTGCCGAGACGGACAGGCCCACGCGCTCGGCGAGGTCGGTGTAGCTTGCGCGGCCGTCCCGGGCCAGGGCGGCGAGGAGGGCGCGGTCGACGTCGACCGCGGTCGCCCCGGCCTCAGCCGGGGAGTTCGACGAGCTCACGGGAACCGTTGTTGAGGACGCGGACGCCGTCGTCGGTGCAGACCACGATGTCCTCGATGCGGGCGCCGTGGCGGCCGGGCAGGTAGATGCCCGGCTCCACCGAGAACGCCATGCCCGGCTCGAGGGGCAGCTGGTTGCCCGCGACGATGTAGGGCGCCTCGTGGGTGTCCAGCCCGATGCCGTGACCGGTGCGGTGGATGAAGTACTCCCCCCAGCCGGCGCCGGCGATGATCTCGCGCGCCGCGGCGTCGATCTGCTCGGCGGTGACGCCCGGCCGCACGGCCGCGGTCGCGGCCTGCTGCGCCTCGTGCAGCACGGCGTACCACTCGGCGATCTCGGCATCGGGGGCACCGCCGACGACGTAGGTGCGGGTGCAGTCGGAGCGGTAGCCGGTGGCGGTCTCCCCGCCGATGTCGACCACGACCAGGTCGCCGGCGGCGATCACGCGGTCGGAGAGCTCGTGGTGGGGGCTGGCCCCGTTGGGCCCGGCGCCCACGATGGTGAAGTCCACGCCGACGTGCCCCTCGGCCAGGATGGCGGCGGCGATGTCCGCGCCCACCTCGGCCTCCGTGCGCCCGACGGTCAGCCACTCCCCCATGCGGGCGTGCACCCGGTCGATGGCGGCGCCGGCCAGCGCCAGCTCCTCGACCTCGGCGGGGGTCTTGACCATGCGCAGGCGGTCGACGACCGGCGACGCCAGCTCCAGGGTGGAGCCGGGCAGTGCCCGCTGCACGCCGAGCGCGTGTTCGGCCCAGGTGCGCGAACCGACGGCGACCCGCACCGGGGCCGAGCCCAGCCGCTCGGTGGCGGCCGAGGCGAGCGCCGCGTACGGGTCGTCGGTCTCGTCCCAGGCCATCAGCTCGAGGCCCAGCGCACCGGCGGGGCTGACGCCGACCATGGGGGCCTCCAGCCGCGGCACGACGAGGAAGGGCTCCCCCGACCGCGGGACGGCGAGGGCGGTCAGCCGCTCCATCGCGTGCGCGTCGTACCCGCACAGGTAGCGCAGGTCGGCGCCCGGGGTGAGCACGAGCAGGTCGACACCCAGCTGCCCGGCGACCGCCCGCGCGGCGTGCACCCGGTCGGTTGTCAGGAGCGGGCCGGTTCCGGCCGGAGTCGTCACGGTTCCCACCTGCGCAGACTAACCACGGGGACCGCCGTTTCCCGCAATCGTTGCCAGACCGCTACCGTCCGCCGTCGTGGACGAGTTCGCGAGGTCCGGCACGAGCACGGCACCGTCGATCGCCCGGGCGGCGGACCGCTGCCCGTCCGCCGGGATCGGCGGTGCAGTCGCGTGACCACCATGCTGCTGGATGCCGCGTCCCTGTACTTCCGCGCCTTCTACGGCGTGCCCACCAGCGTGACCACGCCGGACGGGCGCCCGATCAACGCCGTCCGCGGCTTCCTGGACATGACCGCGCGGCTGGTCGCCACGCAGGCCCCCGACCGGCTGGTGGCCTGCTGGGACGACGACTGGCGGCCGGCGTTCCGCGTCGAGGCGCTGCCCTCCTACAAGGCCCACCGGCTCTCATCCGACGGCGGCGAGGAGACCCCCGACGAGCTCGGACCGCAGGTGCCGGTCCTCGTGGAGGTGCTGGCCGCCGCCGGGCTCGCCCGCGTGGGCGCGCCCGGCTACGAGGCCGACGACGTGATCGGCACGCTCGCCACCCGCGCGCGCGGCCCGGTCGACGTCGTCACCGGTGACCGCGACCTGTTCCAGCTCGTCGACGACGCCCGCGGGGTGCGGGTGCTCTACACCGCCCGGGGCATCTCCGACCTCGAGTTCGTCGACGAGGCCGCCGTCGCCGCCAGGTACGGGATCCCCGGCCGCGCCTACGCCGACTTCGCCGTGCTGCGCGGCGATCCCAGCGACGGGCTGCCCGGCGTGGCCGGTGTCGGCGCCAAGACGGCGGCCGCCCTGATCAACGAGTTCGGGGACCTGGCCGGCATCCGGTCGGCGGCCGCGCGGACCGTCGTCCCGAAGCCGCCGTTGACCGCCGCGGTGCTCAAGAAGCTGCACGCCGCGAGCGACTACCTCGACGCGGCCCCGGTCGTGGTGGCGGTGGCCACGGGCATCGACCTGCCGGCGGTCGAGGGCACGCTCCCCCGCACGCCCGCCGACCCGGGGGCCCTCACCGCCCTGGCCGAGGCCCACGGGCTGCAGTCGTCGCTCAGCCGGCTGGGCGCCGCCCTCGGCTGGCCCGACGGCGTGCTGGGCTGACCGGGGTCAGGGCTCGGTCCAGGTGTAGCGGGCACCGTCCTCGTCGGTGATCTCGATCCGGAGGGTGATCCGCTCCTCGTCGGCGGTCACCCCGGTGCACTCGTAGGTGGCGCCCTGCTCGACGGTCATCTCCTCGGCGCACTCCAGGTCGACCGCCACGCCCTCGCGCTGCTCGAACTGGACGGCGACGTCGCGCTCGACCGCCCCGCGCGACAGGACGGTCGGCCCCGACGTGGTCGCCAGCACGGCGATGCTCCCCAGCACGACCACGGCCAGGACCGCCAGGACGGCGAGCACGCCCCGGCGGGGCCCGCGGCGCGCCGGGGTCGGGCCGGACGGGGGGCCGCCGTCGCCGGGCGGTCCGTACCCGGGCACGCCGGAGGAGGGCATGGCGCCGGCTGGGGATCCGTAGGGCCCGGCGGCGCTCGGCGGCGTCGCCCAGTGCTGTTGCGGTGGCGGCAGCGGCTGACCGAAGCCCCCGGGCGGCCGGGCGTAGGGCTGGGTGGCCCCGTGCGGAACTCTCCCCGGCTGCTGCCGCCAGGGCCCGGGCCGGCCGTGCGGGGGCTGCTGGCCGTACGGGGGCGGCTGCGCGGAGTCGCCGTCGGGGTCCCCGCCGCGGCGGCCGTCGCGGTACGGCGGGTCGGTCATCGTCGCTCCCGGGTCGCTGGCGCTCCTCGCGGAACGCGCTCGGATTCTGCCGCACCGGCCACGCCCGCGCGGAACGCGCCGGTCAGCCGCCGACGGCCACGGCCACCACGCCACGCCGGATCCGGTCCACCGCCGCGCGGGCCGTCCGGGCGACCGCGTCGTCGGCGACCTTGCCCAGCTGGTCGAGCAGGTCGAGCAGCTGCCGGGTCCACCGGACGAAGTCACCACCGGAGAGCTCGGTGCCGGCCTGCTCCGCCCCGGCCAGCACCCGGTCCAGGCTCTGCCCGTCGGCCCAGCGGTAGGCGGCCCAGGCGAAGCCCAGGTCGAGATCGCGGCTGGCCGGCACGCCATGGTCGAGCTCGACGTCCTGCAGCCGCGACCGGATCTGCCGCATCCCGCCGATCGCCGCGGCGACCTTGCCGGCCGGAACCGCGGGCAGGCTCGGGGTGTCCCGCCGGGCCTCGAAGACCAGCGTGGAGACCGTGGCCGCCAGCTCCGGCGGGTTCAGCCCCCGCCACACGCCGGCCCGCAGGCACTCGGCGGCCAGCAGGTCCGACTCCGACCAGATGCGGGACAGCCGGCGGCCGTCGTCGGTCACCACCGGGACGTCGTCGACCGCGCCGACCACCTCGGTGTCGGCCGGGACCAGCGGCGCGACCTCCGGCACCAGGTAGCCCAGCTCCTCCAGGACGTCGCAGGTGCGGTCGAACTGCCGGGTGAGGGATCCGGTGCGCTCGGCCATCGTCCGCTGCAGCGACTCCGCCTCCCGCACCGCGCGCAACCAGCGCTCGGCCACCCGCACCCGCTCCTCGCGGTCGGGCAGCTGGTGCACCGGGTGGTGACGCAGCGCCTGCCGCAGCTCGGCGAGCACCGGGTCGTCGGCCGCGGCCGAGCGGTTCTTCACCCGCCGGGCACCCAGCTCGTGCTCCACCCGGGCGTTGCGCAACGTGGAGGCGAGGTCCCGGCGCGCGTGCGGGCTGCGGTGGTTGAAGTTCTTGGGCACCCGGACCCGGGCCAGCGCCGTCACCGGCGCGGGGAAGTCCACCGAACCGAGCCGGCCGGCCCACTTGTCCTCGGTCAGCACGAGCGGCCGGGGGTCGGCGAGGTCGGTGATGCCGGGGTCGAGGACGACCGCGAGGCCCTGCCGCCGCCCCGTGGGCACCCGGATGACGTCGCCCGGGCGGAGCGCGGCCAGGGCGTCGGCGGCCTCCAGGCGGCGCTTGGCCTGCGAGTCGCGGGAGAGCTCCTTCTCCCGGTCGGCGATCTCCCGGCGCAGCCGCGCGTATGCGCCGACGTCCCCGCGGTCGGACCGCATCTCGGCGGCGAACTGCGCGGCGTCCCGTTCGTGCCGGGCGGCCGCCCGGGCCAGGCCCACGACCGAGCGGTCGGCCTGGAACTGGGCGAACGACGACGCCAGGAGCTCCCGCGCCCGCGCCCGGCCGAAGGAGCTGACCAGGTTGACGGCCATGTTGTAGCTGGGCCGGAAGCTCGACCGGAGCGGGTAGGTGCGGGTGCTGGCCAGTCCGGCGACCACCGAGGGGTCCATGCCCGGCGACCAGATGACCACCGCGTGCCCCTCCACGTCGATGCCGCGGCGGCCGGCCCGGCCGGTGAGCTGTGTGTACTCTCCCGGCGTCACGTCGACGTGCGCCTCGCCGTTCCACTTGACCAGCCGCTCCAGGACGACGGTGCGTGCGGGCATGTTGATGCCCAGCGCGAGGGTCTCGGTGGCGAACACGGCCTTGACCAGGCCGCGCACGAAGCACTCCTCGACCGTCTCCTTGAACGCCGGCACCAGGCCGGCGTGGTGGGCGGCCAGCCCGGCCAGCAGGCCCTCGCGCCACTCCCAGAAGCCGAGGACGTGCAGGTCCTCCTCCGGCAGCGAGCCGGTGCGCTCGTCGATGATCGCGGCGATCTCGGCGCGCTCGGCCTCGTCGGTGAGCCGCAGGCCGCTCATCAGGCACTGGTGGACGGCGGCGTCGCAGCCGTTGCGGCTGAAGACGAACGTGATCGCCGGGAGCAGGCCGGCGCGGTCGAGCCGCTCGACGACGTCGGACCGGGCCGGCGGACGGTACCGGGGCCGGTGGTGGCTCTCCCGGCGGCTCGGACCGCCCCAGCTGTCGATCCGTCGCTCGTACTCGCGCACGTAGCGCACCAGCTCGGGGTCGACGACGGAGGCGCCGCGCTCCCGGGTGGACAGCGGACGGGGGCTGTCCCCCTGCTCACCGGCGTGCGCGGCCGGGCGGAGGGAGAACAGGTCGAACACCCGGCTCCCGACCAGCATGTGCTGCCAGAGCGGGATCGGCCGCACCTCGCTCACCACGACCTTCGTGTCGCCGCGCACGGTGACCAGCCAGTCGGCGAACTCCTCGGCGTTGCTCACCGTCGCCGACAGGGACACCAGGGTCACCGACGGCGGGAGGTGGATGATCACCTCCTCCCAGACCGCGCCCCGGAACCGGTCGGCGAGGTAGTGCACCTCGTCCATGACCACGTAGCCCAGCCCGCTCAGCGCCGGCGACTCGGCGTACAGCATGTTGCGCAGCACCTCGGTGGTCATCACGATCACCGGGGCGTCGCCGTTGACCGCGTTGTCGCCGGTCAGCAGCCCCACCCGCTCGGCGCCGTAGCGCTCCACCAGGTCGTTGTACTTCTGGTTCGACAGCGCCTTGATCGGCGTCGTGTAGAACGCCTTCCGCCCCTCGGCCAGGGCCTTGTGCACGGCGAACTCGCCCACCACGGTCTTGCCGGCGCCGGTGGGCGCGCAGACGAGGACCCCCGAGCCGTCCTCCAGCGCCTCGCAGGCCTCCACCTGGAACGGGTCCAGGGAGAAGCCCAGCTCGGCGGTGAAGTCGGCCAACGTCGGGTGGGAAGTCCGCCTCCGGGCAGCGGCGTACCGCTCAGCGGGGCTGGACATGGCTCCACGTTAGGCGCTGGGCCCGGAACGATCAGGTCGGCTGACCATTCGGGGTCCTGGCTCACTGCTGACGGGCAGCCAGGACCCGGAACGACCAGGCCACCTGATCATCGGGGAGGTTCAGGCCGAGTCCTGGACGGGGCCGCGCCGACCACCCGGAGGGCGCCGGGGACGCACTCGCTCACGACCGGCAGCGGCGCCACCGGCTCGCCGTCGGCGTAGGTGGTGACGCCGGCGCAGGCCAGCTCCACGCGGGCAGCCCGGTGCACGGTGACCAGCGGGTGGTCGACGTGGGAACCGTCGGCCAGTCGCGGCTTGGTGCGGACCAGCTCCCGCCGGGTGGTGGCGCCGACGACGGTGACGTCGAAGAGCCCGTCGGCCGGGTCGGCGGTCGGGCAGATGCGCAGCCCGCCGCCGTACCAGGCGGTGTTGCCGACGGCGACCATCGTCGCCGGCAGGGTCCGTTTCTCACCGTCCAGCGACAGCGTCACCTCGTACGGGCGCAGCCGGGCCAGCTCGGTGAGGACGGCGAGGTCGTAGCGCCGTCGCCCCGGCGGCCAGCGCAGCCGGTTGGCCCGGTCGGTCACGGCGGAGTCGAAGCCGCAGCACAGCACCGTGGCCCACCACCGGTCCGCGGACCGGCCGGCGTCGACGCTCCGCGAACGGCCGGCGAGCAGGTCGGCGGCGGCGGCGCGGACCGCTGCGGCGGGGTCGGCGGGCACGCCGAGGGCGAGCGCCAGGTCGTTGCCGGTGCCGGCGGGGACCACCGCCAGGGTCGTCGTGGTGCCGGCGACCGCCTGCAGCGCGGCGTGCGCCGCGCCGTCCCCGCCGACGGCGAGCACCGCGGCCGCTCCGCCCGCCACCGCGGCGGTCGCCTGCCGCTCGGCGTCCGGCCGCGTGCACGCGTCGAGGACGCGGGGCGTCAGCCCGGCTTCCCGGAGCAGGCCGGGGACGGCGGCGGACAGGGCCCGTGCGCGGCCCCGGCCGGCGGCGGGGCTGGTGAGGACGGCGACGTCCACGCCGGTCAGCGCTGGGGGGACGGCGAGGAGTCGACGGGCTCGTCGAGGGACGAGGGCCGGGCGTCGAGGGGAGAGGCCTCGTCGTCGCCGAGGTCGTGGAAGTGCTCGGCGGCGGCGCGCCGGGCCCGGCGCCGGTCGACGACGCGGGCGAGTTGGATGGCGAGCTCGAACAGCACGATCATCGGCCCGGCCATGAGCAGCATGGTGAACGGGTCCTGCGTCGGCGTGACGAACGCGGCGAACACGATGGTGAGGAAGAAGATCCACCGGCGGCTCCTGGCCAGCACCTCGTGGCTCAGCACACCGGCCAGGTTCAGCGCGACCGCGATGAGCGGCACCTCGAAGCTGGCGCCGAACGCGACCAGCAGCGACAGCACGAACCCGATGTAGTCCTGGGCGGTCAGCGCGACGACGACGCCGTCGCCGGCGAGGCTCAGCAGCAGCTCCAGCCCGGCCGAGAGCGACACGTAGGCCAGGACGGCGCCGAGGGCGAACAGCGTCGAGGAGACGGCGACGAACGCGATGCCGTAGCGCTTCTCGTTGCGCTTGAGGCCGGGGGTGATGAACGCCCACAGCTGGTACAGCCAGAAGGGGGCGGAGAGCACCACCCCGGCCAGGAAGGCGACCTTGAGGCGGATGAAGACGCCACCGAAGACGTTGGTGATGAGCAGACCGCACCCGCCGGCGTCGTCCCCGCCGTAGCGGAGCTCCTCGGGCAGCCCGCAGTACGGGGCACGGATGAACTCCCCGAGGCCGTGCCCGTACCACCAGAACGAGATGGCGGTGGCCACGAGGATGGCCAGCCCCGCCTTGGAGATGCGGTTGCGCAGCTCGGTGAGGTGCGCGATCAGGCTCATCGTCGCCTGCGCGTCGCGGGGTGGCCGACGCCGACGGCGCGTGCCGCGGGTCGACTCGCTCACCGCCGTGCTCCCGGGTGCAGGAGGGTCAGCGCGAGCTGTCGGACGAGCGCGCCTGGTCCGCCCGAACCCGCAGCTCGGCGGCGCGGAGCTCGGCGAGCCGGGCCTCCTCCTGCAGCTGCGCGTTCGGGTCGCCGGACGGGGCCGCCGGGGGAACGATCTCGCCGCGGACCGGCGTGGTGGTCGTGGCGGCGTCCTTCGAGCGGACGTCGTCGTCCTTCATGCCCTTCATCTCGCCCTTGAAGATGCGCAGCGAACGGCCGAGCGAGCGCGAGGCGTCGGGCAGCTTCTTGTAGCCGAAGAGCAGCAGGATGGCCAGGATGATCAGGCCGATCTCGAGCGGGCCGAGTCCCATGGCGCGTCCTCCAGAACGTTCGGGTGGCTGCGGAGATGCTACGCCGGGAAATGGGGCGTCCCAAGGGCCTGCGCCGACGCCGCGGGGCAGGCGGCGGCGTGTTCGCCCGCCGTTCAACCGGCGGTCGCGCGCTGGTCGCGCAGCTGCGCGGCCCGTTCCGCGGACTGCTGCGCCTGTGCGCGCACCGGGGCGACGTCGCGCTCGGCCGCCTCGAGCTCCCGGCCCAGCCGGGCGAAGGCGCCCAGCGTGCCGTGCGCGACCACACCGAGGACGACGAGCGCCAGCACCACCACGACGGCCAGGACGATCCAGAACACCACGGGGGCGACCCTAGCCGTCGCGGCCCGGCCGAACGCCGTACCGGGCGAGGGCGGCCCGCGCCTCGGCGGCCACCTGGACGCCGATCTCGGACGGCTCGTCGACGACCGCCCTGCCGCCGAGGGTGGCCACCAGCCGCCGCGCCCAGGCGAGGTCGCCGGTGCGGACGGTGACGGCCAGCCCACCGGGGGGGTCCTCGACCGGGGTGACGTCCTCGGTCGGGTAGTACTCGGCGACCCACCGCGCGCTGCGGTCCAGCCGCAGCCGGACCGCCGGGGCGTCGGGGGCCGGCTGGTAGATGCCGTCGTCCAGATTGCGTTCCGTGGCCTGCGGCGGGGGCGCGGCCGCCTCGTCGAGGACGACGACGTCGTCGAGCCGGTCGAGCCGGAACAGCCGGACCCCCTCGGCCCGCCGGCACCAGGCCTCCAGGTACGACCGGCCGTCGACCAGGAGCAGCCGCATCGGGTCCACGGTGCGCTCGGTGCGCTCGTCACGGGTCGGCACGTAGTAGTGCAGGTGGAGGGCGCGGCGGCGCTCCAGGGCGTCGCGGAGGACGGCCAGGTTCTCCTCCCGCGCGTCCACGCTGACCGCCACCGGGCTGACCCGGTCGGCCGCGTCACCGGCTGCGGCCGACACCTTGGCCAGCGCGTGGCTGACCGCGTCCCGCTCGGCGAGCCCCGGCAGCTCGAGCAGCGTGCGCAGCGCCACCACGAGCGCGACCGCCTCGTCGGTGGTCAGGCGCAGCGGCCGGACCATGCCGGCGCTGAAGGTGACCCTGACCCGGTCGCCCTCGAAGGCGACGTCGATCAGGTCACCGGGACCGTAGCCGGGCAGGCCGCACATCCAGAGCAGCTCGAGGTCGCTGCGCACCTGCCGCTCGGTCACGCCGAAGTCGCGGGCGGCCTCGGCGACCGCCACCCCGTCGGGGCGGGCGCTGAGGTACGGCACGAGGGCCAGCAGCCGGGTCATCCGGTCGGTCGTCCTCACGCCCCCTCCCCCATCGCGGCCAGGCGGGTCAGCCGGGCGATGACCGCCTCGCGGACCTGGGTGGGCGCCTCCACCACGACGTCGGCGCCGTAGGCGGCCAGCTGGTCGGCCAGCGCCCACGGCTCGGTGGTGCGCAGCTGCAGCCGGTCGTCGCCGTCGTCGGCGGGGCCGAGCGACGTGGCGTGCCGGCGCAGCCCCACGGCGGTGCCGGGCCGGGCGCGGACGACGACCAGGTGCTCCTCCCCCCCGACCTGGCCGGCCACGACCGCGGTGAGGTCGAGGTCGGCCGGGGGCTCGAACGCCCCGTCCGGGCCGACCGCCTTGGGTGCGCCGACCACCCGGGACAGGCGGAACACCCGCGGGGCCTGCCGGTCCAGGTCGTGGCCGACGAGGTACCAGCGCCCGTGCCAGGCGACGACGCCCCACGGCTGGACGTCCCGGCGGACGGCGGTGTCCTCGTCGGGACGCCGGTAGTCGAACTGCAGCCGCCGGCGGTCACGCGCCGCGGCGTAGCAGGGCTCGAACGCCGTCTCCCCCCGGTCGATGCGTGGCTGGATGGGGATCGAGCCGGAGGTGTCGACGTCGACCCCGGCGGCCCTGAGCTTGACCAGCGCGCTCTGTGCGGCGCCGGCCAGCTGCGCCGACTCCCAGAGCCGCAGGGCCAGGCCCACCGCGGCCGCCTCCTCGCCGGTCAGGTGGATCTCGGGCAGCTCGTAGTCGGCGCGGGCGATGCGGTAGCCGTCCTCGGTGTCGAAGACGCTGGTGCGGCCGGTCTCCAGCGGCACGCCCATCTCGCGCAGCTCGGCCTTGTCCCGCTCGAACATCCGCTTGAACGCCTCGTCGGCCCGGTCGCTGCCGTCGTCGGCCTCGTAGCCGGGCACCGTGGCGCGGATCCGTGCGGCGGTCACGTACTGCCGGGTGCTGAGCAGCGCGATGACCAGGTTGACCAGTCGCTCCGCCCGCTTGGCCGCCATGACGACCAGGCTAGTCAGCCGGTGCCCGGTCCACCTCGCCGGTGCGCCCTCCCCGGGGTCCGCTGGCTAGCCTTCGTCCATGCCCTTCTCCGCCTCTCCCCCGCCCTCGCGCATCCGTTGGCGCCGCGGTCGGGTGACGGCCAGCGCACGGAGCGGGCGGGACACCTTCGCGCTGACCGTCGACGTTCCCGGCGACGGGGAGCTCCCCGCCCTCGCGTACGCGTCGCTGGTCGGCTCACCCGAGGTCGGCGACGACGTGCTCCTCAACACCACGGCGCTCGCCCAGGGCCTCGGGACCGGGGGCTACGCGCTCGTCGTCGCCCTCCCCGACCGGCTGCCGCCGGACCCGGAGGGCCCCGGCCACCTGGTCAAGGCCCGGTACACACCGCTGCAGGTGACGGTGCAGGGCGTCGATGAGCAGGACACCGAGCACCACGCCGCGATCGCGGCGGCCGACGACCTCGCCGGGATGCCGGTGGTGGTCGCGGACCTGCACTCGGCGCTGCCGGCCGTCCTCATCGGGATGCTCGCGACCGACCCGGACCTGAAGGTCGCCTACGTGATGACCGACGGCGGCGCGCTCCCCGCCGCCTTCTCCCGGACGCTCGACGCGCTGAAGACCTCGTTGGCGGGGGTGGTCACCGTGGGTCAGTCCTTCGGGGGTGACCTGGAGGCGGTCACCCTGCACACCGGGCTGCTGGCGGCCAAGCACGTGCTCGGCGCGGACCTGGCGGTCGTCAGCCAGGGGCCGGGCAACCTGGGCACCGGAACGCCGTGGGGCTTCTCCGGCGTCGCCGCCGGCGAGGCGTGCAACGCGGTGAGCGTGCTGGGCGGCCTGCCCGTAGGCGCGCTGCGGATCTCCGACGCGGACCCGCGTCCCCGCCACCGCGGGGTCTCCCACCACTCGCTGACCGCGTTCGGGCGGGTGGCCCTCGGCGGAGTGACCGTGGTCGCGCCGCGGGGGCTGACGTCGGAGCTGGGCGGCCAGGTGGACGAGGACCTCGCCGGGCAGCCCGAGCGCAACGTGGTGGTGTGGGTGGACACCGATGGGCTCGACACCGCTCTGGGGCTCTCTCCCGTGCCGCTGCGCACGATGGGCCGGGGCTACCCCGAGGAGCGCGCCTACTTCCTCGCCGCCGCCGCGGCCGGCCGCTACGCCGCCCTGCAGGTACCCCTGCCGGAGGCCGCCGTCGCCCAGGAGGAGGCCACCGGGAGCACCGACCGAGCGGGTGCGGACGCCACCACCTGAGGTCGTGCCGAGCCGGCCCGGAGGGGCCCGCGCAGGCACGACGCAGCGGCTCGACGCCGTCGGGCGCGGCACCTGGCCGCGTGCGGTCCGGAGAACCGCAGGTCACATGGAGGCGATGAGCTTCTCGACGCGCTCGTCGACGGACTTGAACGGGTCCTTGCACAGCACGGTGCGCTGGGCCTGGTCGTTGAGCTTGAGGTGCACCCAGTCGACGGTGAAGTCCCGGCGCTTCTCCTGGGCCTTGCGGATGAACTCGCCGCGCAACTTGGCGCGGGTCGTCTGCGGCGGCACGTTCTTCGCCTCGAACACCCGGGGCTCGTGGACGACGCGGTCGACCTGACCGTTGCGCTCGAGCAGGTAGTAGAGGCCGCGGGTGCGGCTGATGTCGTGGTAGGCGAGGTCCATCTGCGCGACCCGCGGGGAGGACAGCGGCAGGTCGCGCTTGGTCCGGTACCGCTCGATCAGGCTGTACTTGATGGCCCAGTCGATCTCGCGGTCGATGAGGCTGAGGTCCTCGCTGTCGACGGCCTTGAGCACCCGCCCCCACAGCTCCAGCATCTGCCGGTGCACGGGGCTGCAGCCCTCGCGGTCGACGAACTCGGTGGCCCGGCTGTGGTACTCGGACTGGATCTCCAGCGCCGACATCTCGCGGCCGCCGGCCAGCCGCACCTTGCGGCGGCCGGTCATGTCGTGGCTGATCTCCCGGATCGCCCGGATCGGGTTCTCCAGCGTCATGTCCCGGATGGGCACCCCGGCCTCGATCATGCGCAGCACGAGGTCGGTCATGGTGACCTTGAGCAGCGTCGTCGTCTCGCTCATGTTCGAGTCGCCGACGATGACGTGCAGCCGGCGGTAGCGCTCGGCGTCGGCGTGCGGCTCGTCGCGGGTGTTGATGATCGGGCGGGACCGGGTGGTGGCGCTGGAGACGCCCTCCCAGATGTGCTCGGCCCGCTGGCTGACGCAGTACAGCGCGCCGCGCGGCGTCTGCAGCACCTTGCCGGCGCCGACGACGACCTGCCGGCTGACCAGGAAAGGGATCAGGACGTCGGCCAGCCGGCCGAACTCGCCGTGCCGGCCGACGAGGTAGTTCTCGTGGCAGCCGTAGCTGTTGCCGGCCGAGTCGGTGTTGTTCTTGAACAGGTAGATGTCGCCGGTGACGCCCTCCTCGGCCAGGCGTTGCTCGGCGTCGACCAGCAGCCCCTCGAGGATCCGCTCACCGGCCTTGTCGTGGACGACCAGCTCGGAAAGGTCGTCGCACTCGGCCGTGGCGTACTCGGGGTGGCTGCCGACGTCGAGGTAGAGCCGGGAGCCGTTGCGCAGGAACACGTTGGAGCTGCGCCCCCACGACACCACCCGCCGGAACAGGTACCGCGCCACCTCGTCCGGCGAGAGCCGGCGCTGGCCCCTGAAGGTGCACGTGACGCCGTACTCGGTCTCGATCCCGAAGATCCGTCGGTCCACGCTTCGAGACTAGGCGCCGAAAGCGACACAGGCCCATCGCCGGACCCGCGGGTTCGCTACCGCTTCGCGTCGAGCCGCTGCAGCAGGTCGTCGAACGCCTGCTCGATCTCGTCGTGCCCGTTCTGCGCCGCGCGCTGCTTGCCGTGGATCAGCGCCGCCCGGTTGACCTTCGCGAAGTCCCCGTAGGGGAAGTGGTAGCGCTTCTTGGTCTCCACGTTCGCGTCCGGGTCGACGGCGAGGTGCCAGGCGGCGTAGCCGTCCCAGCCGTGCTCATCGATCTCGGTGTTGCCGTCGTCGGCGGACGGCGCGGCGTCGGACCACTCGGTCTCGTCGTCGTAGGTTCCCGCGTCGATCAGCTTCCGCGCCCGGGCGACGGCGTCCTGGTTCACCTCGTAGTTCGGCATGCCGTCTCCCCTACCCAGCCGACGGGCTCAGTCCTCCGGTTCCCCGTCGGTCCGCGGGTGGCTCTCGCCGGTGTCGGGAACGCCGCCCGCGGTGTCCGGCGCCGCCGGGTCACCGAGGCCGGCGGGCGTGCCGGGTGCGGGGTGGGTGGGCACGTGGGCGGAGTGCTGCGTCTGCGGCTCCTGCTCCCCGGCCTGCCCGTCGCCCAGGAGGCCGTGCAGGGCGGCGCCGACGACGCGTCGGAACGCCCGCTTGGGCCGCCGCCGGTCGAGGACGGCGACCTCGAGCTGCTGGGCGCCCAGACGAGCGGGGCCGCCGTTGCCGGCGCCGGCCGTGGCGGGGCTGACGGCGGAGAGTGCGTCGACCCCCACCTTGAGCGCGTCGGCCAGGCCCATGCCCGGGTGGAAGTTCTCGCGCAGGTGCGAGGTCACCGAGTCGGCCTGACCGCCCATGACGACGAAGTCCGGCTCGTCGACGACGGAGCCGTCGAAGGTGAGCCGGTACAGCTGGTCGAGGTCGGGGGTCTCCCCGACCTCGGCGACGCAGAGCTCGACCTCGTAGGGCTTCATCTGCTCGGTGAAGATGGCGCCGAGCGTCTGGGCGTAGGCGTTGGCGATGACGCGGCCGGTGACGTCGCGGCGGTTGTAGGAGTAGCCGCGGACGTCGGCCAGGCGCACCCCGGCCACCCGGAGGCTCTCGAACTCGCTGTAGCGGCCGACGGCGGCGAAGCCGATCCGGTCGTAGATTTCGCCGAGCTTGTGCAGCGTGGAACTGGGGTTCTCGGCGATCAGCAGGACGCCGTCGGCGTAGGTGAGGACGGCGACGCTGCGGCCGCGGGAGATGCCCTTGCGGGCGTACTCCGAGCGGTCGCGCATGACCTGCTCGGCGGAGGCGTAGTACGGCATGGTCATGGCTCAGGCCTCCCGCTCGGTGTTCTGGCGGTCCGCGGCCGCGCGCTCGGTGACGATGCGGTCGGCGACCGCGGCCACCTCGGCGTCGGTCAGCCGGACGGCGCCCTCGGCGTCCACCCGGTAGACGATCGGGTAGAGCCGGCGGACCGGGTCGGGGCCGCCGGTGGCGGAGTCATCGTCGGCGGCGTCGTAGAGGGCCTCGACGACGGTGCGGGTGGCCTCGTCGGCCGGCAGGCCGTACCGCCAGGTCTTCTTCAGCGAGTTCTTGGCGAACAGCGAGCCGGAGCCGACGGCGGCGTACCCGCGCTCCTCGTAGTTCCCGCCGGTGACGTCGTAGCTGAAGATGCGCCCCGGGGAGGAGCCCGGCGCGGCGTCGAGGTCGAAGCCGGCGAAGAGCGGAACGACGGCGAGGCCCTGCAGTGCCGCGCCGAGGTTGCCGCGGATCATCTGGGCCAGGCGGTTGGCCTTGCCGTCGAGGCTCATCGTGAGCCCCTCGATCTTCTCGTAGTGCTCGAGCTCGACCTGGTAGAGCTTCACCATCTCGATCGCGATGCCCGCGGCGCCGGCGATGCCGATGACGCTGTAGGAGTCGGCCGGGTAGACCTTCTCGATGTCGCGGCTGGAGATCAGGTTGCCCATCGTGGCCCGGCGGTCGCCGCCCATGAGGACGCCGCCGTCGTAGGTCGCCGCGACGATCGTGGTGCCGTGCGGCGCGATGTCACCCACGGGCAGCTGTGGAACCGGCCGGCGGCCGGGTAGCAGCTCCGGCGCGGCCGTCGACAGGAAGTCGGTGAACGAGGAGCCCACCCGGTCCAGGTAGGCGGGCGGGAACCCGCTCCGGCCAGCCGACGACTCGCTCACCCATCCACCTCTCCCGCCTGCGTCTGCCGGCGTGACCGCTGCTCCACCGGGACGCCGCGCGTGGTGCTCGTGCGTGTTCCCGGACCTCGCTGCGACCCTACCGGCGGCCGGTGACGTCGGCTGGCCCGTCCGGGTCCGCGCTGCCCGCGGCCCGGAGCAGCGCCAGCGCGTGCTGCTCGCGGTGGTGCTGCACGTAGAAGGCGGCCACGTGCAGCAGGTCGGGGTCGTCGGTAAAACAGACCGAGGCCGTTGTTGCATCTCTGACACAAGGGTCGGCGGGTGACCCCGGTGTCGTGGTCGTGATCCAGGTGCTCCGGAGACGGGCTCCGACAGATGGCGCAGACGTCTCCCTGCGCCATCCGCAGCGCATCAACCTGGGACTTGGTCATGCCGTAACGACGCTCGAAGTAGCCCTCGCTGCTGGCGGCGTTCGCGCAGCTCTTGCACCGGCTGCCGAATCCCGGGTGCGGCGGTTGCGCGTGTAGTCGTCGTGGGACACCGGTCGACGACAGGAGGGGTACCAGCGGAAGCATCGGGGATCCACGAGTAGGCGCGGACTTGCTTGCCCATCTCCTCCCGCCGCTGGCGATACCAACCGCTGTTCCGCTGGCGAGTGCACGCGAGGCAGTAGAACAACAGCCCGCCCTCGAGCGAACGGTTGCGGCCGAACTCAGCAGCCTGCACGTGGCCGCATGCCGGACACTGCTTGCTCATAGCAGGCAGTAATCAGCTGATCACTGTCCGCCCTTCTGTACGTAGGCCCGAACGAACTCCTCGGCGTTCTCCTCGAGGACGTCGTCGATCTCGTCCAGGAGCGAGTCGACGTCCTCGGTCATCTCCTTGTGCCGCTCGGCGACCTCGGTGTCGACCGAGGCCTCGACCTCGTCTGTCTCCTCGCGCGACCGCGTCGCCTTCTGCTGCCCGCCGGTGTCCCTGGTGGCCATCGCTCGCCCTCCGCTCCTGAGAACTGCTGCTGCGCAGAAAGCTACCCGCACACACCGACATCCGGACGCCCCGAGAGCGACTCCGCCCTGCCCGGCACAGGCGACCGGCCGACAGGAGGCATGTCGCGGCACCGTCATGGGATTGTCAGGGCTCCGGGCTGTCGGCCGAAACTCCGGGCGGAAACACCGAGGGTGCGGACCGTTACCTCCTCGGTCCGACGACCGTTCAGAGGCCGTGGCGGGCGCCCGAAGGGTCCCTGTCCTCGGTCCCGGAGGACCTGCGCGACGACCTCGTGCGGCTGTCGCGGCATGAACCCGGGTCGACTCGGCTCGCTCCGGTCAGTACGGCCTGGGCCTGGACACGCGGACCGGCTGGGCGGCCGACGCCGCGGAGCGGTGGAACCTCTCCAGAGGACCCGACGGCACCTCGGGCGACGGCGGCAACTGACCACCCGGTCCCCGGCGGCTCAGCTGCCGGTGATGGTGTCCACCAGCTCCTGCGCCGTCGCCGAGGCCTCGAACAGGGCGCCCACGTGCTCGCGGGTGCCCCGCAGCGGCTCCATGGTCGGGATCCGGACCAGGTTGTCCCGCCCCAGGTCGAACACCACCGAGTCCCAGGACGCCGCGGCGACCTGGGCGGGGAAGCGGCGCAGGCACTCGCCGCGGAAGAACGCCCGCGTGTCGCCGGGCGGGTGCACCATCGCACAGGCGACCTCCTCGTCGGTCAGCAGCCGCTGCATGGCACCCCGGGCCACCAGCCGGTGGTACAGCCCCTTGTCGGTCCGCACGTCGGAGTACTGCAGGTCGACCAGGCGCAGCCGGGAGTCACCCCAGCCCAGGCCGTCGCGGGCGCGGTAGCCCTCCAGCAGCCGCAGCTTGGCCGGCCAGTCCAGCCGGTCGGCCAGGCGCATGGGGTCGGCCTCCAGGTCGTCGAGCACCTCGGCCCAACGGCGCAGCACGTCGGCGGTCTGCTCGTCGGCCTCTCCCCCGCTCTCGATGAACCGCACGGCATGCTCGAGGTAGCGGCGCTGGACCTCGACGGCGGTCATGCGACGGCCGTCGCGCAGGAGCACCCGGTGGCTGAGCGTCGGGTCGTGGCTGATCGCCTGCAGCTCCTGCACCGGCTCCTCCAGGGCCAGGTCGTGCGGGAGCGCCCGCGCCTCGATCATCGCCAGCACCAGCGACGTCGTCCCGACCTTGAGGTACGTCGCGAGCTCGGCGAGGTTGGCGTCACCGATGATCACGTGCAGCCGGCGGTACTCGTCGGGATTGGCGTGCGGCTCGTCGCGCGTGTTGATGATCGGCCGCTTGAGCGTCGTCTCCAGGCCCACCTCGACCTCGAAGAAGTCGGCCCGCTGCGACAGCTGGAAGCCCTCCTTGCGGCTCTCGGTGCCGATGCCGACCCGGCCCGAGCCGGCGAACACCTGGCGGGTCACGAAGAACGGCACCAGCCCGCGGATGATGTCGATGAACGGGGTGCGCCGGTCCATCAGGTAGTTCTCGTGGGAGCCGTAGGAGGCGCCCTTGCCGTCGGTGTTGTTCTTGTAGAGCT
This sequence comes from Blastococcus sp. SYSU DS0973, assembly GCF_054051055.1. NCBI lineage: Bacteria > Bacillati > Actinomycetota > Actinomycetes > Geodermatophilales > Geodermatophilaceae > Blastococcus > Blastococcus sp. SYSU DS0973. Next base: position 41,062 of record NZ_JBJHAN010000003.1, read on the forward strand.
GGATGGGCTGCGTGCCGGGGATACGCGCCGCGCGACGGGCCGCCTCGGCCATCACCCGCTCCCCCGCCTTGTCCCACAGCACGATGTCGCGCGGGGTCGTGACCTCCGGGGTCGAGTACTCGGGGTGGGCGTGGTCGACGTAGAGCCGGGCGCCGTTGGTCAGGATGACGTTGGCCATCCCGGAGTCCTCGTCCAGGTCGTTGTGATCGAGGGCCTGCGCCGGCGTGAGGTCGAAGCCGCGGGCGTCGCGCAGCGGCGACTCCTCCTCGAAGTCCCAGCGTGGCCGGCGCGGGGTCGGCGCCTCGGCGACGGCCCACGCGTTGACGACCTGGCTGCTCAGCGTGGTCGGGTTCGCCCCCGGCTGCCCCGGCACGGAGATCCCGTACTCCACCTCGGTGCCCATGACCCGCCGCACGCTCATGGCCCAACCCTAGGCCGCGTCGGTCCGGAGGCTCCGGGTCGCCACCGGACCGGTGCGGTGGCAGGCATCGAGACGAATCCGTAACCTGGGTGACGCCCCGGCCGCAGCAGAGCGGCCGGGACCGCGTGCGGGATGCCACGGCCGTCGAGCCGCTCCCCGTGCAGTCACCGGACGTGCCGCGCGTCCTCTCCGCCCAGCGGCACGGTCCTCCACCTCTCCGGCTCCGTGGGCGGAGCGTGCTGCCGTCGCGACGGCGGGCACGTCGGCGCCCGCCGTTCGAGAGGATCATGACGAACCCGAGCACGAACTCACGCCTGTCCACCCGCTCCCTCCGGCGTCGTACCGCCGGCATCGCCGCCACCGGCGCCGTGCTCCTGGCCCCGTTCCTGGGAACCGGCACCGCCGCGGCTGCCGACGGCGCCACCTGGGACCGCCTCGCGCAGTGCGAGAGCAGCGGCGACTGGGCGATCAACACCGGGAACGGCTACTACGGCGGCCTGCAGTTCTCGCCGTCCACCTGGGCGGGCTTCGGCGGCACCGAGTACGCCGAGCGTGCCGACCTGGCCACCCGTGAGCAGCAGATCGCGATCGCCGAGAAGACCCTGGCGGTCCAGGGCTGGGGCGCCTGGCCGGCCTGCTCGGCGAAGCTGGGTCTGGGCGAGGCGGACAAGGCGGGCAGCGCCGCGGCTCCCGCACCCGCCCCGGCGCCGGCGCCGGGGCCTGCGGCGGAGGCCCCAGCGCCCGCTCCGGCCGACCCCGCCGCGCCGTACACGGTGCGCGCCGGCGACACGCTGTCGGCGATCGCCGCGGACAACGGGCTGCAGTGGCGGTCGCTGTACGAGAACAACCGGGACGTCATCGGTGCGGACCCCGCGCTGATCTTCCCCGGTCAGGTGCTCGACGTGGCCTGACCGACCGGCACAGGGATCGGCCCGGCCCACCCCGTGGGTGGACCGGGCCGTTCGCTGTCCTTCCAGACCTGCCCCGGGCGGACTGGCCCTGGCTACAGGTACTGGCCGGTGTTCGTGGCCGTGTCGATGGCCCGGCCGGTCTCGTTGCCCTTGCCGCTGATGAGCGTGCGGATGTAGACGATCCGCTCGCCCTTCTTGCCCGAGATCCGCGCCCAGTCGTCGGGGTTGGTCGTGTTCGGCAGGTCCTCGTTCTCCTTGAACTCGTCGAGGCAGGCCTGCATCAGGTGCCCGACCCGGAGCCCTCCGGTGCCGGTCTCCAACCGCTCCTTGATCGCCATCTTTTTCGCGCGGTCGACGATGTTCTGCAGCATGGCCCCGGAGTTGAAGTCCTTGAAGTACAGGACCTCCTTGTCGCCGTTGGCGTAGGTGACCTCGAGGAAGCGGTTCTCCTCGCTCTCGGTGTACATCCGCTCGACGGTGCGCTGGATCATCCCGGCGATCGTCGAGTCGCGGTTGCCACCGTGCTCGGCGAGGTCGTCGGGGTGCAGCGGCAGCTCCGGCACCAGGTACTTGCTGAAGATGTCGCGGGCTGCCTCGGCGTCGGGGCGCTCGATCTTGATCTTCACGTCCAGCCGGCCGGGCCGGAGGATCGCCGGGTCGATCATGTCCTCGCGGTTGGAGGCGCCGATGACGATGACGTTCTCCAGCCCTTCGACGCCGTCGATCTCGCTGAGCAGCTGAGGGACGATCGTCGACTCGACGTCGGAGGAGACCCCCGAACCGCGGGTGCGGAAGATCGAATCCATCTCGTCGAAGAACACGATGACCGGCGTGCCCTCGCTGGCCTTCTCGCGGGCCCGCTGGAACACCAGCCGGATGTGCCGCTCGGTCTCCCCGACGTACTTGTTGAGCAGCTCCGGGCCCTTGATGTTCAGGAAGTACGACTTCGCCTGGTTGACGCCCTCGCCGCGGACGGCGGCGACCTTCTTCGCCAGCGAGTTCGCCACCGCCTTGGCGATCAGCGTCTTGCCGCAGCCGGGCGGACCGTACAGCAGGATGCCCTTCGGCGGCCGCAGCTGGTACTCGCGGAACAGGTCGGCGTGCAGGAACGGCAGCTCGACGGCGTCGCGGATCTGCTCGATCTGCCGGGAGAGCCCGCCGATGTCGGCGTAGTCGATGTCGGGGACCTCTTCGAGGACCAGCTCTTCGACCTCGCTCTTGGGGATGCGCTCGTAGACGTAGCCCGAGCGCGTCTCCAGCAGCAGCGAGTCGCCCACGCGCAGCGGCTGACCGGTCAGCGAGTCGGCGAGGTAGACCACGCGCTCCTCGTCGGTGTGTCCGATGACCAGCGCACGCTGGGTGACGCCGTCGACCGGCTCCAGCAGCTCCTTCAGCATGACGACATCGCCCTGGCGCTCGAACTCCCGCGCCTCGACGACGTTCATCGCCTCGTTGAGCATGACCTCCTGGCCGGCCCGCAGCTCGTCCACCGGGACGTTCGGCGACACCGACACCCGCAGCTTCCGGCCACCGGTGAAGACGTCGACGGTGCCGTCGTCGTACCCGGTGAGGAAGACGCCGTAGCCCGACGGCGGCTGCCCGAGCCGGTCCACCTCCTCCTTGAGCGAGACCAGCTGCTCGCGGGCGTCCCGCAGCGTGCCGGCCAGCTTGTCGTTGCGCTCGGAGAGGAAGGCCGCCCGGCCTTCCGCCTCCGCGATCCGCTCCTCCAGCGCACGCACCTGGCGCGGGCTGTCGGCCACCTTGCGGCGGAGCAGGCCGATCTCCTCCTCGAGGTAGGAGATCTGGCTGAGCAGCGCCGTCACGTCGCGTTCGCGCCGCGCGCGCAGTTCGTCAGGACCCAGGCCCATCACGCACCTCCGCACTGTCGGGGGAGCCAGGACGCAAATCTATACACGCGCGGCGACACTTCGCCGTGGGCTCGCTGAGGTCGCGACGCGGTGCTAGGAGGTCGCGAACGGCGCCCACGGCTCCGTCCCGGGGCTCGCCGCGAGCTGGCCAGCGGGAAGGGGGCCGGGGTCCGCTTTCAGTGCTTCTGCGCGCGGCGCTGCCGGATCGGGGCGACGGTGCCCTCGGCGAGACGGCGGGCGGTCACCAGGAAGGCGGTGTGCGCCACCATCCGGTGCTCCGGCCGCACCGCCAGGCCCACCGCGTGCCACGGCCGCATCAGCGTCTCCCAGGCGTAGGGCTCGGTCCAGGCGCCCTGCGCGCGCAGCGCCTCCACGTAGGTGGACAGCTGGGTGACCGTCGCGACGTAGCCGACCAGCACCCCGCCCGGCCGCAGCGCGGCGGCGACGGTGGGCAGCACCGCCCAGGGCTCGAGCATGTCGAGGACGACGCGGTCGACGACCTCGTCGGCGGGGTGGTCGGCGAGGTCGCCCAGCCGGAGGGTCCAGTTGGCCGGCACCTCGCCGAAGAACGCCCCGACGTTGCCGCGGGCGACGTCGAGGAAGTCCTCGCGCCGCTCGTAGCTGGTCAGGGAGCCCTCGGCGCCGACCGCGCGCAGCAGCGAGCAGCTCAGCGCGCCCGAGCCGGCCCCGGCCTCCAGCACCCGCATGCCCGGGCCCACGTCGCCGAAACCGACGATCTGCGCGGCGTCCTTCGGGTAGATGACCTGCGCGCCGCGGGGCATGGAGAGCACGTAGTCCGACAGCAGCGGTCGAAGCGCCAGGTAGCCGGTGTTGGCCGTCGAGTGGACGACCGACCCCTCAGGGGCGCCGATGAGATCGTCGTGCTCGATCGCCCCGCGGTGGGTGTGGAACTGCTTGCCCGGCGTGAGGACGACGGTGTGCAGGCGGCCCTTGGGGTCGGTCAGCTGCACCCGGTCGCCGGCCACGAAGGCGCCGTCGACCGGCTCGGCCCGCTGGGCCGACACCTCGGCCGGCGCGTCCGTCGGCGCCTGCGCGGGCGTCTCCCCCGGCGCGGGCTGCGCCTCGTCGACGACGTCGGTCCCCGGCTCCTGCTCACTGGTCACGGGCGACCAGCGTACGGACGGCGTGGATGTGACCCGGGACGCCGATGCGGCGCGGGCACTCGGAACTGTCGGAGGGGCGACCTAGCCTCGGGGGCATGACGGCGATGGTGCACACCGAACCGCAGGCCGACGGCTCCGCTCCGGCGGCCGTCCCGCCCGCCCAGGACGCCCCGGCCCCCCGCCGCCCCTCGTTGTCGCCCAGCCGCGCGGCCGACTTCAAGACCTGCCCGCTGCTGTACCGCTTCCGCACCATCGACCGGCTGCCCGAGCGCAAGAGCCTCGCCGCGGTCCGTGGCACCCTCGTCCACTCGGTGCTCGAGCGGCTCTACGACCTGCCGCCGGCCCGGCGCACCCCCGAGGAGGCGCTGGAGCTGCTGGAGCCGGCCTGGGCGGAGCTGCGGGAGGAGCCCGGCATCGCCGAGCTGTTCGAGACCGCGCAGGCCGATGGCGGCGAGACCGACGCGAACGCCCCCGAGTCCGTCGCGGTGTGGCTGGCGTCGGCCGGAAAGCTCGTCGAGCGCTACTTCACGCTGGAGGACCCTCGCCGGATCCAGCCCGACGGGCGCGAGCAGCTGGTGGAGGTGACGCTCCCCGACGGGCTGCTGCTGCGCGGTTACGTCGACCGGCTCGACGTCGCCCCGAACGGTGCACTGCGGGTGGTCGACTACAAGACCGGCTCGATGCCCCGCGAGGCCTTCGAGTCCAAGGCGCTCTTCCAGATGAAGTTCTACGCGCTGGTCCTCTGGCGCACCCGCGGCGTGGTCGCCGCCCAGCTCAAGCTGCTCTACCTGGGTGACGGCGACGCGCTGACCTACGCCCCGGAGGAGGCCGAGCTGGTCCGCTTCGAGCGGACGCTGCTGGCCATCTGGTCGGCCATCGAGCGGGCCGTCGCCACCGGTGAGTTCCGGCCGAACAAGTCCCGCCTGTGCGGCTGGTGCGACCACCAGGCGCTGTGCCCGGCGTTCGGCGGCACTCCCCCGCCGTTCCCCGCCGAGGCGGCCGCGGCCGCGGGCTGGCGCACCACCCTGCCGGTCGCCCCCGTCTGACCCACGGCAGCCGCTGACGGTGATGCGCACGTCGGTGAGCGCACGAGGGTCGGGCGGCGGGGGCGTCGGGTCGCCCGGTCAGGCGGGGCGCTCAGCGGCCGGGGACCGCCCTGGCCGGTCCGGCCGCGAGCACCTCGTCGAGCTCGGCCGGCCCGACGCCCACCAGCGTGCCCCGCAGGGTGAGCCCGGGGGTCGGCGGCACCGGCTGCAGCGCGGGCACGCCGAGCACCGCCATCCCGGCGGCCAGCCCCGCGGTCACGCCGACCAGGGAGTCCTCGATCACCACGCAGCCGACGGGATCGACGCCCAGTGCCGCCGCGGCCTGCAGGTAGGGCGCCGGATCGGGCTTGCGGGCCGGCACCTCGTCGCCGCAGACGGTCACATCGAACGGATCCGCGCCCAGGTCGGCGGTGATCCTGGCCAGGACGAGCGCGGCGAGCCGGCGGGGGGTCGTCGTCACGAGGGCGGTGGCCGGGCCGGCCTCGCGGACGGCGGCCAGCAGCTCGCGAGCCCCGGGGCGCCACGGGATGCCGCCCCCGGACATCAGCACCGCCACCCGGTCCTCGATCCAGCCGGCATCGGCGAGCAGCTGCGCCTCGGTCCGGTGCACCCCGAGATCGGCGTGGAGCACCTGCATGGCGCGCCGCATGCTGGTGCCCACCGTCGCAGCACGTGCCTCCGGCGACATCTGCCCGCCGAGCGAGGCGGCGAGCTCGAACATCGCCTCGCCCCAGTACTCCTCGGTCTCCACGAGCGTGCCGTCCATGTCGAACAGCACCGCCCGGACGCCGTCGCCGACCGAGGGGGCCGTGGCGCCCCGTCCACCCACCGGAGCCACCGACACGCTCCCGAGTCTAGGGACGACGCCACCGTCGCTCCCCCGCGCCGGGCGACGTGGCGCGGAACTCAGGCCGGGCGGGTCCCCACCATCGTGGCGAAGGCGATCACGTTGTCCTCGTAGCTGCGGGCCGAGGAGTCGAAGTCGCCGCCGCAGGTGATCAGGCGCAGCTGCGCGTCGTCGGTGTTGCCGTAGACCTCGAGGGTCGGGAAGTCGTTCTTCGGGTGCCGCTCCACCCGGTCGACGGCGAACACCGCGACCGTGCCGTCCGCGCGCGCCACCTCCACCTCGTCGCCGGGCTGCAGCGCCCCGAGGCCGAAGAAGACACCTGGGCCGTGCTCGGCGGAGTCCACGTGGCCCAGGATCACCGCCGGTCCGAGCGCGCCGGGGGCCGGACCGCGCTGGTACCAGCCGGCCTGGTCGTCCGGGCCTAGCGGCGGCACCTCGACGGCGCCGTCGTCGTCGAGGCCCAGACGCAGCAGGCCGCTGGTGACATCGATGGCAGGGATGGTGACCGAGACGGGGGCGGCCACGGTCCCGGCCTGCGGCGCGGGAGCGGGCTGCTCCCCCGCCTCTGCCGGTGCGGGCTCGGCCGTGGGCGAGGGCTGGATCCGGTCGGGGGGCGCCACGGCGGGCTGCGGCGCCTGCCGCTGACCGGTCACGGCCACCGCGACGGCGACCACGGCCACGACGAGGAGGCCCGCGGCCAGCGCCAGCCAGGTGCGGGGGCTCGGCCGGCGGCCGGTCTGCTCGGTCACGGTGGTCCTTCCGATGGGGGTGGACGGTATCCGGGTCGCGCGGGAGGCGTGCTGCCTCCCGCGCGACCCGGCGGCCGGATCAGGCCTGGTCGGCCTGGCGACGGCGGTAGGCGACGGCGCCGGCGGCAGCCGCACCGACGGCGGCCAGGGCCCCGACACCGATGGCGGCTCGGTTCTCCGCACCGGCCGTGCTGCCGGCGCCGGTCTCGGCTCCACCGGCGGGTGCGGCACCCATCTGCGCGACCTCGAGCACACCGCAGGCGGCCGGGGCAGTGGCCTCCATGGGCAGCGACGGGTCGAGGTCGCTCATCACGTCGCCGTCGTAGGCGCCGCTGCCGTCCTCGTCGACCCCGTGCAGCACGAGAACGGCGGTGCCGTTCTCGAGGGCCGTGTGCACGTCGTCGGTCACCTCGAAGGTGCGCTCATAGCCGAGCGTGCCGTCGTCGGCGGTCGGGAACCGGTCGATGGCCAGGCCGCTGTCGGGGCCGGTGCCGCCGGTCGTGGTCAGGGACGACCCGATGGCGCCGTAGTACGGGGCGCCCTCGGTGACGCTGACGAAGCCGTCGCCGTTCTCGTCGTCGGCGTCGGTCGGGCACTGGCCCTGCGCGCCGATGTGGAAGTGCTGGGCGTGCGGGGAGCCGGCCAGGAGACCCGAGGCCTCGATCATGACGGTGGCGGCGTTGCCGTCCAGCGTCACCATGCCCGTGCCCTGGACCCCGGACTGGTTGAGTGCGCCGAGGTCGGCTTGGTAGCTCTGCGGGCCCTCGTGCGCCGAGGCGGCGGACGTGGACAGCAGCGGGAAGGCCGCGGCGGCGAGCGCGACGGTCGGGAGTGCGAGTGCCTTGCGCAAGGTGTGCTCCTCGTGGTCGGAATGGTGGCCGGAGCAGCGCGCGTTGCCGGGCAGGAGGTTCCTGCCGCCGCGCTGTTCGTCCTGCTTTCGGCGGCCGCGGTCGGATCGGTTCACCCCGGTCTGGGGGAATGCCGACCGCCCGGTTGGTGGTCGACCGCGGGCCGCGTGGTCGCCGACGCTGTCGCCGCCCGGGACAACCGGAAACCCGGCGGTGCGCGAAGGACGGGCATGACTGCTTCGCGACGCCCGCCCTGCGGCCGGGTCCACCGGCAGCGGGCAGCCACGCTGCTGCTCGCCCTGGTGGCCGGCGTGCTGTCGCTCGGTGCGCCCGCACTCGCGCACGACGGCCTGGTCAGCACGAGCCCCGCGGCCGGCGCCACCGTGGCCACGGGCCCCGCCGTCGTCGAGCTCGGCTTCACCGGCGAGACCCTCCCCCTCGGCACGCAGGTGGCGGTCACCGGCCCCGACGGCGCCACCGTGTCCGAGAGCCCCGCCGAGATCCAGGGCACGACGGTTGTCCAGGCGCTCGCGGCCGACCTGCCCGCCGGGAGCTACCGGGTGGAGTGGCGCAGCGCGTCGTCCGACGGGCACCCGCTGGTGGGCAGCTTCGACTTCACCGTGGCCGCGGGCAGGGCTCCGGCTGGTCCGGCATCCGTGGCGCCTCCGTCGGCGGCGGCCGACGGGGACGCGAGCACCGGCACGGACACCGCAGTCGCCGGCTCGGGCGGCCCCGCCGGCACGGACCTGGCGACGGTGTGGCCGGTCGTCGCCGCCGTCGTCCTCATCGGGCTGGGCGCCCTCCTCGTGGGCCGGCTGCGCAGGCGCGCGTGAGCCGCGCCGTTCCGCTGGCCCGCGCCCGTCCGGCCACCGTCGAGGACCGGCCGCCGCGGGGCGGCCGGGTGCCGTGGCGTGCTCTCGCTCTCACGGGCGTGGGCCTGGTCGCCGTCCTCGTCGCCGCGCTGGTCGTCGGGGGCGGGACCCCCGGCTCCGCCGCGTCCGGGCTGCCGGGCGCCGGCCGGGCCGTCGAGTGGGGGCTGCCGCTGGTCACGCTGGCCGGCCGGATCGCGGCCGTCGGCACGGTGGGCACGCTGCTCGCCGCCGCCGTCCTGCTGCCCGGCCGGGCCGGATCGCCCGCGGAGTCGCGGCGGGCGTGCCGGGCGGCGTCGGGCTGGGCGCTGGCCTGGACGGTCGCGACCGCACTGGCTGCGCTGCTCACGGTCAGCCGGCTGGTCGGCGTCGCACCCACGTCGCTGACCTGGGAGGCGCTGCGGATCTTCGTCGAGGACACCGGGGCCGGTCGCGCCGCCGTGCTGGTGGTGGTTCTCGGCGGCCTCGTCGCCGTCGCCGCCCGCCGCAGCACCGGGGCGCTCGCCGCCGGGCTCCTGCTGGTCCTGGCGCTGTCGGCGCACCTGGTCCCGGTCGTGCTCAGCGGCCACTCCGCCGGGGCGCAGGACCACGTGCTCGCGGTCACGACGCTCGGCGTCCACGTCGTCGCCGCGACCGTGTGGGTCGGTGGCCTGCTCGCCCTCCTCGCCATCGCGCGCCGCGGGGCGGCGTCGGCCGAGGCCGCGACCCGGTTCAGCCGCCTGGCGCTGGCCTGCTTCCTCGCGACGGCGGTCTCCGGCGTCCTCGCTGCCTCGCTGGTGCTCGGCGGCCCCGACGCGGCGCTCGCCGCGCTGGGTACCGGCTACGGCGCGTTGCTGCTGGCGAAGACCGCCGGGCTGACCGTCCTGGGTGTGCTCGGCCTGCACCACCGCCGGCTGACCCTCCCCCGGCTGCGCGCGGGCGACGGCCGCGACTTCCGCCGGTTCGCCGCGGGGGAGGTCCTGCTCATGCTCGCGACCGTGGCGCTCGCCGTCGCGCTCGCGGCGTCCCCGCCGCCGATGGACGCCGCGCACGCGGTCCCCGGGACCACCGCTCCGGCGGCCGGTCCTGCCGCGGACCCGATGGCCGGGCACGACCACGGGGAGCTGTCGGTCGGCGTGCTGGTCGACGGCACGCGCTTCCACGTCGCCGGCCCGGTCGCCGCCGGCTCCCGGGTGACCGTGCACAACGCCACCGAGGCGGAGGTGACGCTCACCGCGGCCGACGGGTCGTTCGACGTCGCCGTCCCCGGCGGGACACTGACGACCTTCCTGGCTCCTCAGCAGCCGGGTGAGTACCGCTTCACCAGCGGCCATTCGGCGTCATTCACCGACGTGCTCGTCGTCGAGTGACCGCGGTGCGCGCGCTGGCACGGTCGCGGTGCAGGGCCCCGCCGTCGGCCCCGTCCCGGTGCCGCCCTGAGCCCGCGGAGGGTGGGGACGACGGGGTCCTTCATTCGTCCTCGGTGCGGTAACCCAGGTTCGGGGAGAGCCACTTCTCCGCCTCGTCGACCGTCCAGCCCTTGCGCCGCGCGTAGTCCTCGACCTGGTCGCGGCCGACCCGGCCCAGGACGAAGTAGCGCGACTCCGGGTGGGAGAAGTACAGCCCGCTGACCGCCGCGCCCGGCCACATCGCCATGCTCTCGGTCAGCTCGATGCCGGTGGTCGCCTCGACGTCGAGCAGGTCCCAGATGGTGAGCTTCTCGGTGTGCTCCGGGTACGCCGGGTAGCCGGGCGCCGGGCGGATCCCGGCGTACCTCTCGGCGATCAGCGCCTCGTTGTCCAGGCGCTCGCCGGCCGCGTAGCCCCAGAACTCGGTGCGCACCCGCTCGTGCAGCCGTTCGGCGAACGCCTCGGCAAGCCGGTCGGCCAGCGCCTCCAGCAGAATCGCGCTGTAGTCGTCGTTGTCCTTCTTGAACGCCGCCACCCGCTCGGTCGACCCCAGGCCCGCCGTCACGGCGAACGCCCCGACGTAGTCGCGCAGCCCGGTCTCCTTCGGGGCGACGAAGTCGGCCAGCGATTTGCGGGGCGAGCCGTCGCGGCCCTCGGTCTGCTGGCGCAGCTGGTGCAGCGTCGTCCGGACGGCGGTGCGCGACTCGTCGGCGTACACCTCGATGTCGTCGCCGTCGACCTGGTTGGCCGGGAACAGCCCGAACACGCCGCTGGCGCGCAGCCACCGCTCCGCGACGATCCGGTCGAGCATCACCTGGGCGTCCTCGTACAGCCGCCGCGCGGCCTCGCCGGTCGCCGGGTTGTGCAGGATGTCGGGGAACCGGCCGCGCATCTCCCAGGCGTTGAAGAACGGCTGCCAGTCGATGTAGCCGCGCAGCTCCTCGAGCGGGTAGTCGGGGAACGTCTTGACGAACTGGGTGGCCCGGTCGTGCAGGTGGTCGCAGCCCGGGCCGCTGCACACGTCCTTCGCCTGCTGCAGCAGCATCCGCGGGCGCGGCGGGGTGTAGCCGCTCCACTCGATGGGCGTCGCGGCGGCGCGCGCGGCGGCGATCGGCAGCAGCGCGCGGCTGTCCTGGCGGGCGGCGTGCCGCTCCCGCAGCGCGGCGTAGTCGGCGTCGGTCTCGGCCAGCAGCGCCGGCCGCTGCTCGTCGGACAGCAGCGCGGCGACGACCGGGACCGACCGGGAGGCGTCCTTCACCCAGATGACCGGGCCGGAGTACTGCTGCGCCACCTTCACCGCCGTGTGCGCCCGGGACGTGGTGGCGCCGCCGATGAGCAGCGGGATCTCGAAGCCCTGCCGCTCCATCTCCGAGGCCAGGCTGACCATCTCGTCCAACGAGGGCGTGATGAGGCCGGAGACGCCGATGATGTCGGCGCCTTCGGCCTTGGCGGCGTCGAGGATGCGCTGCGCGGGAACCATGACGCCGAGGTCGACGACGTCGTAGTTGTTGCACTGCAGCACGACGCCGACGATGTTCTTGCCGATGTCGTGGACGTCGCCCTTCACGGTGGCCATGACGACCTTGCCGTTGCTCCGCTCGGCGTCACCGGGCTGCTTCTCCGCCTCGATGAACGGAATGAGGTAGGCGACGGCCTTCTTCATCACCCGGGCGGACTTGACCACCTGCGGCAGGAACATCTTCCCCTGACCGAACAGGTCGCCGACGACGTTCATGCCGGCCATCAGCGGGCCCTCGATGACCTCGATGGGCCGGCCGCCGCGGGCGGCGATCTCGGCCCGCAGCTCCTCGGTGTCGTCCTCGACGTGCGCGTCGATGCCCTTCACCAGCGCGTGGGTGATCCGCTCCCCCACCGGCAGGGTGCGCCACTCCTCGGTGGCGACCTCCCGGGCCGCGCCGTCGCCGGCGTAGTCGCCGGCGATCTCCAGCAGCCGCTCGGTGGCGTCGGGGCGCCGGTTGAGGACGACGTCCTCGATGCGCTCGCGCAGCTCGGCCGGCACCTCGTCGTACACCTCGAGGGCGCCGGCGTTGACGATGCCCATGTCCATGCCGGCGGCGATCGCGTGGAACAGGAACACCGCGTGGATGGCCTCGCGGACGCGGTTGTTGCCGCGGAAGGAGAAGGAGACGTTGGAGACACCGCCGGACACCAGCGCGCCCGGGAGGTGGGACTTGATCCAGCGGGTGGCCTCGATGAAGTCCAGGCCGTAGTTCGCGTGCTCCTCGATGCCCGTGGCGACGGCGAAGACGTTCGGGTCGAAGATGATGTCCTCGGCCGGGAAGCCGACCGTCCCGGTGAGGATGTCGTACGCCCGGCGGCAGATCTGCTTGCGGCGCTCGAGGTCGTCGGCCTGCCCGTCCTCGTCGAAGGCCATGACGACGACGGCCGCGCCGTACTTGCGGCACAGCTGCGCCTCGCGGACGAACTCCTCCTGGCCGTTCTTGAGCGAGATCGAGTTGACGATCGCCTTGCCCTGGACGCACTTGAGCCCCGCCTCGATGACCTCCCACTTCGATGAGTCGATCATCGTGGGAACGCGGCTGATGTCGGGCTCGGCGGCGATCAGCTTGGTGAAGCGGTCCATCGCCTCGACGCCGTCGATCATCCCCTCGTCCATGTTGACGTCGATGACCTGCGCGCCGGCCTCCACCTGCTGGCGGGCGACGGCGAGGGCGGCCGGGTAGTCCCCGGCCTTGATCAGGTTCCGGAAGCGGGCGGAGCCGGTGATGTTGGTGCGCTCGCCCACGTTGACGAAGAGACTCTCCTCGGTGACGACGAGCGGCTCCAGGCCCGACAGCCGGAGCGCGGCCCGGTGCTCGGCCGGCGTCCGAGGGGTGCCGCCCTCGACGGCCCGGGCGATGGCGGCGATGTGCGCCGGGGTGGTGCCGCAGCAGCCGCCGACCAGGTTGACGAATCCGCTGGCGGCGAACTCGGCGACGATCGACGCGGTCTCCTCAGGCGACTCGTCGTACTCGCCGAAGGCGTTGGGCAGGCCGGCGTTCGGGTAGCAGGAGACGAAGGTGTCGGCGACCCGGGAGATCTCGGCGATGTAGGGCCGCATCTCCTTCGCGCCGAGGGCGCAGTTCAGCCCCACCAGCAGCGGCTTCACGTGCCGGACCGAGTACCAGAACGCTTCGGTCACCTGACCGGAGAGGGTGCGGCCGGAGGCGTCGGTGATCGTGCCGGAGATGAGCACCGGCCAGCGGCGGCCGCGGTCCTCGAACAGGGTCTCCAGGGCGAAGATCGCCGCCTTGGCGTTGAGCGTGTCGAAGATCGTCTCGATCAGCAGCGCGTCCGCCCCGCCGTCGACCAGGCCGTTCGCCTGCTCCAGGTAGGCCTCGACGAGCTGGTCGAAGGTGACGTTGCGGGCGCCGGGGTCGTTGACGTCGGGCGAGATCGAGGCCGTCCGGCTGGTCGGGCCGATCGCCCCGACGACGAACCGGGGCTTGTCCGGCGTGCGCTCGGTCATCACGTCGCACTCGCGGCGGGCCAGCCGGGCCGAGGCGACGTTGAGCTCGTAGGCCAGCTCCTGCATGCCGTAGTCGGCCAGCGAGATGGTCGTGGCGTTGAAGGTGTTCGTCTCGATCAGGTCGGCGCCGGCCTCGAGGTACTCGCGGTGGATGCCGGCGATCAGCTCGGGCCGGGTGAGGCTGAGCAGGTCGTTGTTGCCCTGCACGTCGCTCGGCCAGTCGGCGAACCGCTCCCCGCGGTAGCCGGCCTCGTCCGGGCGGTCCCGCTGGATCGCCGTCCCCATCGCGCCGTCGAGCACCAGGATGCGCTGCTCGAGCAGAGCGGTGAGATGCGCGGTGGCGTCGGGACGGACGGAGGGGGGTACGGGCACGGGCTTCCTCGCGGTTCGATCGGGGCGCTGGGCCACCCGCGGCGCCCCCGGACGGGACACCGAGGGCGTCGACAGCAGCAACGTCTGGCCCATGGTCTCATTCCGCACGCCCCCGACCGGGTGGGCGGCGGGGAGCGCCGGGCGCGACCGTGGCGCGCAGCGGGGCCCGGCGGCCGGACCGACGTAGGCTGACAGGGGTGATCGATCCCCAGTCCAGCGCCGATGACCTTCCCCAGCTCACCGACCCGGTGGTCGTGGTGGCGTTCGAGGGCTGGAACGACGCCGGCGACGCCGCCACGGGGGCCGTCGAGCACCTGGAGCTGATCTGGGACGCCAAGCCGCTGGCCGCCCTGGATCCCGAGGACTACTACGACTTCCAGGTCAACCGGCCCACGGTCTCCCTGGTCGGCGGGGTCAGCCGGCGCATCGAGTGGCCGACCACCCGCATCTCGGTGGCTCGCCCCGAGGGCCTGGGCCGCGACGTCGTCCTCATCCGCGGCATCGAGCCCAACATGCGCTGGCGGAGCTTCTGCGAGGAGCTGATCGACGTCCTGGAGGAGCTCGACGTCTCGATCGTCGTCGCCCTCGGTGCCCTGCTCGCCGACACGCCGCACACCCGGCCCACGCCGGTCACCGGCTCGGCCTACGACGGCGATTCGGCCCGGGCCTACGGGCTGGAGACCTCCCGCTACGAGGGGCCGACGGGCATCCTCGGGGTGTTCCAGGACGCCTGCGTGCAGGCGGGGCTGCCGGCGATCAGCTTCTGGGCCGCCGTGCCGCACTACGTGTCCCAGCCGCCGTCCCCGCGTGCCACGGTCGCGCTCCTGCAGCGCGTCGAGGAGGTCCTGGAGACCACCGTGCCGCTGGGCGCCCTGCCGCAGCAGGCCGACGAGTGGGTGCAGACCGTCGACGAGATGGCCAACGAGGACGCCGAGGTCGTCGAGTACGTCCGGTCCCTGGAGGAGCGGGCCACGGAGGTCGACCTCTCGCAGGCCAACGGCGACCAGATCGCCCGCGAGTTCGAGAGGTATCTGCGCCGCCGCGGCGGCTCCGCCGGCGGCGGCGCCTGACCCCGGCTCCGCCGGTCAGCTCGTGGGCAGCAGCGGGCGCATCTGCGCCGACGTGTCGGTGCCGAACAACCGGTCGTGGGTGGCGAGGGCGAACCGGTCGGTCATCCCGGAGACGTAGTCGACGACCTGGGTGAGCGCGTCGGCTTCGGTGTCGCGGTAGGACGCCGGGATGAGCTCGGGATGGGCCAGGTGGTGGTCGACCAGCCGGCGGATGACGCCGATCGCCAGGTGCTTCTGCCCGGCGGCGACGTCGGAGGCGTAGACCCGGGCGAACATGAAGTCGCGCAGCTCGTGCATCGCCTCCAGCGCCTCGGCGTCCATGACCACCGCGCCGGCGGCGTTGGCCGGGGACAGCGACCCGGTGACGACGGCGTCGATCATCGTCCCCACCATCGCGCTGCCGGGCTGCCCGAACACGGCGACGGCGCGCGCCGGCAGGTCGGCGGTGCGGATGACCCCGGCTCGGGCCGCGTCCAGCGCGTCGTGGGACAGGTAGCCGATGCGGTCGGCGTAGCGCACGCACTCGGCCTCCCGGGTGGCCGGCGGCGGGTCGATCTTCCAGCTGTGCGCCCGGATGCCGTCGCGCACCTCCCAGGTCAGGTTGAGGTGCTCGAGGACCTCGACGATCCGCACGCCCTGGGCGGCGTGGTGCCAGCCACCGGCCACGTACGGGTCGAACGCCTCCTCCCCGATGTGCCCGAACGGCGAGTGCCCGACGTCGTGGCCGAGCGCGATCGCCTCGGCGAGCGGCTCGTTGAGGCCCAGTGCCCGGGCCAGCGAGCGCGCCACCTGGGTCACCTGCAGCGTGTGGGTCAGCCGGGTGACGAAGTGGTCGCCATCGGGGTTCAGGAAGACC
This sequence comes from Blastococcus sp. SYSU DS0973, assembly GCF_054051055.1. Taxonomy (NCBI): domain Bacteria; kingdom Bacillati; phylum Actinomycetota; class Actinomycetes; order Geodermatophilales; family Geodermatophilaceae; genus Blastococcus; species Blastococcus sp. SYSU DS0973. The sequence goes on from NZ_JBJHAN010000003.1 coordinate 56,921, forward strand.
TGCGTCTTGTGCTTGAGCCGCCGGAATGCCTTGGCGTGCAGGATGCGGTCGCGGTCCCGCTCGAAGGCGGTGCGCAGCGCATCCTCGGGCTCCTCGCGGATGCGCCCCCGGCTGCTCGCCGACCGGGTGGCGGCGGGCGCGAGGTGCTCCTCGGCCTGCTCGCGCGCCGCGCGGTCGGTCAACCGGAACGGGCCGGCGGGGGCGCTGGACATCAGCTGACCTGCAGCTCCACGCCGAGGAGCGCGTCGACGGCGTCGCACACCACCTGGGGCGCGAGCTCCTCGAGGTCCTGGCCGCCGGCCAGCGTGTGCTCGGCCCAGGCGTCGACCACGGCGATCGCGCCCGGGCTGTCGAGGTCGTCGGCCAGCCGCTCGCGGAGCCCGTGCAGGACCGCCCCGGCCGGGGCCCCGGCGTCCCGGGACACCGCGCGGCGCCACGTCGCCAGCCGCGCCTCGGCCTCGGTGAGCAGCTCGGCCGTCCAGGCCCGGTCGGTGCGGTAGTGGCCCGACAGCAGCGCGAGCCGGATGGCCATCGGGTCCACGCCCTCGCCGCGGAGCTTGGAGACGAAGACCAGGTTGCCGCGGCTCTTGCTCATCTTCTGCCCGTCCAGGCCGATCATCGCAGCGTGCACGTACGCCTGGGCGAAGGGCTTCGTGGCGGTGAGCGCCTCGGCGTGCACGGCGGAGAACTCGTGGTGCGGGAAGACCAGGTCGCTGCCGCCGCCCTGCACGTCGAACCCCATGCCGATGGTGTCCAGGGCGATCGTGGCGCACTCGATGTGCCAGCCGGGCCGCCCCGCGGCGCCGCGCGGGCCGGTCCACGACGGCTCACCGGGGCGCTGCCCGCGCCAGAGCAACGGGTCCAGCCGGTTGCGCTTGCCGGCCCGGTCGGGGTCTCCCCCGCGCTCGGCGAAGAAGCCCAGCATCGTCGGCTCGTCGTAGCCGGACTCCGAGCCGAACCCGGGCGCCTGCGCCACGTCGTGGTAGACGTCGCCGGTGTCGTCGTCGAGCACGTAGGCAAGCCCCTCGTCGAGCAGCCGCTCGATGTGCGCGACGATCCGCGGGATGGCCTCGACGGCGCCCACGAAGTCCTCCGGCGGCAGCACCCGCAGCGCCGTCATGTCTTCGCGGAACAGCGCTGTCTCGCGCATTCCCAGGACGATCCAGTCCTCCCGGTCGCGGTCGGCGCGCTCCAGCAGGGGGTCGTCGATGTCGGTGACGTTCTGGACGTAGTGGACCGCGTGCCCGGCGTCGCGCCACATCCGGTTGATCAGGTCGAAGGCCAGGTACGTGGCGGCGTGCCCGAGGTGGGTGGCGTCGTACGGGGTGATGCCGCAGACGTACATGCGGGCCGTCCGGTCGGGCGTGGTCGCGACGATCTGCCGCTGGGCGGTGTCGTAGACCTTGAGGACGGGGCCGGTGCCGGGCAGGGTCGGCAGCAGCGGAGCGGGCCAGGAGAGCACGGCACGAGCCTAGAGGCGAGGTCCGACGACGCTGCCCCGCCGGTCCGTGCCGGTCATCACGTCGGAGAGCACGCCGCCGGTCCCCCACCGGGCGGGCGAGGAGGAGCGATGGAGCTCGACGAGTACCTGCCGGCCCTGCGTCGGGCGGACGCCCGGTTCGCCGACGCCGCGGCGGAGGCGGTGCTGGCCTCCGGCTGGGGCGCCCGCGTGCCCGGCTGCCCGGAGTGGACGCTGGCCGACCTGGTCTGGCACCTGGCCGAGGTGCAGCACTTCTGGACCTGGGTGGTGCGCGCCCGCGCGGCGGACCGGTCGGCCTACGTGCGCCCGCGCCGCCACCCGGACGACGAGCTGCTGGGCTACGGCAGCGCGCGGAGCGCCGAGCTGGAGGCGGCGCTGGCCGGGGCCGCCCCGGACGAGCGGGTGTGGACGTGGGCGCCCCAGCAGGACGTCGCCTTCGTCCTGCGCCGGCAGCTGCAGGAGACGACCGTGCACACCGCCGACGTCGAGCAGGTCCGCGGCGACGTCCGGCCGATCCCCGCGGCGGTGGGCCTGGACGGGCTGGACGAGTGGCTGGAGGTCATGGTGCCCGCGGCCCTGCCCGACGGCCCGCCGGAGAGCGCGCACCCGGTGGTGTTCCACGCCGTGGACGCCGACGCGGAGCGGACGCTGTTCCCCGGCACGGCGCCGTTCCCGATCGCGGCGCTCACGGGCACGGCCGGCGACCTGCTGCTCGCGGTCTGGCGCCGGGTGCCGCTCGAGGTCCTCACCGTGGACGGCGACGGCCTGCAGGCCGCCGCGATGATCGGCCTCGTCGACCTCGAGTAGCACCGGAAGCCGTCCCGCGACGGCGACGGGCCTTCCGCGGGATCAGGTGACGCCGTGGCGGTCGAACCCCTCGCCGGTCGGCGGGGATGTCGTCGGTCTCCTGGCCGCGGTCGGAGCCCGGAGGGCGACAGTCAGAACGGCGGCCAGGGCAGGGCGGGCCACTCGCCGCTCGGCTCGGGGTGGCGGCCGGTGCGCAGCAGGTCGGTGACCCGTCGCTGGGTGCAGCGCACCTCGGTGCGGGTCAGGTGCTCGTGCAGCTGCTCCCCGAGCCCGTCGCGCAGGTCGTCGGCCAGCCGCTCCAGGACGGCCAGGGCCTCGGCGGGCAGCGGCTCGCCGGCCCAGCGCCACAGCAGCGTCCGCAGCTTCGGGTCGACGGAGAAGCAGATGCCGTGGTCGACGCCGTACACGTGGCCGTCGGGCATCGGGATGATGTGCCCGCCCTTGCGGTCGGCGTTGTTGACCACGGCGTCGAAGATCGCCATGCGGCGCAGCGCGGGGTCGTCCCGGCGCACGAACGCGGCCAGGTCGACATCCGGGTCGCCGTCCATCCACAGCTGGACCATGCCGGGGCCGAACGGGCCCTCCCGCAGCACCGTGGGCGGCACGACGTGCCAGCCGGTCGCCTCCGACACCAGGTACGCGGAGATCTCCCGGCCGGCGAGGGTGCCGTCGGGGAAATCCCACAGCGGCCGCTCCCCGGCGACGGGCTTGTAGACGCACTCCGCGGCGAGGGTGTCGGTGCGGATGGCGCCGACGAGCGTCACGTTGGACGCGTCCACCATCCGGGCCTCGACGTCGATTTCCCCCTCGGTGAGCAGCCGGTGGGCCTCGGCGTCATCGGCGGGCGGGCGGAGACCGGGGTCGGCGGGCTGCTCGCTCACGGAGGCGTCGCCGCTCAGCGGCGGTAGCCGTTCTGCCGCGGGCACACGTGCCCGACCGGGTCGAGCGGCAGCGAGCACAGCGGGCACGACGGGCGGCCGGCCGCGACCACCCGGAGGGCGCGGGCCACGAAGGCGCGCGCGGCCATCGGCGTGATCGTCACCCGCAGCGCGTCGGGGCCCTCGTCGCTGTCGGAGAGGATGGCGTCCTCGTCGATGGGCTCCTCGCCGGCGGCGACGGCCTCCACCACGACCGCCTCGGCGGCGCCGTCCCAGGCCAGGCCCATGGCGGCGACCCGGAACTCCTCCTCGACCGGCGCCGTCAGCGGCTCCAGGTCGTCGACGTCGGCCTCGGCCGGGACCACCGAGTCGGCCCGGTTGCTGACCTCGTCGAGCAGCTCGTTCATCCGGTCGGCCAGGACCTGCACCTGGGTCTTCTCCAGCGCCACGCTGACCGTGCGGCCGGTGTCGTCGGTGGCCTGCAGGTAGAAGGTGCGGTCCCCGGGCTGCCCCACCGTTCCTGCGACGAACCGGCTGGGGCGATCGAATTGATGGACCTGGCGGGACACGCACCCAGGTTACGCGGGGGCGCCGACGACCTGCCGGGACGACCCGCGGGCGACGGCGACCCCGACGGCTCAGGCGGGGGCGCCGGCCCCGCCGCCCACCACGGCGTCGGAGGACGCCTTGCGCCGGCGGCCCTTGCGCGGCGGCGGGATCAGGGCCGAGACGTCGCCCCCGGTGTCGTTGATCCGCCCGACGAACGGCCGGGTGTCGGTGTAGGACACCACGGAGATGGACGCCGGGTCGACGACGATCCGCTGGAAGGAGTCCAGGTGCATGCCGAGCGCGTCGGCCAGGATCGCCTTGATGACGTCGCCGTGGCTGCAGACCAGCCACATCGCGTCGGCGCCGAGCCGGGCGTTCCACTCGCGCACCGCGGCCACGGCGCGGGACTGGGTCTGGGCGAGCCCCTCCCCCGCGGGCCCGGGGAAGACGGCTGCGGACGGGTGCTGCTGCACGACCTTCCACAGCGGTTCCTTGACCAGCTCCTTGATGCTGCGGCCGGTCCAGTCGCCGTAGCGGGCCTCGCCCAGCCGGTCGTCGGTCGCGAGCTCGAGCTGCCGATCGGCCAGGACGGCGCCCGCCGTCTGCTGGCAGCGCTCCAGGGGGCTGCTGACGACGGCGGCCAGCGGCACCTTCGCCAGCCGCTCCGACACCGCCTGCACCTGCGCCTGGCCGGTGTCGTCCAGCTGCACCCCCGGCGTCCAGCCGGCCAGCACGCCCCCGGCGTTGGCGGTCGTCCGGCCGTGCCGCAAGAGGATGACGGTGGTCACGGGGCCGAGCCTAGGCGGTCGCGGGAGGCGACCCGCTGGTCGGCGGAGCCCCGCCGCGCGCCTGACCTCAGCGCGGGATCGGCGGGGAGGTGATCTCCGTCGAACTCACCGGGTCGAGCACACCGGTGAGGACGAGCACGAGGATGAGCACCCCGAGCACGATGCGGTAGACGACGAACGGCACGTAGCTGCCGCGGTCGAGGTAGCGCAGCAACCAGGCGATGACGACGAGGCCGATGCCGAAGGCGAGCACCGTCGCGAGGATCGTCGGCCCCCAGGCCACCTCGGCACCGGCGACCTCACCGGTGAGCGCCTCGTACACCTGGAAGAAGCCCGCGCCCAGCACCGCCGGAACGGCCAGCAGGAACGAGTAGCGGGCCGCCGCCGACCGGGTGTAGCCGAGGAAGAGACCGGCGGTGATGGTGCCGCCGGAGCGGGAGACGCCGGGGATCAGCGCCATCGCCTGGGCGAACCCGAAGGCGATGCCGTGCCCGACGGTCAGCTTCCGGAGCTCGCGCTGCTTGGCGCCCACACGGTCGGCCCAGAACAGGACCAGCGAGAAGAGGATCAGCGCGACGGCGACGATCCGCAGGTCCCGCAGCGTCGTCTCGATCGAGTCCTGGAACAGCAGGCCCAGGACGACGATCGGCAGCGTGCCGACGATGATCAGCCAGCCCATGCGGGCATCGGGGTCACCCTTCCGGCGGCCGCCGAGGGAGGCGACCCAGGCGGTGATGATCCGCCAGATGTCGTGCCGGAAGTACAGCAGGACGGCGGCCTCGGTGCCGATCTGGGTGATGGCGGTGAACGCCGCGCCGGGGTCGTCCCAGCCGAAGGCTTCCCCCACCACGCGCAGGTGGGCGCTGGAGGAGATCGGCAGGAACTCGGTCAGCCCCTGGACGAGGCCGAGGACGACCGCCTCGATCCATCCCACCGTCAGCACCCCCCGGTGGACGGGCGGGCGGCCGGACGGGAGCAGGAGCGTTCGGGCACGGGTGCTGACCCTAGGTGCCGGCCCGGGGCGGCCGGGCGCGCCGCACCGGAGGCCCGGGTGCTCCCGGGTGCGGGCCGGGCGGCGGCGGTAGGTTGGCCGGTCGTGGAGCAACGGGCGTTGGGACGCAGCGGTCTGGTCGTGTCCCGGCTCGCGCTGGGCACCATGACGTGGGGCGGGGACACCGACGAGGACGAGGCAGCCATGCAGCTGACGGCGTTCGTCGACGCCGGCGGCACGCTGGTCGACACCGCCGACGTCTACCGCGACGGGGAGAGCGAGCGGGTCCTGGGTCACCTGCTGGCCGACGTCGTCCCGCGATCCGACGTCGTCGTCGCCACGAAGGCCGTCGGGCGCACCGGGCCGGGGCCGACGGGCCGCGGCGCCTCCCGCGGGCACCTCATCTCGGCGCTGGACGCCTCCCTGGAGCGCCTCGGCCTGGACTACGTGGATCTCTGGCAGCTGCAGGCCTGGGACGAGACGACGCCGCTGGAGGAGACCCTCGCCGCCTGCGACGTCGCCGTCTCCTCGGGCCGGGTGCGCTACGTCGGCATCAGCAACTTCACCGGCTGGCAGACCGCCCAGGCCGCGACCTGGCAGCGGGCGTGGCCGGGCCGCACGCCGCTGGTGAGCACCCAGGTGGAGTACTCGCTGCTGCAGCGCGGGGTCGAGCGGGAGGTCGTGCCCGCGGCGGAGTCGCTCGGCCTGGGCGTGCTGGCGTGGTCGCCGCTGGGCCGCGGGCTCCTGACCGGCAAGTACCGGCACAGCACCCCCTCGGAGTCCCGTGGTGCCGCGCCGCAGTGGCAGGGATTCATCGACGGGCTCCGGTCGTCGAAATCCGACCGCATCGTGGAGGCGGTCATCACCGCCGCCGAGGGCCTGGGCACCAGCCCGCTGGCCGTGGCGCTGGCCTGGGTGCGCGATCGGCCGGGGGTGGTCGCCCCGGTGGTCGGCGCCCGCACCGCCCAGCAGCTGCAGGCCTCGCTCGACGCCGACGGCGTCCGGCTGCCCGCCGCGATCCGCACGGCGCTCGAGGACGTCTCCGCGCCGCCCTTCAGCTATCCCGAGCGACGGTCGCACCGGTGACGGCCGACCCGACCACCCCCGGCCCGGACCTGGTCTTCGCGGCCTTCTGCACCGCCGGGCTGTGGCCCGGCCTGGGCAAGCGGACGGCGGCGGAGCTCCCGGCCGCGGGCATCACCGGCCCCGACGACGTCACCGCCGACCGGCTGACGAAGCTGCCGCGGGTGGGCCGCCAGCGGGCCGAGCGGTTGTTCTCCAGCTTCCTCGCCGCCGCGCCCACCTACGAGGTGGTGCAGATGCTGGTGACGGCAGGGCTGCCCGCCAAGCTGGCCGCCGGCGTCGCCGACGGGCTGGGACCCGACGCCGCGCGGCGGCTGCGCGACGATCCCTGGGCGCTCCTCGGGCTGCCCGGCGTGACGCTCGGGGACGCCGACCGGCTGGCCATCGCCGTCCTCGCGGGGGCCGACCGGCAGGACGCCCGCCGCGGCCGGGCCATCGTCGGGCTGACGCTGCGGACCGCGACCCGCGACGGGCACACCGTCCTGCCGATCGACCTGGTCGTGGCGGCGCTGCGCGCCGAGGGCATCGGCGACCCCGCCGCGGCGGTGGTGGCGGCCGTCGACTCCGGCGAGGTCCTCGAGCACGAGCCTCCCGAGCCGGAGTTCGACGAGGACCGGGTGGGCGGGGAGGACGGCGCAGCGCCGGGCCCATCGCTGCGCACGCTCTCGCTGGCCCGGTTCGGCATGGCCGAGGAGGCCGTGGCCGAGGGCGTCGCCCGGCTGGCGGCCGCGGCGGAGCGGATCGCCGATCCCGCGTCGGTGCGCTCGGTCGCCAAGGGGCTGGACGAGGCGCAGAAGCAGGCCGTGGCGCAGGTGCTCTCGGCCGGGGTCAGCCTGCTCACCGGTGGTCCCGGCACCGGCAAGAGCCGCACCGTCGCGGCGGTGGTGAAGCTGCTGCAGGCCAAGGGCACCGACGTCGCGCTGGCCGCGCCCACCGGCCGGGCCGCCAAGCGCCTGGAGGAGCTGACCGACCACCCCGCGGTCACGGTGCACCGGCTGCTCGGCGCCCAGGGCGCCTCGGGTGGCTTCTCCCGGAACGAGGAGTGGCCGCTGGACGCCGACGTCGTGGTGGTCGACGAGGCCTCGATGCTCGACGTCGAGCTGACCGCGGCGCTGCTGGAGGCGTGCCCGGACGGCACGCACCTGCTGCTGGTCGGCGACCCGGCGCAGCTGCCCTCGATCGGGCCGGGGCACGTGCTCGGCGACCTCATCGACTCCGGCGTCGTGCCGGTGACCGAGCTGACCACCCTGTACCGCCAGGCGGAGGGCGGGGCGATCGCCCGGCTGGCCTCGGCGGTGCGCAGCGGTGAGCTCCCACCCGTGGACTCCCCCGACCGCGAGGTGGTGGTCGTCCCCGCCACCGGCAGCGCCGAGGCCTCGCGGCGGGTGGTGCAGCTGGTCACCGACTCCATCCCCCGGGCGCTGGGCATCGAGCCGGCCGCGGTGCAGGTGGTCACCCCCGTGCACCGCGGCCCGGCCGGCACCATCGAGCTGAACAAGGCGCTCAAGGCGAAGCTCAACCCCGGTGACGGCGCGGTCTTCGGCTTCGACCCCGGCGACCGCGTGGTCGCGACCGCCAACCACCTCGACCTGGAGCCCACCGGGTTCGCCAACGGCGAGGTCGGCGTGGTCACCGGCACCGGCGAGGGGTCGCTGAACGTGGACTTCAGCTCCGGGCCGGTCACGGTCAACGGCCAGGCGCTGTTCGACCTGCGGCACGGCTGGGCCATCACCGTGCACCGGGCGCAGGGCTCGGAGTGGCCGGGCGTCGTGGTCGTACTGCCGCCCGAGGCCGGCGGGATGCTGTCCCGCCCGCTGGTCTACACCGCCCTGACCCGGGCGCAGCGGCACCTGTCGATCGTGCACGCCAGCGGTGCGGCCCTGGCCCGGGCCGTCCGCGACGTGGACGTGCGTCCGCGCCGCACCCGGCTGGCGGAGCTGCTGCGCGAGATCGCCGGGTGAGCTGAGGCTCCGGAGGGCCGGCGCCACCCGGGTAGCGCAGAGGACCTGCACGACGGCGCCGTCGCACCCGGGACGCGGTGCCGCCGCTGCTCATCCGCCCCACCATCTCCGGGATCCGCCGCCCGCTCTCACCGGTCGGCGGACCCGGGGCGGGCCGGAGCCGGGAATCCACCCGGCCGGCGGACCGTCGCGGCGGGTCAGGTGAGGACGTCGTCCTCGTCGACGGGCACGTCGGCGTCCTGCTCCAGGACGTCGGCGTCGTCGGCCTCGCGGTAGCCGATCGGCCCGCGGGGCGTGCCGGCCTCACCCGGTCGGGCGGCCAGCTGCTGCTCCAACGCGTCGGCCTCCGGAACGTCGCCGGCAGGAGATGTCGCCTCCCCGGCGCGGCCGGGGGCGGGCGGATCCAGGAGCGCCTCCTGCTCCGCGCGGTCGGCGTCGGGCACGTCGCTCGAGATACCGGGCTCGGTCACGTCGTCCTCCCTGAGAAGCGGGTGCGGTCGCCCCCATCGTGCCGTCCACCGGGCGACCCGGCAGAGCGGGGAGGTGTGAGGGAGACGACGAAGCCGTGACCGGATCGCCAATGGCAGGCACAATCGAGGTGATGGACACGCCCGGGGACTACGAGTTCGCGCCGCTGCGGATCCCGCCGGGCACGTCCCGGTCCGCGGCGGCGACCATGCTGAGCCTGCAGTCCGACGTCGGCGGCTGGGAGCTCGCGCGCCTGCAGCTGCACGCCGACGGCACCCGCAAGGTCATCTTGCGGCGCCGCGCGCGGCTGTCCTACCTGCCCAAGCCGGTCATCTAGCGCCAGGCGCCGGCGGCGCACGGCGGCGGGGATCCGGGTCGCGGCGTCGCCGGGCCGGTCAGGGGACGAGCACGACCTTGCCGACGGTGTCCCGGGAGGCGAGCCGGGCCAGCGCCTGGGGCGCCTGGTCCAGCGGCAGCGCGGCGCCGACCAGCGGGTCGATCGAGCCGTCGAGCACCAGCCGGGTGAGGTCCCCGTGCACCGCGCCGACCACGGCCGGGTTCTTCGTCCGGTACAGGCCCCAGTGCAGGCCGACCACGCTGTAGTTCTTCACCAGCACGTGGTTGGCCGGTGCCTGCGGGATCGTGCCGCTGGTGAAGCCCACGACGACGATGCGGCCCTCGAAGGCGATGCACTTGCGGGACTTGTCGAAGACCTCGCCACCGACCGGGTCGTAGACGACGTCGGCGCCGTGCCCGCCGGTGACCTCCTTGACGATCGGCACGAAGTCCTCGGTCGTGTAGTCGATGACGTGGTCGGCGCCCAGCTCACGGCAGATCTGGGTCTTCCGGGCGCCACCAGCCGTGGCGATGACCGTGGCGCCTGCGGCCTTGCCGAGCTGGATGGCCGCCGATCCGACGCCCCCGGCGCCGGCGTGCACGAGGAGGTACTCCCCCGCCTGCAGGTGCGCGCGGCGGTGCAGGCCGACGTGGCCGGTCTGGTAGGTCAGGTAGAGGGAGGCTGCCTTCTCGTCGGACATCCCCTCGGGCACCGGCCAGGCGTTGGCGGCGTCCATGAGCGCGTACTCGGCGAACGCGCCCGGCCCGCCCGACGGGCCGCCGATCACCCGCTGGCCGGTCTCGACGATCTCGCCGCACAGCTCCACGCCGGGCGTGTACGGCAGCGGCGGCTTCTCCTGGTACATGCCCATGGCCATGAGCACGTCGGGGAAGTTCAGCGCGGCCGCCCGCACCTTGACCAGCAGCTGCCCCTCGCCGGGAGTCGGCCGGTCGACCTCGTCGAAGGACATGACCTGGGAGGGATCGCCGAGTTCGTGGACCCGCCATGCACGCATGGGCCCGACCTTGCCAGACCGCGGGTGACCGTCATCACGCGGCCCGGCTCGCCTCGCCAGGACCCCGGGCCGCATGCCAAGGTGCGGACGAGCGGCCACCCGTTCCTGCCGGTGGCCCGGAGGGAGACCTGATGATCGAGCAGCTCACCGACCGAGTGCGCTTCCTGGGCGCGTTCCTCGCCAACCCCCGGCAGGTGGGCGCGGTACTGCCCACCTCCCGGACGGCGGTGCGGGACATGCTGGACATGGCCGACGTGCCCGGTGCCGCGCTGGTGGTCGAGCTGGGCGCCGGCACCGGGGCGCAGACCCAGGAGATCCTGGCCCGGCTGGGCCCCGACGCGCGGCTGGTCACCCTCGAGATCGACCCGCGCCTGGCGAAGCTGCTCGACGAGCGGTTCGACGATCCGCGGGTCCAGGTCGTCTGCGACTCGGCGGAGAACCTCGGCGCGCACCTCGGGGAGGCGCGGGCCGACGTCGTGGTGTCCGCGCTGCCCTACACGTCGCTGGAAGCGGGGCTGCGCCGCCGGATCCTCGACGTGCTCCCGGGCGCGCTGGCCCCGGGCGGGAGCGTCGTCGTCATCCAGTACTCGCCGCTGCTGCTGCCCGAGCTGCGCAGGCGGTTCTCGTCGGTGCGGTGGCGGGTGACGCCGTGGAACGTGCCGCCGGCCTTCCTGTACGCCTGCCGGCAGGACTGACCGGCGCTCAGCGCATCGACGGCGGGCGCAGCGCCTCCGGGACGACGGCGGTCTCGCCGGTCGTCGTCTTGGCGCTGGGCACGCCCTTGAACTTGTAGGGCACGGTGCCGACGCCGGGCTGGACCACGTACGCCGCACCGGGCTCCGCCGAGCCCCACGCCATGATCATCGCGTCGGCGACCTCCTCGGCGGTGAGGACCGGGAAGCCCGCAGCGGTGAACTGGTCGCGGATCCGGTCGATGATCGCCGTGTCGGCGAACCCGGGGCAGATCGCGGAGATCGTCGTTCCCTCGGCGGCCAGCCGCGGAGCCATGGAGCGCACGAACGCAATGGCCCCGCCCTTGGCGACGCTGTAGCCCGGGTCGGTCGCCATGGGCGAGAGACCGGCCAACGACGCGGTGACGACGATCGCCCCACCACCGGCGCGCTTGATCGCGGGGCGGGCCGCGGCGACGCCGTAGACGACGCCGAAAAGGTCGATGTCGACCACGCGCATGAACTCGTCCAGGTCCAGGACGTCGTCGCTCTTGGCCGCGGAGATGCCCGCGTTGAGGTAGGCCGCGTCGAGCCGGCCGTGGTCGGCCTCGATGCGGGCCACGAGGGCCTCGTTTGCGGCCCGGTCGGTGACGTCGAGGGCGGCGAACTCGCAGCCGAGGTCCGCGGCGACCTGCCGGTTGCGCTCGCTGTCGAGGTCGGCGAGGACGACGGTGACCTCGCGCTCGCGCAGCTTCGTGCCGAGGGCGCGGCCGAAACCGCCGGCCCCTCCGGTGATCAGGGCGACGGATCCGGGGCGGGGTGCGGAAGTGGTGTCGGTCACGCGCCCATCCTCGCTGGCGCTCGTCCGGCGCGCGCCGCCGGGTGCCCGGCCCCCGCGCGGCCACGCGGGTTCGGTGGCGTCCGCATCACGCCATGGCTCAGGCGTTGCGGAGGAAGCGGTCCAGCACCCGGACGCCGAACTGCAGCGACTCGACCGGCACCCGCTCGTCGATGCCGTGGAAGAGCGAGGCGAAGTCGAGGTCGGCGGGCAGCCGCAGCGGCGAGAACCCGAAACAGCGCATGCCGAGGCGCTGGAAGCTCTTGGCGTCGGTGCCGCCGCTCATCGTGAACGGCACCGGCCGGGCGCCGTCGTCCTCCGCCTTGAGCGCGGTGACCATCTGGTCGACCAGTGGACCGTCGAACGTCGTCTCCACGGCCTGGTCGTGCACCAGCCACTCGCGCTGCACCCCCTCGCCGATCAGCGCGGCCAGCTGGCGCTCGAACTCCTCCTCCTGCCCGTAGAGGAAGCGGCCGTCGACGGTCGCGCTCGCTGTGCCGGGGATGACGTTGGCCTTGTAGCCGGCGTCGAGCATCGTCGGGTTGGCGGTGTTGCGCAGCGCCGCGCCGATCATCCGGCTGATGCTGCCCAGGCGGGCCAGCGCGAGCTCGGGCTCGGCGGGGTCGATCTCGATGCCGTAGGCGTCCTCGACCGCGGCGAGGAAGGCGCGCATCGGCGGGGTGAGGGTGAGCGGGAAGCGGTGCGCGCCGATGCGGGCCACCGCTTCGCACAGCCGGGTGACGGCGTTGTCGTCGTGCACGAAGGAGCCGTGCCCGGGCCGTCCGCCGGCGGTGAGCCGCATCCACGCCAGACCCTTCTCGGCGGTCTGCACGAGGTAGAGGCGCAGGTCGTCGCGGACGGTGATGCTGAAGCCGCCGACCTCGCTGATCGCCTCGGTGCAGCCCTCGAACAGGTCCGGGTGCTCGTCGACCAGGAAGTGCGCGCCGAGCTTGCCGCCGGCCTCCTCGTCGGCGACGTACGCGAGCACGATGTCGCGCGGAGGCTGCACGCCGGTGCGGGCCCAGTCGCGCACCAGCGCCAGCACCATCGCATTCATGTCCTTCATGTCGACCGCGCCGCGGCCCCAGATGTACCCGTCGCGCTCCTCGCCGGAGAACGGGTGGACGCTCCACTCGGTGGGATCGGCCGGAACGACGTCGAGGTGGCCGTGCACCAGGAGCGCCGGCCGGCTGCGGTCGGCCCCCGGGATGCGAGCGACCAGGCTCGCCCGGCCGCGCTCGGACTCGTGGATGACCGACTCGATGCCCGCCTCGTCGAGCTTGCCCGCGACCCATTCCGCGGCCGCCCGCTCCCCCGCGCCGGTGGCGGTGCTTCCGGTGTTGGTGGTGTCGATCCGGATGAGGTCGGAGAGCAGCTCGGCGACCTCGTCCTGGGCGCCGGCGAGCGGGGCGGGGTTCTCGGCCATGGGCGCGATCGTGCCACCCGCGCGCGGTCACCCGTGCGAGTGATCCGGTACTCCACCGTCCGATACCTTCGGCCGATCACCCCATCCGTGAGGTCGTTGCGCGCCTACGGCGCCCGAGAGCCCCGTGCCGCCGTCACCACCGCCGGGGTGCTGCTGGTCGTGAGCGCGGCCATCCTGCTCGTCCTGCCCGTCTTCCACGAGGCCGACGGCGGAACTCCCGCGCTGGTCGTGCACTGGATCGGCATCGCCGCCCTGCTGGGTGCCGCGCTGGCGTGCCGGCTGGTGCCCGCGGACGTGCTGGACCGATGGCACCTCGGCCTCCTGCTCGGCTTGGGCAGCGTGGTGCTGATCGGCGCCCTCAACGTGCTGACCTCCGACGTCTCCGCCGGCTCGCAGGCCTTCTACGCCCTCCCCGTCCTCTGGGCCGCCGTCCACCTGCGGACCCCCGCGGTGGTCCTCGTGACCGCGTGCGCGCTCGCCGCCGACCTGCTCACCCTGCTGGTGCTGCTGCCCGCCGCTGCGGCGTTGGCGGACTTCGTCTTCTTCGGCGCCCTGCTGATCGTGATCGCCGTCCTGCTGGTGCGCGCCAACCGGACCCAGGAGCGGCTGGTCGCCGCCCTGCAGCGCCAGCTCACGATCGACTCCCTGACCGGCCTGGCCACACGGCGGGCCTTCGACGAGGCGTTGGAGACGGCGATGAGCCGGTCGTACCTCGGAGGCACCGCCCTGGTGCTCATCGACGTCGACTCGTTCAAGTCGATCAACGACCAGCACGGTCACCCCGTGGGCGACGACGTCCTCGTGCACCTCGCGCAGGTGCTGCGCGGCCACATCCGCACCGACGACGCCGTGCTCTCCCGGCTCGGCGGCGACGAGCTGGCCGTCCTGCTGCCCGGCTGCGGCCGCCACGTCGCCGCACGGCGCGCCGACGAACTGCTGCACGCGGTGCGGGCCGAGCCGCTGGCCCTGCCCGACGGCACCCTGCTGTCCCTGTCGATCAGCCTGGGCGTGGCCCACGTGCCGCGTTTCTCGCGGGACCGGCGGGCGCTCTACACCTCGGCCGATGCGGCGCTCTACGACGCCAAGCGGGCCGGCCGGGGGCAGGTCGCACTGGCCTCGGCCTGACACACCACGGCGGCGTCGGGGGGTGCGTGATCGGCACCCGGCGGTCAGGTAGTCTTCTCCACGCACTCGTCCGGGTGGCGGAATGGCAGACGCGCTAGCTTGAGGTGCTAGTGCCCTTTATCGGGCGTGGGGGTTCAAGTCCCCCCTCGGACACAATCTCGCCCCGGTGTCCCTGCAGGTCAGGAGCCCGGGGCGCTTCCATGCCGGGGTCTGAGAGGCCCTCGTGATACCGACGTGATACTTCGCGCCTCGGATCAGCCCTCGAGCAGCGCGGCGAAGCGGTCGGCCGCCTCGCGGCCCATGCGAGGGTGCACGTGCTGGTAGACGGTGAGTGTGATGGTGGCGCTGGCGTGGCCGAGGCGCTCCGAGACGACCTTCACCGGCACGCCGTCGGCCAGCAGCAGGGTGGCGTGCGTGTGGCGGAGGTCGTACAGCCGAATCACCGGCAGCCGCTCCTCCCCGAGCGCCTTCCACCCTTGGACGACTTGGCCGGTGAATCGGCGGGAGAACCGCTCGGCGTGCCGATGGGTGCCGTCCAAGTTGCTGAGCACGAGCGCCGAGCCACGCACGAGGTCGAGCGCCAGCAGTCCGCGAGCTGCCCGGTAGGCACGGAGCGCGGCCACCGTGCCCGCGTCCAGATCGACGACGCGTGCCCGACCCGTCTTGGTCGGCCCCTCGACCAGGCGCTCACCGGCGCCCTTGGTCTTCACCACGCCGATGCCGCGACGGACCGCGAGCCGGCCGACGTCCAGGTCGACGTCGCGCCAACGCAGGGCCAGTGCCTCTCCATGGCGCACGCCGAGCTGACCCTTGGGAGCGGCCTGGTCGTCGCGCACGGAACCGCGGAGCTGCTGATGCAGCGCGCGGGGCTCACGGGCGTCACCGGCCGGTCGAAGTGGTTGACGCGTCCGACCCGACGTGATCGCCATGGACTCGGTCGATCGGCGTTTCGCCCGCTCGGTGCCTAATCAGCTGTGGGTCACCGACACCACCGAGCACCCCCATCGAGGGCAAGGTCTGCTGCGCCGTCATGCTCGCTGCGTGCTCGCGGCGAGTGGTGGGCTGGTCGATCGGCTCCTCACCGACCGCGGCGCCGGTGACCAACGCGCTCGGCATGGCGATCGAGTCCCGCAAGCCACCGGCAGGAGCGATCATCCACTCCGACCAGTTGAGCCCAGGCAGTTCGGCTCCTAAACGTTCACAGACCGCGCCAAGGCCAGCGGCCTGATGCTCTCGATCGGCAGCATCGGCGACTGCTACGACAACTCGATGATCGAGTTCTTCTGGTCCCGGATGCAGGTCGAGTTCCTCGACCGCCGGCGCTGGAAGACCCGCATCGAACTGGCCAACGCGATCTTCGAGTACCTCGAGATCTGGCACAACGGGCAAACCGACACAGAGCCTGGACATGGCCACACCAATGGAGTTCGAGAAGCGACAACTGAGCATCGGGGCCTGAGGAGTCCAACGACCCGACTCCGTCGAACCCGGGACACGCCAAAGCCTTCATCGATCTCGGGGCGGTGCAGCTCCTGGCAGCGCAGAGTCGACACCCACCCCGCCAACCTGGGTGCCGCGATCCCCACGTCGCGGTCTGGGTCGGATTCCCTGACTGGCTGCCTGGGGGGCCCTGGTCGGATGACGCGCCACCTTGACGCGCGGCCTCCGCAACCGGCGACAGCACCAGGACGCTCAGCCGGTCGGGCCCTGCGCCTGGGCATCGGCAGCCTTGGTTTGCGTGGGCTGGGATCGTCGGGACAGCTGGCGGGCGGCCAGCAGGACGAGGAGGACACCACCGATGACCGCCGATGTCGTCGCCGCGCTCCAGCCCGCCTCCCCGGCCTCCTCGCCTCCGGAGGGGATCTCGCCGGTGCGCAGGCCTTCGGCGAGCGCCGTTACCGCAGCGCTCCAGTTCCCGTTGATGACCTCCGGCTGGGCCGCCGTGGTCACCAGCTGGTCGACCTCTGTGGCGTCGTAGGGGAACGTGTCCCGCAACCACCACTGGTACTCGTTGTCCTCCACTGCCATGGCGAACAGGAGATAGGAGGAGCCGAGCTCCGACTGGGTCGCGACCTGCTCCGCCCAGTCCGCTCCGGCCTCCTCGAAGCTCGACACGAGGACCACGTGCAGTGCTCCCCCGGTCTCGTCGCGGACGGCTTCGAGGGTGCGCCGGACCTCGGCCGCGTCGCTGCCCAGCACACCGTTCGGGTCGGTCAGCAGGTCGTCCACCGGAAAGGGCGGTTCGGCGACGGCCGGCCCCGTCCCGGTCAGCACGAGGACCGCGAGGCCGACAAGGACGGTGATCAGGCGGTGCACTCCGCTTCCTCCACGGAGGCGGATCGGTCGGGGACGGGCGTGGGGGGACCTCACGAGTTGGTGGCGTCCGGCGCCGCACCGTCAGGCCCGCGCACGGCGCGCCGCGCGCGGCCGGCGGCCTCCGCCGCCATTTGCTCGAGCGGTCCCCGGCCCACCGCCTGGCGCCAGGCCACCGCGAAGGCCAGGGCCACCGCGACCTGCACCAGGTAGCCCGGGGTGGCGCTGAAGGAGTCGAGGGGTGAGTTGATGAACAGGACGTGGGCGGTGTAAAGGGTGAGGGTCATGCCCCCGGCCGCGGCGATGGGGAGCAGGACGGTCCCGGCGCGGCGGGCGAGGAGCAGCATGCCGCCGAGCACCGCCGTCGCCACCCCGATGGTGTGAATCAGGTCCAGGGGGGTGGAGGTGTGCGGGGCGATGGTCGCCAGCCACCACCAGGTGCCTGTCGGGGTGACCCCGCCGCTGCCGAAGACCAGGAGGTCGCCAACCTCTGCCCCGCTCAGGCCGCTGGCGGCCGCGGTCGCGTAGAGCCGGGACTCACCGCCCAATGCCCCCAGCAGCGAGCTGGACAGGGCCCAGGCTCCGGCCCCGGCGGCCGCACCGACGGCGAGCAGGCGGACGGCGACCCGGTGCTCGGACAGCCGCAGGCGGCCGATCGCGATGCCGATGCAGATGTAGGCCATCCAGGGCAGTGCCGGGTAGAGCCCCGTGACGGTCAGCTTCAGCAGCAGTCCGAAGGGGTCCGTGAAGACCTGACTGAGGGCGACGTTGTCGGCGGACGCTGCCGGCAGCGCCGGGCGCGCGAGGTGGCTGAGCACCGGGACGACCACCGCGATCGTCACCCCCACGGCAAGGAGCGCCCGTGTGGAGAGCAGGACTGCAGGGATCGCCAGGACGAAAAGCACCGCGTAATAGACGAGGATGACCGTGGCCACCCCCGGGTCCGTCCAGCCCAGCGCCAAGCCCACGGCGGCGATGACCCCGGCGCGTGCGGCCAGCGACGCCGCGGCCGCCTTCCGGTCACCGGGCCCGACCCGCCGCCGCCCGGTCATGAACGCGATGCCGATCCCGGCGAGCAGCGCGAACGTGGCGGCCGACTGCCCCGCGGCCAGAGCGTAGTGCCAGGTGACGTCGCCGTCGTCGTCGTAGGCCCAGAGGGAGTGCACCGCCATCATCCCGAGCAGGGCCAGGCCTCGGGTGGCGTCCACGCCTGCCAGCCGGCCCGGGGCTGTCAGGGTCGACGGAGCAGAATCCGGCCGCCTGCCGGCCTCCCGCCTGCCGGCCCCCGAAAGGCCGCGCAGCTCGGGATGTTGGCGCGAACCCGGACCAGTCGGCTGGGGGGCCTCGGCGGGGGTGGGGCCGGTCGCCCGTGCAGCGGGGCACTGGTGGTCCCGCATCAGGAGCCCACGCCGTGATCACGGGAACGGAGCGGGGACCGCCGGGAGAACGGCGGCAGCGACTGCATGCCATCACGATGCGTCGGCCCGGTCACCCAGCGCCTGGTCACCCGGTGGCCGTCCTCGTCCAGGACGAGGTCACCCACGATGTGCACCGCGTCGCCCCGGGCGACCGGGTCCTGTAACGCAGGAGGCGATGCAACGGACGACGACGTCCTCCACGCTGAACCGCTTGGTCAGGTAGTCGTCGCCCCCCGGCGGTGAGACCGGCGAGGGGTCCTCGGCGGCTCCTTGGCGATCACGGACAAGACCGGCAGCGCCGGTGCGTCCCCGCACAGCCGGACGAGCATCTCGAACCCGGTGGCGTCGGGAAGCTTCACGTCGAGCAGTTCGCGACGAGCACCCGGGGAAGCGGTCAACGGGCACGTCGCGGATCGAGTGCTGTAGTGCTGTAGTCGACGTCATGCCGCTACGGTCGGCGGCGAACCTTGGCCTTCCCTGGACGTAGGGATGGAAGTGCCTGGACGGCCGGTGGACCAGCCGGGCAGCCGGCTGTGGGACCGCTGTGAGAAGCGGCCGTGGGCGGGCAGCCTCCTGCTGCGCCCGGCAGACTCCGGAAGGGCGCACGGTCCGGTCAGGCCGGATGACGGAGGGCTTCCCGGATGGACGTGCGGGAGTCGGGCTCGGCGTTGGGCGACGAGCCGGTCACCGGCCTTTCCCAGCGGGAGGCCGAGGCCCGGCGGCGCGGGGGCGAGGGCAACGTCGCCGTCAGTGCGTCGTCCCGTGGCTACGCCCGGATTCTGCGCACGAACGTCTTCTCGTTCTTTCAACATCATCCTGTTCGTCATCGGGGCCGCCCTGCTCGCGCTGGGCAGCTACAGCGACGCCCTCACCAGCGTCGGTCTCGCCTGGTCAACGCAGCCATCAGCGCCGTGCAGGACATCCGGGCCAAGCGCAAGCTCGACCGGCTGCAGCTGCTCGACCGGAGCCGGGTCACCGTCAACCGGGACGGCCGGGACGTCGAGGTGGTGCCGGAGGCCGTCGTCCGCGGAGACGCCGTCCACGTGCGCCCCGGTGACCAGCTCGTCGTCGACGGCCCGCTGCTCGACGGCGGCCGGGTGGACGTCGACGAGTCCCTGCTGACCGGGGAGTCCGAGCCGCTGCACAAGTTGCCCGGCGACGACCTGCTGTCGGGCAGGTTCTGCGTCGGTGGCGAAGGGCACCAGCTGGCCCGGGACGTCGGCGCCGCCAGCTACGCCAGCCGGCTCACCGCCGACGCGCGCCAGGTCCCCACCGACAAGACGCCCCTGCAGAACCCGATCGAGTTCGTCCTCCGGCTGATGAGCGCGACGATCCTGTTCTGCCTGCGGCCGCCGACGGCGCCGCGGCCGCCGGGCAGATGCCGATGGGACCGGGCGGCGCTGGACCCTTCGGCGGTGGACGTGGCGGAAACCCGATCGCCGACCAGACGAGCAGCGTCGACGTCGTCCTGAGCGCGCCCGTGAACGTGACCATCGTTCTGCTCGGCATCGCGCTGGCCCTCTTCGGCGGTCTCGTGGCCGGCGTCCTCGGGGGCTGGCGGGCCGCCCGGCTACGTCCGGCAGCGGCCCTTCGCAGCATCGACTGACCTGTCCTGACCTGACCTGATCGGAGACCGACGATGTACGTGCTCACAGAAGTCAGCAAGACCTACTCCTCGGACAAGAAAACCATCACCGCCCTCGACAAGGTGAGCCTCACCATTCCCGCAGGGCAGATGGTCGCCATTGAAGGTCCGACCGGGGGAGGAAAATCCACGCTCCTCCAGATGCTCGGTGCCGTCGACCGGCCCACGTCCGGCTCGGTGCGCCTGGGTGACGAAGACCTGTCCGAGGTTTCCGAGCGGCGCCTGACCGAACTGCGCGCCCGCGAGATCGGGATCATCTTCCAGTCGTTCAACCTGATTTCGACGCTGAACGCTCAAGAGAATGTCGAGACGGCGTTGGTTCCGCTCGGTGTCTCCTCGTCCGAGCGGCGGGAGCGCGCCGCCGCGGCCTTGGCGGTAGTGGGACTCGCGGACCGGCTCGACCACCTACCGCCACAGATGTCCGGTGGGCAGCAGCAGCGCGTGGCCATCGCCCGGGCCATCGTGAAGCAGCCGCGTGTCCTGCTCGCCGACGAGCCGACCGGGAACCTGGATGAGCCCACTCGCGACGAGATCATCGCGATCCTCAAACAACTCTGCCGGCAGCAGCAGCTGACGCTAGTGGTCGTGACACACGATTCCGCCGTCGCGGCGCGAGCCGAGCGCCGGCTGCGGATAGTGCGTGGCAAATTGCAGGAGCGTGCGGTCGTGTAACAGCCTGCCGGACGTGGTATCGGTGCAGGCCGAGGGCTGCGTCCGTGCCACCATGTTGACCTCCCTCCCCTCGGTTCATCCGGATTTGCTGGAGTCCGCACTCGTTGCGTATGCAGCCTGAGCTTCAGGAACGGACGTCGTGAAACCTCGGCGGACACGCTGCCCGATGCCCAGAGCTGCGGCCGCCACCTTCACCCCGCTTCGGTGACGCACCCCCGCCGGGGTCCTTGGCTGAGGACCCCGGCGGGTCGACTGTCGGGCTCGTCTAATCCTGTCTTCCCCGCAGGAGGTGCGAGATTGCGCATCGCGTGCAGATCCGGGCCATCGACAA
The DNA here is from genome assembly GCF_054051055.1 of Blastococcus sp. SYSU DS0973. Taxonomy (NCBI): domain Bacteria; kingdom Bacillati; phylum Actinomycetota; class Actinomycetes; order Geodermatophilales; family Geodermatophilaceae; genus Blastococcus; species Blastococcus sp. SYSU DS0973. The sequence goes on from NZ_JBJHAN010000003.1 coordinate 77,717, forward strand.
CGACGAGGGCAACCAATTGTTGCGCATCGTCCGCCACAGCAGCGGATTGGTGGTGACCTGGCGAAGAGCCCAGGTCGTGCTGCTCTCGGCCCTGGGCAGGGACGTACCGATGATGCGAAGGTGACGTTCGCCAGCCCCGACCCGGTGCGGGACGTGCTCCACAACTGTCCCGCCCCGGGTCTGATGGAGGCTGTTGATCCACGTGAAGATGAGAGTCTTGGCGGCACCGAGAAGGTATCCCGACGAGCAGCGTGAGCGGGCGACCCGGATGGCGGTCGAGGCCCGGCATGACCCGGCGAGCCGGACCGGGGCGTCGAAGCGGATCGGCGAGCAGCTAGGGACCAACCCCGAGACGCTGCCCAACTGGGTCATCCAGGCCAAGATCGACGACGGCCACCGGCCCGGCACGACGACCGATGACGCCACCACCCGGCTGGCCGAACTCGAGCCCCCGCCGCGCCGAAAGTCGTTCGACCCCTTCCCGCTGGCGCGTCTCCTCGATCATGTGGAGACATCAAGATCACGAGGCGACACATCTCTTGCATCTCGGGCTTCGGCAATTCGTGGTGACGAGTTACTGGAGCTTCGTCTGCACCCTCGACCGCATGAGAACGCCCACCGCCGAGGAGTGACCCTTGGGGGCTGGTCGTCAGGGCGCGATGACGAGATGTGCGATGAGGTCGCCGTCCATCTCGAAGCGGTAGCGGAGGTCAGCGACGCCTCCGGGGAAGTCGCCCTCCAGCCGGACGACGGCGACCCAGTGCGCGTCGTCGGTGCGCTCCGCGGCCACCAGCGTGGTCGTGTACGTGAACCCGGCTCCGGCCCTGGTCAGGAAGCCGCCGATTCCCTCGGTCCCGCGGTAGGTGATGCCCTCGTCGACCACCACGGCGGTGGGCATGAAGGCGCGCAGCGCGGAGTCGGTGTCGCGGGCCTCGTGCGCGGTGAGGTAACCGCGGATCGTGGCCGGGAGCTGGTCGGTGTGGATGCTGGTCGGTGTGGTCACGCCCCCACGGTGCGGCCTCCCGGTCCGGGAAGGTCAAACGCTGGACTCTCCCCCGGGGGGAGGGTGCACCGTAGGGGCGTGCTCACGATCGGCGAGTTCTCCCGGCTGACCCACCTGAGCGTGCGGACGTTGCGCCGCTACCACGATGCGGGTCTGCTCGAGCCGGCGACCGTGGACGCAGCGACCGGCTACCGCAACTACACCGTCGACCAGATCCCGGCCGCCCAGGTCATCCACCGGTTGCGGGAGCTCGACGTCCCGCTGCCCGACGTGCAGCGCATCCTGGGCTCCGCCGATCCGCGGATCCGCGCCGCGCTGGTCGCCGACCACCTGCGGCGGCTCGAGTCCGAGCTGGAACGCACCCGCGGCGCGGTGGCGTCGCTGCGCCGGCTGCTGGAGCCGGAGCCGCCACCACTGTCGGTCGAGCTGCGCGCGGTCCCGGCGACGACGGTGGCCGCGGTCGAGGACGACGTGGCGCACGAGGAGATGCTCGCCTGGTACGCCGGCGCCATCGCCGAACTGGACGCGGTGGTCCACGAGCCGGCCGGCGTCCCTGGAGGGCTGTACGACAACGAGCTCTTCTCGGCCGGGCGCGGGCACGTTCTCCTGTACCGGCCGACGGCGGAACCGCCGCGCAGCGGCCGGGTGCACCCGGTGACCCTGCCTGCCGTCGAGCTCGCCGTCACCACGCACGTCGGGGAGCACGACGACATCGACGTCACCTACGGCGAACTCGGCACCTGGGTGGTGGGCAACGCGCTGGCGGTCGCCGGCCCGGTGCGGGAGACCTACCTGGTCGGTCCCCGCGACACGGCTGACCCGTCGGCCTGGCGGACCGAGATCGGCTGGCCGGTCTTCCGCGTGGCGCCGCGCTGATGGTCCCCGCCGGTCGCTGATCCATCTCCGGGAGGTCTGTCCATGCCGGGCATCCGAACACCCGGCCAACGGCCCGGCGCCTTCGTGAGCTCGACCCGGGGCGAGGCGGCGGTGGGGCGCAAGGACGTCCTTGGAGCGGGGATCAACCCCTGATGCGCAAGCGTGTGCAGAAGTACCGTGCCCCCCTCGGACACAGGAAAGAAGCCCACGACCACCTGACCGTGGGGCTTCTGCTGTTTTGGAGTCGGCACGTGCGCCGATGCCTCGAGGTGCTCGTTCGGCGGGGACGGTCTCGTGTGCGGCGAGGCCGCGGACCCCGTGACGCGATCTCCCGGAAGTCCGGGCACGCAGCTGCTGCACGGCGGGTCGGATGCCCCGGACCTACACCGTCGTCGTCCTTCGGCAGCCGCCGAGCGGGCCATCGAGCTCGACCTCCCCGAGCCGGTCGCAGGTGCGGTCGTCGACTTCCTCTACGGACCGCTCGCCACGGATCCCCACCGCGTCGGCAATCCGCTGGGTTTCGAGCTCGAGGGCTACTGGTCCGCACGACGAGGCCAGTACCGCGTCATCTACTCCATCCACGACGACCAGGTCTTGGTCCGGGTCGTGCGCATCTCGCATCGCGCCGACGCCTACCGCTGACCGCCAGGTCACGACCGGCGCAGGCGTGTGCGGGAACCACCGTGTCGCCCCTCGGACACAGCAGCGAGGTCCCGCGGCCCCGGCCGCGAACCCCGTCCCTCAGGACGCGTCCGGGCGGGCCGGAGCCCGCACCGACCGGTGCACGTGCTGTCCGGACGGTTCGATCGAGTCGGTGACGCCACCCCATGTCAAACGGGTCCTCACACGCCCCGGCGGGACGGTCTGGCCAGCCGCACAACGGGGCGGCCCGAACCGAGGAGAACGTCATGCCGTTCGTCAACGTCAAGGTCATCGAGGGCGTCTTCACGTCCGACCAGAAGCAGTCCATGGTGGAACGCCTCACCGACGCCATGGTGGCGATCGAAGGGGAGGCCATGCGGGGGGTCACCTGGGTGGTCGTCGAGGAGGTCGCCAGCGGTGACTGGGGCATCGGCGGCAAGTGCCTCACGACTGCGGACGTGAAGGCCCTCGCCGGCGTGTAGCCGCCGCCCGAACACCGCACGGGACGGGTTGGCTGGCCTACGGTCACCGGTATTGGGGGTCACCATGTCCACTGCTGTCCGGCTCATGGGCCGACCTCGCGTGATCTGTGACGGCAGCCCGGCGCCCGCCCCGCGCGGCAACAAGGCGTGGGCCCTGCTGGCCTACCTGCTGCTGACCGAACGCGCGCCGTCTCGCCAACAGCTCGCCTCGCTGCTGTTCACCGAGGCTGTCGATCCCCTTCGCGCCCTGCGCTGGAACCTCTCCGAGCTGCGGCACACCATGCGCGGGGTTGCGTCCCTCGACGGCGATCCACTGGTCCTGACCCCGGCACTGCACTGTGACATCGACGTCCGCATCCTGACGGAGGGCAACCCGTCGCAGGCGCTCGCGCTCGAGGGCATCGGGCAGAAACTGCTCGAGGGGGTGGCCGTACCCGACGCTCCGGCGTTCGAGGCATGGCTCGAGGCGGAACGGTGCAGGATCACCTCCTGCAGTGAGACGGTGCTCGTGGACAGGGCACTGGAACTCCTGGCAGCCGGTGCCGCCCATGCCGCTGCCGGCCTGGCGGCACGGGTGGTGGCGATGGACCCCTTGAATGCGGACCACCACGCCGTTCTGGTCCGTAGCCTCGCCGCGGCCGGGGACCACCCGGGCGCCCGACGACAAGCCCTGCGCTGCGCCGACCTCTTCCGTCGCGAGCTCGGGTGCGCACCGCCCGCCGAAGTGCTGGCCGCGGCGCGACCGACGTCCGCGCGACAGCACCCGGGGACCAGTCCGGCGGCCGTGCGGTCCCTCCTGGACATGGGCAAGGCGTCCCTGTCGGCCGGGGCCGTGGACCGCGGCATCGAGCAGCTCGAGCGCGCGGCGGCGATCGCGGTGGACCTCGGCGACCCGCTCCTGCAGGCAACCGCCTTCGTGGCACTGGCCGGGGCCCGCGTGCACGGCGCCGGCGAGCGCGGCACGGCGGTGCGTGCTCTCCTGCAGGACGCCGCGGCCTGCGCCCGCCGGACAGAAGCGCCCGACCTCGCTGCAGCGGCCTGCCGGGAACTCGGCTTCCTGGCCCTGCAGCACGGCCACCACGACCGCGCCCTGGTGTCGCTCGACGAAGGCGAACGGCTCGCCACCGACGACGGTGAACGTGCCCGCCTGCTCGGGGTCCGTGGGATGTGTCTGACCGACGGGGCTCACTACGCGGGGGCCTTGTCGAGCCTCACCAGCGCGGTGCGCCTCGCCCGCACCGTCGGCGACCTCCGGCAGGAAGCCTGGTGCCTGTCGATGGTCGGCCGACTTCACGTGCTCCGGGGGGAGCCCGCCCGTGCCACCGCGCCGCTCGACGCGGCGCTCGAGATCGTCGACGACCAGGGCTGGACGGCGTTCCAGCCCTGGCCGCAAGCCTTCCGCGCCGAGGCGGCCATCGAAACTGGGGACCTCTCCACCGCGCGTGAGCTGCTGGAGCACGCGTGGGTCCTGGCCACGGAGAGCGGCGACCACTGTTGGATGGCGACCGTCGCGCACGGCCAGGCCTCACTGGCCATCGCCGCCGGGCAGCCGTCCTCGGCCCAGGACTGGGTCGAGCGCGGTCTGGCGCCCCTACCGTGGTACCTATGGCCGCGGGCGCGTCTCCTCGACCGGGCCTGCTCGCTGGCTCTGCGCGCCGGTGGGGCGGCGGCGGCCCGCGTCCTGATCGACCGGCTGGCCGGGCTCGCCGGCCGCGGGAACATGCGCGAGCTGCTCGTCCGCGCGCACCTGCACCGCGCCCGGGCCGGCTCGCACCAGGCACTCGCCGCCGCCCGCGCCCTGGCCGCGGAGGTCGACTCCCCCGCCCTCCATGCGCGCATCCGTACCGAGATGGAGAGTCCGGCGGGACACTCCGCCCGGCCGAGGAGCCGTCGTGACGACGCCACCGGACGCCCCTGACAGCGTGCGTCCCGGGGATGCAGACGTCCTCGCTGACGAGGGTCCGGACGACGCCGGCTGTGCGGTGATCCCGGTGCAGACGGCCAGGACGGCGCGCCGGCGAGACGATGGCGTCACCGCGGGCGCGTTCGCCCGCAGGCGGCCGGCGCCGGTGCGACGTGCCCCAGACGCGACCAGCACCGCCCCTGCCGCGCCGGCCACTCGCGCTCCGCACAGCCGATCCAGCGCCGTCTCGAGTACTCCCCGGAGGGGAGCTTCTGGGGAGCCCCCCGGGTAGTTCCAGCCGGCGAGCGTCGGCACCAGGACGGCGGACAGCGCCCCTCGATACCGTTCGACGACGGTACCGACGCCGGTGCCCCCGAGGGCCACCCAGCGGCCGGTGACCGTCTCACCGCCAGCACGACCGAATCGACCGAGCTCGCGACGGGATGAACGCCGTGCTCATGACACCAGGAGCGCAGCGCGCGGCGATTGCAGCGGTTCAGGTCCTCGGCCTGGCCGTGTGGTTCTCCGTCTCCGCGGTCGTTCCCGGCCTGCAGACCGAGTGGCGGATCTCCAGCGCTGCAGCGGTCTGGCTCACCGGGACCGTCCAGCTGGGCTTCGTCACCGGAGCGCTGGTCTCCACGGTGCTCAACCTCGCCGACCGGTTCCCGCCCCAGGTCCTCATGGCCGCCAGTGCCGCGCTCGCCGCCCTGGCCACCCTCGGCCTGGCAGTCCTCGCCGACGGACTTCCCGTCGCGTTGGTCCTGCGGTTCCTGACCGGGGTGTTCCTCGCCGGCGTCTACCCGGTGGGCATCAAGCTGATGGCCTCGTGGGCGTCCAGCAGCAACCGCGGCCTGGCCATGGGGATGCTCATCGGCGCGCTCACTCTCGGCTCGACGCTCCCGCATCTGATCGGCGGGCTGGTGACCCTGCCCTGGCGTGGAGTGCTGCAGGCGACGGCCGGAATAGGTTTGCTCGGTGCCGTACTGGCCCTCACCGCGGTCCGCCCGGGACCGCACCTGTCCACCGGCCCTATCAGCCTGCACCCCCGGTACGCGCTGCAGATGTTCGCCCGGCCCGGGCCGCGGCTGGTCAACCTCGGCTACTTCGGGCACATGTGGGAGCTGTACGCGCTGTGGACCTGGCTCCCGTCGTTCGTGCTCCATGCCGCATCGTCGGCCGAGTTCGGCTCCTACTCCCAGATCCTGGTGTTCGTCACCATGGGCCTGTTCGGCCTGGCCGGGTGCCTGCTCGGAGGATGGGCGGCCGACCGGTTCGGGCGCTCCGCGGCGGCCGTCACCGCCCTGACGGTCAGCGGCGCCTGCTGCCTGCTGTCACCCCTGGCGTTCCTCGCCCCGGCACCCGTGCTGGCCGTCTTCTGCGCGATCTGGGGCGCCTCGGTGATCGCCGACTCCGGCGTGTTCTCCACCGCGCTGTCCGAAGTCGCCGACCGCCGCTTCGTCGGCACCGCCCTCAGCGCCCAGACTGCCATCGGGTTCGCCCTCACCGTGCTCAGCATCCAGCTGGTCGCGCTTCTGGCCGAGGGCGTCGGCTGGCAGTACGCGTTCCTGATCCTCGCCCCAGGCCCCGCCCTCGGCGCTCTCGCCATGCGCCGCGTCAGGACCCTCTCTTCCGCGCGAAGCCGGTGACCGCCGGCCGGCACACGCAACACCGGTGCCGGCGGCGTGCGTTGCGTTCCTCGAGGTGCCACGGGCACGGGGCGTCCGACCGGCGCACCGCGTTCCGATCAATTCCAGAAAGGCCGTGTGCACCGCGCCCCTCCCCCACGCCGGGGACGCTGGTGGAACGGCTCCCACGTCGCGGTGCCCACGCGGCCGCGAAGGGCGTGCTCGCCGGCGACGCTGCCGAGCGGCTGCGAGCGGTGACCCCAGCGCCGAGGACCATGGATCGCCACGAACGATCACTGCCCAGGCCGGTGCGTATGGAGGGAGTCGCCCCTCGGACACCGAGCTGAACCCCCACGGTCTTCAGGCCTCCTCCTCGGGAAGGAGGTGTGCGCCCGTCTCGTCCTCGCGACCCACCGCGGGTCCCTTCGTCCGACTGATGGCGGAACGCCGCCCCCACTCCAGAGTTCATGGCGCCGCAGCTGGTGCGGCATCCCACGGACCCTTGAGGAGGGATCGTGACAACGGTCCACCAGGCGACGATCGCAGCCGACGCGCCGGCGGTCGCCCAGGCACACGCCGCTCGTGGAGCAGCGCTGACCAAGGTCTACGGAAGCGGTGAGACACGGGTCGTCGCCCTGGACGCCGTGGACGTCCAGTTCCGCCGCGGGCAGTTCACCGCGATCATGGGACCGTCGGGGTCGGGCAAGTCGACGCTGATGCACTGCATGGCCGGTCTCGACGGCCTCACCTCGGGGCGGGCCTGGATCGGCGACACCGAGATCAGCGGCCTGGACGACAAGGGACTGACCCAGCTCCGGCGGGACAAGGTCGGATTCGTCTTCCAGGCCTTCAACCTGCTGCCCACGCTGACCGCGCTGGAGAACATCACGCTGCCGATGGACATCGCCGGCCGCACCCCCGACCGCGCCTGGCTGGACGGCGTCATCGACGCCGTGGGCCTGCGGGAGCGGCTGGGGCACCGGCCGACGGAGCTGTCCGGCGGCCAGCAGCAGCGCGTCGCCTGCGCACGGGCGCTCGCGAGCCGGCCGGACATCGTCTTCGCCGACGAGCCGACGGGGAACCTCGACTCCCGCAGTGGCGCGTCGGTGCTGGCGTTCCTGCGCACGTCCGTGCGGGAGCTGGGCCAGACCGTCGTGATGGTCACCCACGACCCGTCCGCGGCCTCCTACGCCGACCGAGTGCTGTTCCTGGCCGACGGTCGCATCGTCGACGAGATGGCCGAGCCCACCGCCGAGCGGGTCCTCGAGCGCATGAAGGCCTTCGACCCCGCCGGCCCCCGCGCCGCGGAGGGGATCTGACATGTGGCGCACCACGTGGCGGAGCCTGCTCGCGCACAAGCTGCGGCTCGCGTTCTCCGGAATGGCCATCGTCCTGGGCGTCGCCTTCGTCAGCGGCACCATGATCTTCACCGACACCCTCGACCGCACCTTCACCGCGCTGTTCGAGAGCACGGCGGCAGACGTGAGCGTGCGCCCCGCAGCAGCGTTCGAAGCGGGCATCACCGGCCCCGGCGGAGGGATCGACCGACTGCCCCCGGGTCTGGTCGAGCAGGTTCGCGCCGTCGACGGCGTCGCCGCGGCCGGGGGCTACGTCCAGACCGAGGGCGTCTACGTCCTGGACGAGGACGGTGCGGTGCTCGACACCGGGGGCGCGCCCGGCGTCGGCGTCAGCTGGTTCGACCAGCGTGAGCTGTCACCGAGCGAGCTCGTCGACGGACGGGCACCCGCGGGAGACGACGAGGTGGCCCTCGACCGGGCCACCGCCGAGGACCTCGGCTACACCGTCGGCGATCGGGTCACCCTGCTCACCCCGGGACCACGGATGGAGGCCGAGGTCGTCGGAATCTTCACCTTCGGGGAGGACGGCGGCCTCGCCGGCGCGTCGCTGACCGCCTTCGAGCTGGCCACCGCCCAGGAGATGCTCGGGCTCGGGAACGACTTCACCGGCATCGACGTGCTCGTCGCCGACGGCGTCTCCGGCGACGAGGTACGGGACCGGATCGCGGCAGCCGTAGGTGGGAACTACGAGGTGACGACGGCGCAGGAGCAGGCCGACGAGCAGGCCGCGGCGCTGGAGGAGGGACTGTCCTTCATCACGGTGCTGCTCACCGCGTTCGCCGGTATCGCTCTGTTCGTGGGCTCCTTCATCATCCTCAACACCTTCTCGATGCTGGTGGCGCAGCGCACGCGGGAGCTGGCCCTCCTCCGGGCGCTGGGGGCCGGTCGCGGTCAGGTCACCCGGTCGGTGCTCGTCGAGGCGCTGGTCCTCGGTGTCCTCGGTTCGACGCTGGGCGTGCTGGGCGGGTTCGGCATCGCCACGGCGCTGCGTGCCCTGTTCTCGACGATCGGTCTGACCTTGGACGGCAGCCTCGTCCTCTCGGCGAGCACCATCACCTGGAGCTACGCCGTCGGGATCCTGGTCACGCTGATCGCGGCTTATGTGCCGGCCCGCCGGGCCGCGGCCACGCCGCCGGTCGCGGCGATGCGCGAGGACCACGTCACGGTGGAGCGCTCGCTGCGCAGGCGCACGTTCGCGGGCGCGGCGGCGACCGTGGCCGGTGTCGCCGGGCTCGGCGGGAGCGTCCTGGCCGATGGTGGGGCCGCCGCCCAGCTCGTCGGGGTCGGCGGGCTGTGCCTCGTCATGGCGGCCATCGTGCTGAGTCCCGTCCTGGCACGGCCGTTCGCCCGATCCGTGGGCGCGGTCCTTCCCCGCGTGTGGGGGACGACGGGCCACCTCGCCCGGCAGAACGCCGCACGCAACCCGCGGCGGACCGCGGCGACCGCGTCCGCGTTGATGGTCGGGCTGGCGCTGGTCACTGCGTTCAGCATCCTCGGCGCCTCGGCCAACGCCTCGGTCGACAAGCTGGTCGGAGCGGCGGTGCGCGCGGACTTCGTCGTCTCCACTGCGGTGGGGCAGCCCTTCACCCCCGAGGTCGCCGAACGGCTCAGGACGGTCGAGGGTGTGGACGCCGTGACCGCGGTGCGGTTCGGCTCGGCCCTGCTGGGCGGAGAGGAGACACTGGTCGCCGCAGTGGACGCACGCACGCTGGACCGGACGCTGGCACTCGACTACACCGCCGGGGGCGGCGCCGAGTTGGCCGCCGCAGGTCTGCTGGTCGACGAGTCGACGGCGAGCAGCTCGGGATGGGCGGTCGGTGACACGGTCGAGATGATGACGCCCACGGGCCAGGCCGCCCGGCTGACCGTCGGAGGGATCTTCGCCGTGAACCAGGCGGTGGGACCGGCGGTCGTGTCGCTGGAGACCTTCGTCGCCACCGGCGGCGCCGAGCTCGACCGGTACCTCTACCTCGACGTCGCCGAGGAAGCGCCCGCGCAGTCCGTGCGGTCGGCGATCGAGACCGCCATCGCTCCCTACCCGGTCGTCACCCTCAAGGACAGGGACGAGTTCGCCGGCGAGCAGAAGGGGCAGGTGGACCAGATCCTCATGCTCATCAACGCCCTGCTGGTGCTCTCGGTGCTGATCGCCGTGCTCGGGATCGTCAACACCCTGGCGATGTCGGTGCTCGAGCGGACCCGGGAGATCGGGTTGCTGCGGGCGGTGGGCATGACCCGCGGCCAGCTGCGCCGGACGGTGCGACTGGAGTCGGTGCTCATCTCGGTCTACGGTTCGTCGCTCGGACTGGCGCTGGGCGCCCTGCTGGGGATCGGCCTCACGAGGGCGCTGTCGGACCAGGGCATCACCGAGCTGGTGGTCCCGGGCGGACGTCTGGTGCTCTTCCTGGCCCTCGGGGCACTGATCGGCGTCCTCGCCGCGGTCTGGCCGGCGCGGCGGGCGGCACGGATGAAGGTGCTCGACGCCATCGCCACCGCCTGACGGCGGTGGACGGAGGGGCGCCCCGCAGCCGCGGCGCCCCTCCGGTCGTGCGTCAGCCGGACACCGGGACGCGGACGACGACGCGCGTCCCACGGCCGGGCGCGCTGTGCACGTGGAGGGTGCCGCCGCACAGCAGCGCCCGCTCGCGCATCGTCCGCTGCCCGTGACCGCCGACCCGGCCCACCGCCGGATCGAAGCCACAGCCGTCATCGGTGACCGTGAGGACGAGCTCCTTTCCACGCACGTCCAGGGACAGGGCCGCAGCCGACGCATCCGCGTGCTTCACGCAGTTGTGCAGCGCCTCCCCCGCGATGCGCACCAGGTGCTCGCTCGTCCCAGCGGCGACCGGCGGCACCGCATCGGTCGTCCGCACGTCGACCGGCAGGCCGTCCCGCGTCGTACAGGTCCCTGCCAGCTCCCGCAGCGCGACGGCCAGGTCCTCCGCCGACGCCTCCTCGCGCATGCCGGTGACCATGGCCCGCAGTTGGGAGATGGCCTGCTGCGACAACGCCTCCAGGTCACGCGCGGCTTCTTCGACGACCTCCGGCGCACCGGCGCGCAGCGCGCGCCGGACCGCCTGCGCGCGGGCGTGCACGGAGAAGAGTGCCGCGCTGACCGAGTCGTGCAGGTCCCGCCCGAGCCGGTGCCGCTCGAGTTCGGCGGCGTGCGCGATGGCCTGCTCGCGGAGCCGCTCCTCGGCCAGCGCCACCGACGCATGCGCCCCCAGGGCCGACCAGGCGGTCAGCTCTCCCTTCGTGGCTGCCGTCACCGTGCGAGGCAGCAGCAGGACCAGGCATCCGACGACCATCCCGCCCCGGTGCAGCGGGACCTTGACCGATCCCTCCCAGTCGAGGTCGTCCGTCAGTTCCGTGATGACGGCGGTGGACGCAGACGCCGCCAGCCGGGTCCTCCCGTCGGACAGCAGCATCAGCCGTCCGGCGGTGAGGAACTCGCCAGCGGGCAGATCGGCCAGCCGCAGGTCGGCGTCCGACACCGCCTCGCGCAGTTCTTCGGGCAGCCCCGCGCCCGCCAGCAGCGCGAGCCGCCCGTCGGGGCACTCGACCAGCACCAGGCACGCCACCGCGCGAGACCGCGCCACCGCCTCCTCGGCGAGGCTGCCGAGGACGTCCCGGACCGACCCGCCCTCGGCGATGCGGGCGGCCGCGGCACCGAGGACGACCGCGTCCTGATCGGTGCGCGCGAGGCCGAAGGTCGGGTGGAAGATGGCTGGGGCCAGTTCCTTGCCGTCGGCGTGCAGCACCGATCCCGACCAGGTGATCCCCACCTCGCTGCCGTCCGGACGGACGACGGTGTTGGCGTAGAAGCCGGTGTCGCCCTCGCGCTGGTCGTGCTCGAGCGCGAGCAGGTAGGCACGTTCGTGCTCCGCGAAGGACAGCAGGTAGTCCTCCCCCTGGAGCTCGGAGAACGGCCGGCCGACGAGCCGGCAGCCGGTGGGGTTCAGGTACACCCAGCTGTGGTCGTCGCCGGTCACGCAGACGCCGTAGCCGGAGGTCTCCAGCATCTCCACCAGGGCGTCCAGGCCCAGACCGCGCAGGACGGCGGCGCTGTCGGACGCCGGCCGGGCGTCGTCAGCGCTCCGCGGTCGCGGCAGTGGGGCGTCGTCAGCAGGACCGACGAGCTCGCCGGGGTCCGGCCGCTGCCCGTCAGCCTGCGCAACCGTGCTCTCGCGGCTCGCCACGGCTGGAGAGGCTAGCGACCGAGAAGCGACTGCGGCGCCCGGATCGCCGCGCCGGCGCTCCTCCGCGGGGAGGAGGACCTGCGGCGGACCGGTCCTGGAGAAGGAGGGGCCCGGCTGCCAGTTGTCCTAACGTGACCGCGTGCAGCGACTGGCCGCCGCGGTCTCGGGTTTCACCGGGCGACATGCCGCCCGGCTCGACGCGGCTCTCGGCGTGCTGGTGGCCGTGCTCGGCGTCCTGTCGCTCTGGCTGACGCCGGACACGGTGGCTTTCGACTACCGTGACCTCGACGCGCTGGGCGCGGGGCTGACGGCGCTGGCGGGCGCCGCGGTCGCTGTGCGGGGCCGGTGGCCGATCCCGGCGGTGGTGCTGGCGTCCGCGGCTGCCCTGGCCCCCCTGCACCTCGGCTACCCGCAGAGCGTGGCGACGTACGCACCGCTCCTCGTGCTCTACACCGTCGCCGCGCGACGACCGGTGTCGGTGAGCGCACCGGCCGCCGTCTGCGTCTACCTGCTGGTGGGTTGGCTTCTGGTCGCCGGCCCGGTGGAGCCCACGGTCACCGACTGGGTCAACAACACCTTCATGATCATCGCTGTCTGGGCTGTCGGCTGGTCGGTTCGCAGCCGCCGCGCCGAGAACGCCGGGCGGGAGGAACGCAACCGCGCCCTGTTCCAGGCGCGAGAGGCCCGCGCACGAGCGGTCGAGGTCGACGAGCGGGCCACCATCGCCCGGGAGATGCACGACCTCGTGACCCACGGCATCACCGCCCTGACCGTGCAGACCACTGCTGCCCGCCGTCTGCTGCGCGGCGATCCCGACACGGCCGACCAACTGCTGGCCGAGGCCGAACGCGCGGGACACGAGGCGGTCGCCGAGATGCGGCGGATCCTGGCAGTCCTGCGGCCGGCCGACGACGTCGCCGACCTGCGTCCCCAACCCGGGCTCGGGGACCTCGACGCGCTGGTCGACGAGGCCCGCGCCGAAGGAGTGGACGTCGAGCTCGTCCACCACGGCACACCGGTCCAGGTGGACCCGGGGGTGGCTCTGACCGCCTACCGGGTCGTCCAGGAGGCGCTGCGCAACATCCGCCGGCACGCCGGCCGGGCCGCCGCCCGCATCACCCTCGACTGGAGCGACGGCAGCGTGTCCCTGAGGGTGACCGACGACGGCCGGGGAGCCCTCACCCGGTTGGCCGACTCACCGCCCGACGGCCACGGCCTCGCCTCGCTCCGCGAACGGGTCCACGCCTACGGCGGAGCGCTCGCCGCCGGCCCGGTCCCCGGCGGCGGCTTCACCGTGACCGCCAGCCTCCCCCTCGATCGGAGCCCGTCATGACGATCCGCGTGCTGCTCGTGGACGACCAGCCGCTCCTGCGGACGGGCTTCCGCCTGATTCTCCAGACCGAGCCCGACCTCGAGGTCGTCGGAGAGGCCGCCGACGGCGAGGTCGCCCTCGCCCAGGTCCGGGCACTGCAGCCCGACGTCGTCCTCATGGACATCCGGATGCCGCGCATGGACGGCGTCGAGGCCACCCGCCGGCTGAGCGGGCTGGACTCGCCGCCGCGCGTGCTGGTGCTGACCACCTACGACCTCGACGAGTACGTCGTCGAGTCGCTGCGGGCAGGCGCGTCGGGGTTCCTGCTCAAGGATGCCCCCGCCGACGACCTCGTCGACGCGGTCCGCGTCGTCCACCGGGGCGACGCCGTCATCGCACCGCAGGTCACCCGTCGGCTGCTCGACCGCTTCGCCCGGCACCTCCCCATCTCCACCGCCGCGACGTCGATGCCCTCGCTGCCCCAGCTCACCGACCGCGAGCACCAGGTCCTGCTGCTGGTCGCGCGCGGCCTCTCCAACGCCGAGATCGCCGCCGAACTGCTCCTCAGCGAGACGACGGTGAAGACCCACGTCAGCAACCTGCTCATGAAGCTGGGGCTGCGCGACCGGGTGCAGGCCGTCGTCCTCGCCTACGAGCGCGGCCTCGTCACGCCGTCGGGGTCGTGAGGACGAGAACGCCCTCGCACCTCCTCCTCCTGGAGGAGCGCAGGACGAGACCGGCGGATGACGCCTCGCCCCGCTCCCGTCCCTAGCGTCGAGGACGAGCGGGGCAGGTGGCCCCGGCCCGAACACCGGAGGCCCTGATGACCTCGATCCACGTGTCCGCCGACGCGCTCACCGTCCGCCTTCCCCTGGCGAGCAGGATCGCCGGCCTGCTGCGCGACCAGGTCGTTCCGCGCTCGGCCATCATCAGCGCCGACGTCGTGACCGACGGGTTGGCTGCCGCCCGCGGCGTGCGCGCGCCGGGCCTCGCCATCCCCGGCCGGCGCAAGATCGGCACCTGGCGCGGCCGCGGCGCTCGACGCTTCGTCGACGTCCGCCGGGGCCAGCCGACCCTGCGCCTGCGCCTGCAGGGCCACCGCTACGACGAGCTCCTCATCGGCCACGACGACGCCGCCGCGCTGGCCGCGCGGCTGACCCCCCGCCGCTGACCTGGGCATGCGGAGGAGGTCCACCGATGGGACCACTGACCGAGAAGGAGATCCGCCGCTCGTACGTCAACCCCCCGGGCAGCGAGGCGCCGGCCATGACGTTGCCGCCGGGTTGTGCCGGATCGGGCTCTCGGCGGGACCGGCTCAGGCGTCGCGGAGGAACACGGCCACTGCGGTCTGCCACGTCCGGTCGATGTCCGCGCCTGGCGGGAAGCGCCCAGCGAGTTCCAGGTCCACCAGTCCGTGAGCCAGCGCCCACAGTGCTCTGGCGACGTGCTCGTCACCCCCTGCTGCGGAGAGGAGCGGCGCGGCGGCCGCCGCCTCGACGCCGGCGCCGAGCTCACCCCGTCGCAGAGGGCGGCGTGTGGCCAGCTCGTACAGCCGCGGGTGTGCCAGGGCCCAGGACCGGTACGCCAGCGCCAGGTCGGGGATCTGCGGGCCGGCCACGCTGAGCGCCTCGCCCATGCTGCGCAGGGCGCGCTCCTGCAGGCCCGCCTCGATGTCGTCCTTGCCGCGCACGTGCTTGTAGAGGGAGGGCGCCTGGATGCCCAGTTCGGCGGCCAGCCGCCGCATGGTCACGCTGTCGGGGCCCTCGGCGACGAGCAGGGCTTCGGCCACCGCCAGGATCTCGTTCCGCCGACTCATGACCGTTGGAAGCCTGATCCGCTGCGCAGCCCGTAGCCGGCGGCTCGATCGAAGGCGACGTGAGCCAGCCATGCCGCGCCGGCCACCAGGGCACCGGATTCCCCGGTCGTCCCCAGCCACAAGCCCCCGAGCGCCGTCAGCGCCAGGGGCCCGGCCAGGTGATGGGTCGCGTTGTAGGCGAGGACGGCGCGCGGATGCAGTTGGCCTGGCCGCAGCCCGCGCCCACCGCCGGCCAGGAGGGGGAGGTCCGGTGCCAGCGCGAAGACCCACAACTGCCAGGAGAACCCGTCGACGGCGACGACCGAGCCGGCCACGGCCAGCCCCAGGAACAGGTAGGCGGCGCGATCCGCCGCGATGGCCCGCCGGCGGACGTGGCCGCTCGCAGTCATCGGACACCACCCGCGGACGAAGGCCGACTGGCGAGCTCCTCCGCACGGTCGCGCAGCGCGTCGTTCATCGCCGCGAAGCCCGCCTCGGTGCGCCGCAGCGCTGCGCCCATCACCGGCACCAGCAGCCCGCGGAAGACCTCGCTGTGCGTGAACTCGGTGCCGCCGCCCGGACGCGGCCTCACGGCGAAGGAGTGGGCGCCGTCGAAGATCCCGGGTAGCCCGACGCGCCCCAGCCACGCCAGGTCGCGCCCCGGCACCACCGTGGTGACTACGGGCCGGAAGGTCATGCCCTTGCCCCCCGGAGGGGTGATGCGGACCCGCAACCGCTGGCCCGGCTCCAATGCCCCGAGGACCTCGGGGATGAACGGGTTCCACGCAGCGTAGGCCGCCGTGTCGATGAGTACGTCCCAGACCACGGTCGGGGTCGCGTCGATGGCCGTGGTCACGCTCAGCTGTCGCATTGATACCTCCTCCGATGGATGGCTAACGCTGTTATCCGAATGATGGCTAACCATGTTAGCCAGTGTCAAGGGGGACGTCGGCCGAGCCGCACGACCACCGGTCAGGCCGCGAGGTGGGGGCGCAGGCGCCGGCCTCGCACAGCTCGGGCAGCGCTGGTCGACCGGCACACTCACGGGGCGCACGGCGACTTCAGCGGGGGGCGAGCCCCGTGCGGTACGCGTAGGCGACGGCCTGGGCGCGGTCGCGGGCGCCGGTCTTGGCGAAGATGTGGTTGACGTGGGTCTTCACGGTGGCCTCGCTGAGGACGAGTCGTGCGGCGATCTCGGCGTTGGACAGGCCCTGGGCGATGAGGCCGAGGACCTCTGCCTCGCGCTGGGTGAGGCCGTCGGGTGTGGACCGGATGGCCGGCGTCCCAACGCCAGGCTTCCCCCCGCCGAGGCTCTCGACGACCCGTAGCTGGGCGGCGGTGTCCAGGACCATCTGCCCGGAAGCCACCGCCGCGATGGCCCGGGCGATCTCGTCGGCGCCCGCGTCCTTGGTCAGGTAGCCGCGCGCGCCTGCGCGGAGGGCGCCCACCACGGACTCGTCGTCGGCATAGGTGGTCAGCGCCAGGACGGCTACGGCCGGGCGCTCGGCATGGAGGCGTCGGGTGGCCTCGATGCCGTCCATCCGAGGCATGCGCAGGTCCATCAGGATGACGTCGGGGGAGAGCCGGCCCACGGCGTGGAGCGCCTGTTCGCCGTCCTCGGCGCTGCCGACCACCTCGATGCCGGGGAGCAGGCCCAGGAGCACCGCCAGCCCGTCGCGCACCACCCGCTGGTCGTCGACGACGAGGACGCGAACGGTCACGAGGCCACCGGGACGGCGAGCTCGACGCGGAACCCCTCGTCGCCGTGCCCGGCGCGGAACTGTCCACCCAGGAGGTCCGCCCGTTCCGCGATGCCGGTGAGGCCGTACCCGGTCGGAGCGGACGCGGGCTCCCCCGCCGGCGCCCCGCCGCGGTCCTGGACGACGGCGACCACCGCGGTGCCGGCCCATCGGATGGTGACCTCGGCCGTGGCGTCTGGCGCGTGCTTGCGGACGTTGCTCAGCCCTTCTTGCACGGTGCGGTACACCGCGAGCCGTGCGTCGGGGGCCAGCGGGACGGGGTCCCCGCTGACCGTCAGGGTGCAGCTGCCGCCGGATCGGCGGTGTTCCTCGACCAGTTGAGGCACCAGTTCGGGGCCGGGGAGCTCGTCGCCCCGCAGCGTGGCGACGGCCCTCCGGGCCTCGGAGAGACCGGCCCGGGCCAGCTGGTGGGCGTCGTCCAGCGCCGTGACGACCTCGGGAGCCGCAGAACCGGCCCGGGCCAGCAGGCGGGCACCTTCGAGGTGGACGGTCAAGCCGGAGAGCGTGTGGGCGAGCACGTCGTGCATCTCCCGGGCCAGCCGGGAGCGCTCCGCCAGCGCCGCGGCCACCCGCTCGGCGTCCCGGGTGACCTCCAGCTCCTGGCGCTGCTCGTGCTCGCGGCGCAGCAGCCACCCCATGAGGAAGAAGAACGCCGCGCCGCCATCGGTGACCAGGACGAACAACGCGGGAGACTCTGCGCTGTGGACCTGTTCGAGGTTGAACAGGAGCGCCGCGGCGACCGCGGCCGCTGCCGCCTCGCGAACCGGCAGGCGGAGCGGCGCGAACGCCGTGATCAGGAAGAGTGCCACCACCGGCCCGTCGGGGTCGGCGTTGCGGACGGCCGTGGCGGCGACCGCCATCGCGACCAGCAGGAGGATCACGGCGCGGCGCGGCGCGTGCGCCCACAGCAGGAACAGCCCGGCGGCCACCGCGTACGCCGCGGTGGCCGTGGTGACCTGGGCCGCCGGACCGCTGACGCCGAAGCCGACGGCGCCGGCGGCGTTGGCCACGACCACCAAGGCGACGACGGCGAAGCCGACCGAGGTCAGCAACCTGGTACGAACCTGCACCCGACGACAGTGCCAGGTCCGCCGTCTCTGCGGGATCCACCTCCGGGTGGATCCCGAGCCTGTCGGGTGGAGATCGCAGGCTCCACCCGGACGCCGACGACGGGCAGCCGCGGCCCCGGCCAGGCTCCTGCCATCCCGTTCGAGAAGGAGCCGACATGGTCCTCAGCGCACTACAGGGCGCCAACCTGGCCGCCCGCTTCGCCCTGGAGCTCAGCGCACTGGGCGCGCTGGCGTACTGGGGTCTGCAGTCTTCCGCCTCATCCGGCATCCGGGTGCTGGCCGGGCTCGGCGCGCCGCTGGTCGCCGCCGTGGTGTGGGGCCTGTTCGCCTCGCCACGGGCCACCGTGCAGGTCCCGGCGCCCGCGCAGCTGGCCGTCCAACTGGCCGTGTTCGGGGTGGCCGTCGCTGCCCTCATCGCTACGGGCAGGCCGCAGCTGGCCGGGGCGCTCGGCGTCGCCGCTGCCGCCAACGCGGCGCTGATGGCCTGGTGGGAGCAGTGAGGTCCCCTGCCGCGATCGGACGCTGGGCGGCAGCCGCGTCGGTCACCTACGTCCTGGCCTGGGTCATCGGCCTCCTCGCAGCCCCTGCTCCTCCCGCCGGGGCCTCGCCTGTCGAGGTGCACGAACAGATCGCCGACCACCGGCTCGGCGCGCTCGTCCAGTCGCTGCTGGTGCACGGAGCGGCCGGTGCCGCCCTGGCGGTGCTGACCGTCGGTCTGGTCCGGCTGGCCGCCCATCCGATCGGCGGCCGCGGTCCTGTCCTCATCGCGGGTGGGGCCGCGGCGGTGTCGTCCTGGGCACAGGCCGCACTGTTCGTCGTGCTCGTCGCGGGGCTCGACGGCGGCGGCCCCGAACGGAGCTCGGCGCTGCGGGAGGCCATCGACCGGGTGGACGGCGTGAAGCTGATCGCGCTGGCCGTCTTCACCGTCGCCGCGACCGTTCTGGCGCGGCGAGCTCGGCTCGGCCAGCGGTGGCTGGTCGTCGCGGCATGGGCGCTCGCGCCGCTGCTCCTGGCCGGCGCGATCTCCTTCGTCGTCGCGTCGCCGCTCCTGACGGCGACGCTCTACGCCAGCCTGCCGATGCTGCTCCTCGTCGTGGGCGGCACCGGGATCGCCGCGTGGCGGCGATCCCGGTGCCGAACGGAACGCCCGCCGACGTCGGATCGATCGACCGATGGCGGTCAGGCGTCCCGTCGACTGCCCTGGCCGGGGCCCGCCCGATTCCGGCGACCGAGTCGCCCATGACGCACGGCCCGGCGCCGCCCGCCGCCTCGAAGCCGTTCTGGACCGGCTCGGCGTGCGAAACGTCGTGCCGGCACCCGTGCTGACCGGGGCGTATGCGCGAAGCAGGCGCCCACCGACCGGGTACTGGTCAGGGCGCAGCGGGCGGGCCACCATGGCGCGGTGGCACACCCACCGGTCCGCACGGCGCTGCCGTGGCTGGTCCCCGTCGGCGCGGCAGCCGCGGTGGTGGCTGCCTTCGTGCTGCACGCTCAGGTCTCGGCCGTGCGGGCCGACGTGGCCGAGATCTACCTGGCCGACGTCTGGGCCTCGCTGCTTTATCCCGTCGTCGGAGCCTGGTTCCTGTCCCGGGGCGGCGCGCGGCCCGTGGGGGCCCTCCTGCTGCTGGCCGGCTGCCTGTCGCTGGCCGCACTGGGCACGGGGCTGGCCGACCTCGACGCGCTCGACGGGGCACTGGGCCCCGTGGGCACACTCTCCGCCTGGATCACGGCCTGGGCGTGGACGCCGTACCTGCTGCTGCCCACGGTGCTTCCGTTGGTCTACCCGGGTGGCCGGCCGTCCTCAGCCGCGGCGCGCGCGGTCGCCATGGCGGCCCTCGTGCTCACCGGGCTGATCACCCTCGGCTCCGCCATCGCACCGGGCCCGGTCAACGAGGCCACCGACGTCGGCAACCCGCTGGGGATCGCGTCGCTGCCACTGATCGGCGAAGTCGGCGGCGCCCTGATCGCGGTCGTGGTACTGGTCCTGGCCCCGCTCACCGTGGTGGTGCTGGCGGTCGAGCGCGTGCGCCGGCCCCGCCCCGGCGGTACGGCCGCCCTCGTCGGCAGCGCGGCCTTCGTCCTTGCCACGTTCGCGTTCGGGCAGCTGAGCTACCCGTGGCCCGACGTCGCCACCGCGGCCGGGCTGTCGGTCCTTCCGCTGGCGATCGTGGTGGACACGCAAGCGCACTCGGTGCGCGAGGCGGAGCGGGCCGAGCAACGACGGATGCGGGCCGCCCGCGAGGAGGAACGGCGACGGATCCGGCAGGAGCTGCACGACGGGGTGGCACCCGAGCTGGCCGGCCTGAGTCTCCAGCTCGAGGGACTGACCGCCGAGGTGGACGACGCACAGCAGGCGGCGCTCGCGCAGGCCGGGCGCCGGCTGCGGGAGTCGGCCGTGGAGGTCCGCCGAATCGTCGACGGCCTGGGCCCGAGTGCGGTCGACCAGCTCGGCCTGGTGGGCGCCCTGCGCGTACACGCCGACCGGGTGGCCGGGGGCGGTGCGGTCGTGCGGGCCGGCGACCTGCCGGACCTCCCGGCGGGCACGGAGGTCACCGCCTACCGCATCGGGTGCGAGGCGCTGACCAACGCCGTCCGTCACGCCGGCGCCGCCCGGATCGAGGTGGACCTGCGAGCCGACGCCGGGTCACTGCGGCTGACGGTGACCGACGACGGCGTCGGTGGGGTCGAACAGCGCCCCGGCGGTCTGGGGCTGCATGGCATGGTCTCCCGGGCAGAGGAGTCGGGTGGTAGCTGCCACGTCCGGGCGCGGGACGGCGGTGGCACCGTCGTGGTGGCCGAGCTGCCGCTCTCCCCCGGAGAGGAACGGCCCGGATGACCCGGGTCCTGGTGGTCGACGACCACCCGACGTTCCGCGACGGCGTCCGGGCGGTGCTGTCGAGGGCCCCCGGCATCGAGATCGCCGGGGAGTGCGGCAGCGGTGAGGAGCTGCTCGAGCAGTGCGCCGCCGACCCGCCCGACGTGGTGGTGCTGGACCTCCTCATGCCGGGTATGGGCGGGCTGGAGGCAGCGCGCCGGCTGTCCGTCCGGCACCCGGACGTCGCGGTGCTGGTGGTGACGATGAGCGATGCGGACGAATCCGTCTACGCCGCGCTCCGCGCCGGGGCCGCCGGCTACGTGCTCAAGGAAGCGCCGGGCACCCAGATCGTCGACGCCGTCCGGCTGGTGGCCGAGGGACAGGCGGTGTTCGGCGCGCCCGTGGCTCGCCGCATCTCGGCGTTCTTCGCCGGGTCCGCGGCGCCGCCGCGGCCGTTCCCGGAGCTGACCGACCGGGAGCGGCAGGTGCTGGAACTCCTGGCCCGCGGTCTGGACAACGGCGAGATCGCCGAGCGGCTGTCGGTCTCCCGCAAGACCGTGCGCAACGTCGTCTCGACCGTGCTCGGCAAGCTCCAGGTGGCCACCCGCGCCGAGGCGGTCGCGCGCGGCCGTGATGCCGGGCTCGGCAGCCCGCCGGTCTGACGCCGCCGTCCGCGAAGTTCCCGACCTCGTCGGGACCTCGGCCCCTGCCGACCGGGACGGTCACGGCGGTGTGCTCCGGGAGTCCGTCTCACGCCCCCCGGGAGTCCCGTCATGCCCACCCAGGTCCCCATGCGCCGAACGGCGCGCTGCCGGTGCTGGCCCGCCGACCGGCACCGTCCGCGCTCCCCCGCCGCCTGGCCGCAGACGGCGTCGCAGCCACCGGTGTGCTCGCCGTCCGCGCCGCGAGGCTGTACCCGGTGCGGACCAGCGACGGGCCGGCGAGGGGAAGCCGCCCTCCGGCACAGCGCAGCCTGGCCGTGACGCCCGCGGAGGTCGTGGTGACGGCGGAGGACGGCGCGGCACCGCTGGTGGTCCGCAACGACGACTGGCTGCACGCACGGTCCTGCGACATCGACACGACTTCCTCACGTCCACCCCGGCCACCCCGGCCACCGAGGGCAGCGTCGTCGTCCGCCGCGGCGCCTGACGCGACCCCATCCTGAGAGGAGAACGCTCGTGAACGTCCGCATCGAGGACCGGGCCGGAGGTGTCGCCGCCGCGGCGGCCATCGGCGCCGTGGGGGCCTGGCTGGCCAAGGCGGTCGTCATCGCGGCGTCCGGCGGCCTCGGTCGCAGCGCCCTGGAAGGTCCGCTGTTCCTGACCGGGCTCCTGCTGCTCGTGCTGGCCTTCATCGCCGGCGGGGTGTCCGTCGCCGGTGGTGGGCCGGCGCGCCGGGCGCTCACTGGCGCCGTCGCGGCGGTGGTCGGCATAGCGCTTGCCCTGCTGATCGAGACGGGGGTCGACGCCGTGCTGCCGGAGTCCTCCGGCTGGGTGGCGGAGGAGGCGGGGCTCTGGGCGGTCAGCCTGCTCACCGCGGCGGTGCTCGGTGGCCGGTGGCTGCGGCGGAGGAACGCGGTGCCCGTCTAGTGCGTCGGTCGGTCACCACTCCGCTGCTGGACGTCCGCAGTCCGGTGGACCTGTCATGGCTTCACACCGGTGGGCTGGAGCCGCCGACTACGCCCCTGCCCGAACGGGCTGGTCGAGGCCTCGACACCAGACGTCTCCGGTGTCACCGGCAAGGCCCCGCTCGACGCGCGTACCGCCCACACGCCACTCCAGGCATCCCCGCTGTTCCGCCATGCCTCGATGAGCACGGAACCCGAACCCCTATCCATGCCTCCACGGGGATTGCGAGGGCGACCTGGGGTACCGGAGCCGAGGCAGAGCAACGCCCACAGGCCAATGCACTGGGAGATGAGAGCGGATGACCGCCAGCACGGGAGAACAGGACGTCATCGACATCCTGACCACGGACCACCAGGAGGTACTGGCCCTCGTCAGCCAGATCCCGGCCGCCGATGCTGGACAACGGCGGGACATGATCGACACGGTCATCGCCGAGCTGATGCGCCACTCGATCGCCGAGGAGATGTACGTCTATCCGGCGATGCGTGAGCACCTCGCCGACGGGGACAGCCACGTCCAGCACGACATCCAGGAGCACCAGGAACTCGAGGAGGTCATGAAGGAGCTCGAGGGCGTCGACACCGCCGACCCGCGGTTCCTGGAGACGCTCGCACGCCTCGAGGCGGTGCTGCGGGACCATGTCTCTGACGAGGAGAGCGAGCAGTTCCCCATGCTCCGTGCACAGTTGCCCCGCGAGCAGCTGGTCAAGATCGGCAGCAAGGTGGAGGCGGCGAAGAAGGCTGCGCCCACCCGTCCACATCCCGCGGCACCGCACAGCGAGCTCTTCCACAAGCTCGTCGGCCCGGGTGTCGGCATGGTCGACCGGCTCAGGGACAAGCTGACCGGCCGGCAGAACAGCGCCTGATCCGCACAGCGCAGCCGGTCGAAGGCGCAGCCAGCGGCCTGGTGGTCCGGGACCACCAGGCCGTTGCTGTCCGGGCGCCGTCCAGCGAAGCGCCCGGGGATGGCGAACGGGGCGACGTAGATCAGCGGCGAGGCCTTCTGCCGGTGGTGGCTGCCGTCAACGCTCCTCGAGAACCGCCTTGAGGAACGTACGGGTGCGCTCGTGGTCCGGGTCGTTGAAGATCTTCTCGGGCGGCCCGTCCTCGACGATGACCCCGGAGTCGAACATCATCACGCGGTGGGAGACGTCGCGGGCGAACTGCATCTCGTGGGTGACGATCAGCATGGTGATGTCCGTGGTCTGGGCGATGTCGCGCAGCACGTTGAGGACGTCGACGACGAGTTCCGGGTCCAGCGCGGACGTCACCTCGTCCAGCAACAGAACCTCAGGTTCCATCGCCAGCGCTCGGGCGATGGCGACCCGCTGCTGCTGGCCACCGGAGAGCTGGGTCGGGTGCGCATCGGCTCGGTCGGCCAGACCGACCTTGCCCAGCAACTCCTCACCGCGCGCCCGCGCCTCGGCCTTGCTCAGCCCGAGCACGGACACCGGTGCTTCCATGATGTTCTCGATGACCGTCATGTTCGGGAACAGGTTGAACTGCTGGAAGACCATCCCGATCCGCTGACGGGCCTTGCGGAGGTACTTCTCGGACGCCGGGACCAACCGGTCTCCCTTGCGCTCGTGGGTGAGCGGCTCCCCCTTGACCCAGATGACGCCCTCGGTCACCTCCTCGAGGGTCATCAGCAGGCGCAGGATCGTCGTCTTCCCGGAGCCCGAGGGACCGATGAGGGTGACCCGCTCCCCCGGTGCCACGGTGAAGTTCATGCCGTCGAGCACGGTGTTGTCGCCGAAACGTTTGACGACGTCCTGGAAGCGGATCATCGCATCCGGCTCCCCCGGGCGGACCGACGCTGCTGTCTCAGTAGCCAAGGTGGGTCTCCAACCTTCTCAGCACGACCGACGTCGGGTAGCTCGCCGCCAGGAAGATCAGGCCGGCGATGGTGATCGGCTCGATGTAGCGGTACTGCTGCGCCGCGAGCTGGTTGGCGACCGTGACCATCTCCAGCACGCCGATGACGATCAGGAACGGCGTCTCCTTGAACAGGGCGATGATCTGGTTGCCGGTGGCAGGCAGCACCCGACGGACCACCTGCGGCAGGACCACCGCCCGCCATGTCCGTTGCGGCGGCAGGGACAGCGCGACGCACGCCTCCCACTGACCCTTGGGCACCGCGTCGATGCCCGCCCGGTAGACCTCCGACATGTAGCAGGCGTAGTGGACGCCCAGCACGATGATGCCGGTCATCAGGGCGCTGATCCGGATCCCGGTGGCCGGCAGCGCGTAGTACACGAAGAACAGCTGGATCGGGATCGGCGTGCTGCGGACGAACTCGACCAGTCCGTACACCGGCCAGGAGATGCCCCGGATCCGCGACCGCCGGCCCAGTGCGAGCACGAGCCCCAGGACGACGGCGATCAGCGACGCAGCCGCAGTGATCCCCAGGGTCAGCCGCAGGAACGCGGTCACCAGCTCGGGGAGGACGTCGAACGCGTACTCCCAGTCCCACAGTGACCTCTCGTTCACGTGTGGGCCACCGCCTGCGGATCGGCGGTCACCGTCACGGCTCTGGGCCCTCTGCCCACCTTGGCCGCCGCGCGGTTCTCCCAGAACCGCATACCGGCGAGCAGCAGCTGGGCAAGGACGAAGTACACGACGAGCGCGATCCCGAAGGCCGGGAGGCTGCCGAGCTCGAACCGCAGCTGATTGACCTCGAAGGTCAGGTCGGTGATGCCGACGATGAACAGCAGCGACGAGCTCTTCAGGATCTGCACCAGCAGGTTGCCGAACGGCGGGATCATCTCGGGGATCGCTTGAGGCATCAGGACGCGCCGCATCCGCTGGACCCGTCCCATGCCCAGGGCGACGGTGGCCTCCCACTGCGCCTTGGGCACCGACGTGACGGCCCCGCGGACGATCTCGGATCCGTAGGCACCGAAGTTGAGCGCGAAGGCCAGCGTGGCCGCCGCCATGGCCTCGAAGCGCAGGCCCAGTTGGGGCAGCACGAAGAAGATCCACAGCAACTGCACGACCAGCGACGTGCCGCGGAAGAACTCGACGACGGCCCGGGTCACGCCACGGACGACCGTCGACCGGGACATGGCCAGCAGGCCGAACACGAACGAGACGACCAGCGCGGACACCGCAGCGAGCAATGTGTAGAGGATCGTGATGCCGACCCCCCGGAGGAACAGGGGGCCGGCATCGATCAGCTCCTGCAGCAAGGGCTCAGCCCTGGCAGAGCTCTTCGGCGGTCAGCCCCGGATCCGGGCGTTCGGCCTCGGTGAAGCCGTACGGCTCCACCAGCTCGAGCCACATGTCGCTCTCGATCAGCTCTGCCAGCTCGGCGTTGAAGGCCTCCCGCAGCTCGTCGTCGCCCTGGCGGAACACCGCCGCGCCGGCGCCGATCTGCTCCTCGCCGTCCACGACGGGGATGAAGGCCTCGGCGACCTCGACGCCCGCGTCGTTCTCGGCGAGCGCCCGCAGGGAGATGGCCGTCAGGGCGAAGGCGTCGGCACGGCCGGACTTGACCGCGTCCAGGCCCGACTGCTGGTCGGGGACGATCTGCAGCCGGTCGTCGGGGATGCCGTTGGCACGGGCCTGCTCCACCTCGACCGCACCGTTCATCACCGCCAGCACGGCGTCGCTGTTGGCGACGGACTGGTAGTCGGTGAGGCCCATCGGGTTGCCGGTGGGGACCAGCATGGCCGTCGTGGCCACGTACACGGGGTTGCTGAACGCGGCCTGCTCGCAGCGCTCCGGGGTGATGAACATCCCGGCGGTGACCACGTCGACCCGCTCGGAGTTCAGCGCCTGGATCAGCGAGCCGAACTCGAACAGGTTCGGTTCGAGCTCGATACCGCCGATCTGGTCGAAGATGTAGCCGTGGACGGCGGGTGACTGCCCCACGAGCTCCCCGTCCTCGCGGTAGGCGTAGGGACGCTCGTTGGCGAATCCCACCTGGACGACGCCTTCATCGGTGATCCGGTCCAGCGTGCTGCCGCCGCCCGTCGCCGCCCCCGTACCCGGCTCGGTGCTGGAGCAGGCGGTGACCAGGCCGACCGCAAGGACGACACTTCCGGCGCCCAGCTTCCGTCGCTTCGATCCACGCGGCGCCCGGCTCAAGTGATAGCTCACGTCTTCCCCTCATCTTCGATTCCAAAGGTCATCGAAAAAGAGCCGCGCCGCTAGGCCGACCGTGGTTCATCGTGGGCCGAACGCGGCTTGCGGCCGCAGTCACGAGGCAAAACGCTATGAAGACCGACGAGAGGTGTCAAACCCACCGCCGGAGCGCAGGGTGCTCGCCGCCCCCTCCCCACGGGCCTGCACGTCGACGCCAGCGTCCTGCCCGAGTCGCTCCGCGCTGCGTTCGGTGGGACCCGAGCGTCTGCGGACGGCGGCAGACGTATGCATTGCACGACCAACACCGCGTGCTGCATCGACGATCGCGCTGTCGTCCGCCACATCCGCGCCGTTAGCCCATCAGGACCGGACCACCGGGTAAGGGGGAGTCATGCCGCAGCCAGTGTTGAAGTCAGTGCGTGACCAGGTCGTCGTCGTGATGGGCGCCTCGAGCGGGATCGGTCGTGCGGCCGCCACCAGGTTCGCCGCGGAGGGCGCGAAGGTCGTCGTCGCCGCCCGGGGAGAGGCCGGCTTGCGGTCGCTGGTCGAACAGATCCGGGCCGACGGCGGAGACGCTGTCGCCGAGGTAGCCGACGTGACCGACCCCGCGCAGATGCGACGCGTGGCCCAGCGCGCGGTGACGGAGTACGGCCGGCTGGACACCTGGGTGCACGCCGCTGGGGTCCTGCTGGTCGCCCCGTTCGAGGAGACGACGCCGGAGGAGTTCCAGCGCGTCATCGACGTGAACCTCATGGGCCAGGTCCACGGTGCCATGGCGGCTCTTCCGCACCTGAGGCAGCACGGCGGAGCGCTCATCCACATCTCCTCGATGGGTGCCAAGCGCGGTGTACCCCTGCAAACGGCCTACTGCGCGTCCAAGCACGGCATCGACGGCTTCGTCGAGACGCTGCGGATGGAGGTCCAGCGCGAGGAGCTCCCGGTCAGCGTCACCAACGTCATGCCGGCGACCATCAACACCCCGCTGTTCGACCAGGCGCGCACGAAGATCGGGGTGAAACCGGTCGCGCCCCCGCCCGTCTACCAGCCGGACGTGGTGGTGGACGCCCTCCTGTACGCCGCCGAGCACCCTGTCCGGGACCTCGTCGTCGGCGGGGCGGCGAAGGCGCTCATCCTCGGGGAGAAGCTCGCGCCCCGGCTGCTGGACGCCCTGCTGGTCCGCTTCGGTTTCGAGGCGCACGACACCGGGGTGCCGAAGTCGGCCGACGCGCCGGACAACCTCTTCGCTCCGCTGGACGCCCACGACACCGCCCGCGACGGGTTCGACGAGAGCGCCTGGCCGCGCAGCCTCTACACGTCCCTGCAGCGACAGCCGCTCGTCCGACACATCCCCCTGGCCGGCGAGGCGCTCGCCGTGGCCGGTTTCGTGCTCAAGCCGCTGCTCCGGTGACCGGCGCGGCCGTGCGGCGTGAGCGCAGAGCCTGCCGCTCACCGGTGCGCGGCAGCCCGCGCGGCCTCGGTCACGAGGCCGAGAATCCGGTCGGGGACGTCGGCGATGCTGCTGTGACCGGCGACGGGTAGCAGCCGGAACCGGGCGCCTGGCACCAGGGCCGCCAACCACGCCGACTGGCTGGCGGCGAGGACGTCGTGGGTGCCCTGCGCGATGATCACCGGGCAGTCGACCGCGCGGTAGTCCAGCGTCGCCTCGGGCAGGACGGCGTACCGCAGCAGCCGCCAGAAGTCCTCCGTCGTCGCGAACTCGCGGACCAGCGCCGCTGCCTCGTCGGCCGGCGTGCGCCATCCCCGCGCCCGCAGGAAGCCGAGCACGGCCGTGCGGGGGACGGCGAAGCGCAGCAGCGGGCCGGCGACCGGTGCCAGGGCGCCGGTCATCAGTCGTGCGCTCACGAGCATGGCCGCCTGGTACGCCCGCACCGGCGGTGTCACCGGCCCGGTCGGGGCGATGGCGACCACGGACGCTGCGCGGTGGCGTCGAGCCAGCTCCAGGGCGATGCGGCCGCCGAGGGAGACGCCCAGCACCTGCGGCACGGCAACGCCTTGCCTGTCGAGCTCCCGCTCCACGGCGTCGGTCAGCGCCCCGACGTCGGGCCGCAGAGGCGCGGGCAGGGCGGGAGATCCGCCCTGGCCAGGCAGGTCGAGCGCCAGCACCTCGTACCGCCGGGCCAGCGCCGGCAGCACCGCGCCGAACTCGCCGATGTGACTGGCGAGGCCGGGGAGGAGCACCAGGGTCGGTCCGGTCCCCTCCCGGTGCGTGTTCAGTCTCGGTAGCTCTGCCGCCCGGTGCACCCGGCACATTCAACGCGCCGCGCCGAAGGTGATCGCCGTCACCCCGCGTCGGGGCCGGACAGTGCGTCCGTCGTTCCCCTGCTCGGCCTCCCGCGTCGCGTCGCGGCCGCCGGCGCCGCTGCCGGGCCACCGCCTCCCCCCCCGGGCACGTCCGGCTGCGATGCTCGAGCCGACGGCCCGGCCGGTGTACCTGTCGCCCCGACGGGTAAGCGCGCCGGACGAGGGTGGCGCAGGAGGACGACGGCCGCCCGCCGCACCTCACGAGTGGACCTGATGACCGGCAACGCCACACACCGATTCAGCAACACCGCGATCCTCACCGTGCAGACGGTGGACGCGTCCCAGGTCGTCACGTCGGCCTCGTTCGACGAACGGCTGGGTGACACCTACCAGCGCGTCGGGCTGCGCCCCGGGCTGCTGCAGCGGCTCGCGGGCATCGAGGAGCGCCGCTGGTGGGCCGACGGCGTCTCGTTCGTCGACGGCGCGGCCACCGCGGGCGCCAAGGCGATCAGCGAGAGCGGGGTCGACCCGGCGCACATCGGCCTGATGGTGAACACGTCGGTCAGCCGCAAGCACCTCGAGCCGTCCACGGCCGTCGCGGTGCACGACGCCCTCGGGCTGCCGAGCTCCTGCCAGAACTTCGACGTGACCAACGCCTGCCTGGGCTTCGTCAACGGCATGGAGCTGGCCGCGGCGATGATCGACAGCGGGATGGTGGACTACGCGCTGATCGTCAACGGTGAGGACGCACGGCCCGTGCAGGAGCGCACGATCGACCTGCTCAACCGGCCGGACACGGTGGCCAAGGACGTGATGGGGCACTTCGCGACCCTCACGCTCGGCTCCGGCGCCGTGGCCATGGTGCTCGGTCGGGCCGATCGGCACCCCGAGGGACACCGGCTGGTCGGGTCGGTCAGCCGGGCCGGCACCGAGCACCACCAGCTGTGCACCGGCGACAACGACGGGATGCAGACCGACCTCAAGGGGCTCCTCGCCGCCGGCCTCGAACTGTCCGGCGAGCTGTGGGCGGACGCCGCGGCCGAGTTCGACTGGGCACGGGGAATGGACCGCTACGTCATCCACCAGGTCTCCAAGGTGCACACCGGGGCCCTGTGCGACCGGTTCGGCATCGACCGGGCGCTGGTGCCGACGACCTTCCCGACCCGCGGCAACCTCGGCCCCGCGTCGGTGCCGTTCACGCTGGCGGGGCAGGCCGACACCCTGGCCGACGGCCACCGCGTGCTGCTGATGGGGATCGGCTCGGGCCTCAACGCCTGCTGCCTGGAGATCGCCTGGTGACAGCGGGCGCGACGGTCCAGCTGCCGGGCCTGGACCCGTCCTGGTCGCGGTGGGTCGCCGCTCCCGGTGCGGACGGCGGCACGCACCTGTGGCACGTGCTCGACAACGGTGTGACCGACCCGGTCGGCACCTTGCTCTGCGTGCACGGCAACCCCACCTGGTCCTACCTGTGGCGCCGGATCGTCGGCGCCGCCCCGCCGGGGTGGCGTGTCCTCGCCCCCGACCAGCTGGGCATGGGCTGGTCCGAGCGGCCGGCCGCGCCGCGGACCCTGACCCAGCGGGTCACCGATCTCGGGGACCTCACCGCCGCGCTGGGCATCACCGGCCCGGTCGTCACGGTCGCCCACGACTGGGGCGGCATCATCTCCCTCGGCTGGGCGCTCCAGCACCGCCAGGACGTGCGCGGCGTGGTCCTCACCAACACCGCCGTGGCCATGCCGGAAGGCGACCTGGGGCCCGCGCTCATCCGGCTGGCGCACGCGCCGGGCCTGCGCACCGCCGTCACCGTCGGCAGCTCGGTGTTCGTCCGCGGGGCGACGGCGCTGTCGTCGCCGCCGCTGCCCCGGGAGATCCGCCGGGCCTACGCGCAGCCCTACCCATCGGCCGCGCGGCGCCGGGCCGTGGGCGAGTTCGTCGCCGACATCCCCTTCCGGCCGGGACACCCCTCCCGTCCGGCCCAGGAGGCCATCGCCGAGGGCATCCGCACGCTCGACGTTCCCACGCTCCTCCTGTGGGGCCCTCGCGACCCGGTCTTCGGGGAGAAGTACCTGACCGACCTGCGCGAGCGCCTTCCCCAGGCGGACGTGCACCGCTACGAGGGCGCCTCCCACCTCCTCCCCGAGGACGCGCCCCAGTACGCCCAGGCGGTGGCCACCTGGGTGACCGACACGTTCGCCACGCCGGACGCCACGGCGGCGGGCAGCCGCGGCACGTCGGCCGAGCCGGCCCGGCCCTGGGCGGCCCTGGCCGCCCGCTCGGACGACGACTCCCCGGCGGTCGTGCAGACCGGCGGGGGCTCGGTCACCTGGGCGCAGCTGGCCCGCCGGGTCGCCGACCTCGCCGCCGGCCTGGCGGCGGCCGGGGTCCGTCCGGGAGACCGGGTGGCGCTCCTGCTGGAACCATCGGCGGACCTGACGGCAGCGGTCTACGCCACCTGGCGCGCGGGCGCCGTCATCGTGGTCGCCGACAAGGGGCTCGGCTTGCGAGGCATGCGCCGCGCGCTCCGGGGAGCAGCGCCGGACCACGTCCTGGGCAGCGCCGCCGGCCTGGTCGCCGCACGGGCGATGGGGCTGGCCGGGACGCGCATCGTCGCGGGCCGATCGACGGCTGGACTCCGCCGGGTCCTCGACGCCGAGCACGACCTGACCTCGCTGGAGGCCCTCGGCCGGTCGTCGGCCGCGCCGGCGGAGGTCCCGACGGACTCCGACTGCGCGGTCGTCTTCACCTCGGGGGCAACCGGCCCCGCCAAGGGCGTGGTCTACACGCAACGACAGGTCGGCGCTCAGCTTGAGCTGGTCCGCACGGCCTACGGCCTCACCCCGGGCGACTCGCTGGTGGCCGCGTTCGCCCCCTTCTCCATCCTCGGGCCGGGGCTCGGGATTGCCTCGTCCGTCCCCGACATCGACGTCACGGCGCCCGGCACGCTCACCGCCGCGAAGCTGGCCGACGCGGCGGCCGCCGTGGACGCCACGGTCGTCTTCGCCGCGCCCGCTGCCCTGCGGCACGTCGCCGCCACCACCGCGCAGCTGACCGGGGAGCAGCGCTCGGCGTTGAGCCGGGTGCGGCTGCTCATGTCGGCCGGAGCCCCCGTGTCGACACCGCTCCTGCGCTCCCTCCGCGGGACGTTCCCGCAGGCCGAAGCGCACACGCCGTACGGCATGACCGAGGCGCTCCCGGTCACCGACGTCTCCCTGGACGACGTGGAGGCCGCCGGGCCGGGGAACGGCGTCTGCGTCGGCCGCCCGGTGCCCGGTGTCGAGGTCCGGATCAGCCCCCTCTCCCCGCTGGGGGCCGCCGACGGCCCGCTCACCGAAGCTCCCCACACTCCCGGCGAGGTCTGCGTGCGCGCCCCGCACGTGAAGGACCGCTACGACGCACTGTGGGCCACCGAGCGGGCGGCCACCCGCGAACCGGGATGGCACCGCACCGGGGACGTCGGGCGCCTGGACGGCGCGGGACGGCTCTGGATAGAGGGCCGGCTGGCGCACGTGATCAGCACATCGGACGGGCCGGTGACCCCGGTCGGCCCCGAGCAGCGCATCGAGCGCCTGGACGCCGTCTCCGCTGCGGCGGTCGTCGGCGTCGGCCCGGAAGGCGCGCAGGTGGTCGTCGCCGTCGTCGTGCCCAGCGACGGCGCCGGGCGACGGCGCCGTCGCCTCCGGGTGGGAGCTGGTGCCGAGCGGCTGACCGCGGCGCCGGTCGAGCTCGCCGACCGGGTCCGGGACGCGGCCGGTACCGGCCTCGCCGCCGTGCTCGAGACGAAGGCGCTCCCGGTCGACATCCGGCACCAGTCGAAGATCGACCGGACGGCACTGGCACGCCGGGCAACCCGAACTCTCTCCGGCACGCCGGTCCGGTGGGCGACCCGGAACGGCGAAAGGGCGTGAAGGTCCTGGTCACCGGCGCGAGCGGATTGCTCGGCCGGGTCACCGCCCAGCGCCTGCTCGCACGGGGCGACGAGGTCACGGTCCTCCAGCGCCGTCCCTCGGGCCTGCCCTGCTCCGAGGTGCTCGGGGACATCGCCGATCCCTCCGTGGTGGCACGGGCCGCCGTCGGGCAGGACGCCGTCGTCCACCTCGCCGCGAAGGTGGACGTGACCGGGAAGTGGGAGGAGTACGCGCGGACCAACATCCAGGGCACGAGGAACGTCGTCGCCGCCTGCTCCGCCGAGGGCGTCGAGCGGCTGGTGCACGTGTCGTCGCCCTCGGTCTCGCACGCCGGGTCACCCCTGTTCGGAGCGGGGGCAGATCCCGCCGATCCAGCCCGGGCGCGTGGCGCCTACTCGAAGTCCAAAGCGGTGGCCGAACAGGTTGCGCTCGCCGCGGACTCAGCTGCCCTTGCGGTGCTGGTCCTCCGCCCGCACCTGGTGTGGGGCCCCGGCGACGAGCAGCTCGTGGCGCGGATCATCGCGCGGGCCAGGAGCGGCCGCCTCCCGCTCATCGGTTCCGGCACGGCCCTGATCGACACCACGTACATCGACAACGCCGCTGCCGCCGTCCTGGCAGGGGTCGACGCGTGCGGGCCCGTCCACGGGGAAGCACTGGTGGTCTCCAACGGTGAACCCCGCACGGTGGACGAGATCCTGAGGCGGCTGTGCTCGGCAGCCGGCGTGCCCGGACCACGGGGTCGAGTCCCCACGCACGCAGCCTGGCTGGCCGGCGCCGTGGTGGAGAAGAGCTGGTCAGCTCTCGGCCGTCGGTCGACTCCTCCACTGACCCGGTTCCTCACCGAGCAGCTGACGACGGCGCACTGGTTCGACCAGCGGCGGACCCGGAGCGCGCTCGGCTGGCGGCCGGAGGTCGGCCTCGACGCCGGATTCGCCCAGCTGGCTGCCTGGTACGGCGGTTCGGGCACAGGGGCGGGCTCCCGGGTCGGGCACCGTCAGCCGCCTCACGGCGCCGGCCGTGGGGGTAGGTAGCGCGTCGCCCCTCGGACACCGAGGTGGACCTCGGCGGGCGGGATCTCGGCCTGACCGGCCGGGAGGTCGCCGTCCTGCAACCGCTGGGGCAGGGCCTGACCGCCGCGTCGATCGCCCGGCGGCTGGGCTCCTCACCACGAACCGTGCACGAGCACCTGGAGCGCGTGTACCGCACGCTCGGCGTCGGGGACCGGCTCGTGGCGGTGCAGCGGGCCCGCGATCTGGGTCTGCTCACCCGAGCCCACCGCACAGCCGATGGCGCCGCGTGCTGGCGAACGGTGCGGACGAGCTCCGGCATCGCTGTGCAAGGGTTGGGCATGGTTTCCTCTTCGCGCGGGGCTGCCGAGTTGGTGGACGAGCTGGGACGGCTGCTGCTGGGGGCGCCGTTTCCGCTGTCGGTGCGGTGCTGGGACGGCTCGGAGTCCGTCGTCCAGGGGGCCCCGACTCTGGTCGTGCGCCACCCGCGCGCCCTGCGCCGGTTGGTCTACGCGCCCGGGGAGCTGGGCCTCGCCCGCGCCTACGTCAGCGGGGATCTCGACATCGAGGGGGACATCTACGCGGCGCTGAGCTTTCCGGATCGGCTGCCGGCCCGCCCGGAGCTACGCCTGGACCGGGCGGCCCTCGCCCGGCTGGCCGGCCCGCTCCTGCGACTGGGGGTGCTCGGCCCGCCCCCTGCGCCGCCGCCCGAAGAGGCTCGGCTGCGCGGGATCCGGCACTCGCTCGGGCGGGACCGGAGCGCCATCAGCCACCACTACGACATCGGGAACGACTTCTACCGGCTCCTGCTGGGGCCCTCACTCGTGTACAGCTGCGCCTACTTCCCCGAGCCGACGGCGACGCTGGAGCAGGCGCAAGAGGCCAAACTCGACCTCGTCTGCCGCAAGTTGGACCTGCAGCCCGGGATGCGGCTGCTCGACGTCGGGTGCGGCTGGGGCTCGCTGGCCCTGCACGCCGCCGCCCGGTACGGGGTGTCGGTGACCGGGGTGACCATCTCCGCCGCCCAGGCCGAGCTGGCCACCCGCCGCGTGGCCGAGGCAGGCCTCTCCGAGAGCGTCGAGGTCCGGCAGCAGGACTACCGGGAGGTCGTGGACGGGCCCTTCGACGCGATCGCCTCGATCGGGATGGCCGAGCACGTGGGCCTCGCCCAGTTGCCGGCCTACGCCGCACAACTCCACGCGCTGCTGCGCCCCGGTGGCCGGCTGCTCAACCACGCGATCGCGCGCGGCCCGGCAGCCGGGCCGGACCGCCCGGATCCCGGCTCGTTCCTCACTCGCTATGTCTTTCCCGACGGAGAGCTGCAGCCGCTGGCCACCCACGTGCGGGTGCTGGAGGAGGCGGGTCTCGAGGTCTGCGACGTCGAGGCGCTCCGCCGGCACTACGCGCTCACCTGCCGGGCCTGGGTGAACAACCTCGAGCGCCGATGGGACGACGCCGTCCGGCTCTCCTCCCCCGGCCGGGCCCGGGTGTGGCGGCTCTACCTGGCAGGATCGGCGCTGGCGTTCGAGGGCCGCCGGGTCGGCGTGAACCAGGTCCTGGCGATCAAGCCAGGACTTCCCGGAGACGACCGGCTCCCGCTGACCCGTCCGGACTGGAGCGCCCGCGCAGTGCGGGGAACTCACCAGCCGGGCAACGACTCAGCCGCAGGACGTGGCGGCGGATCAGCGGCGGCAGCCGGTGACCCGTTCGTCCCCTGAGGCCCATCGTCACCATTCGGCCGCGGCAGCCGGCTCCCCGCGACGGTCTGGAGGGCGGCGATCAGCTGACGCCGGACCCGAGCGTAGGGAGCGAGCCGCCCCTCGGACACGTGCACGCCCCGGTCGGGACTGCCCCGAGTCCAGGTGACTCATCGGGTGGGATGGTCCGGCCGCGGCGAGGTCGAGCGCCGAGGGCGAGCCACTTCTGCACGATCGGGGACGTCTATCCCGACCGGATGTCGGGCGCCATCGACTCCCGGGTGAAGGCCTCCGTGGCGGTCGCGGCGCTGAGACATTGCCCGCGAAAAGCTCCCCTCGCTGCCGGTTCTCCTCGTCGGGAGGGTGTGCGCAGGGCGGAGGTGACCTGGGCGGAGGTGACCTGGGCGGAGGTGACCTGGGCGGAGGTGACCTGGGAGGTCGCCGGCGGCCGGCCACCGTGACCCACGAGACCGCTGTGTCACGCGCGCGTCGTCAGGCCTCGCCGCAGCTCGTCCATGGCTTCGGCGAGGCTTACTCGAGGCGCCCAGCCCCACCCGCGCGCGCGGTCGGTGCGCAACTGCCCCGTCCAGGCCGGCTCGTCGGTCCACTCCGGCTCGACGCCCAACGCCTCGGTCACCGTGCCCAGGTAGTCCCGCCACGTCGCCGGCTCGCCCGCGACGATGACCGCGGTCGTGCCACCGGCCACAGGGCCTCGCGCCGCGTCGTCGCCGGCCGGAACGGCGCCCGTGGCGAGGTCCGCGATCAGATCCGCCAGGTCCTCGACGTGCACCCAGGGCCAGGTCTGTGCCGGGTTTGCCCGGCGATCCCCGTCGCGGACCTGCTGCGGTCGCAGCGCGTTCCAGACCGACGTCTCGCCGGCTCCCATGATCGCCGGCGGGCGCACCAGCACGGTCGTGAGCCCGCCGACCTCTGCCAGGGCGGCGTCGGTGGCGTTCTTGGTGTCGGGGTAGTCCCCGCTCCCCTCGGGCAGGAGAGCACCGTCCTCGGCCACGTCCCCGACGCCGGCCGAGCGGTCGTAGACCCCGGCCGTGGAGACGTGCACCAGCCGGGCGACACCGGCGTCCCGGGCAGCCCGGGCGAGGACCTGCGTGCCCTCCGCGGCCACCCGGTGCTGCACTTCCCGGGGCGAGCCCATCGGATGCACCGTCGTGACCACCGCGTCGGCGCCCCGGCTCACCTCGCGGGCGAAGCCCTCGTCGGCGAAGTCGCCGACGTGCTCGGTGACCTCGTCGAAGGCGGGCGCGCTGCCCTCGCGGCGGACGACGGCGCGCACCTGCGCCGACCGCTCGACCAGCGCCCGGCACACCGCGGTGCCCACCAAGCCGTTCGCACCGGTCACCACGACGACGGGAGATGGAGTGGTCATGCCCTCCACACTGCCAGCCGCCACCCGACGACGCCCGCTCTGCAGCACGTCGTCGCAGCGCCTCCGAGCGCCCGGCACTCACCGGGCCGGCCGGTCGGACTGCGGCAAGCAACGCGCCGAAGCCCCGCGAAACACCCCTCGCATCGAGAGGTCGCTCGTCGCCTGCCGACACCGAACGAGAGCTCCCACCTCGGGACGGCGAGGGTCAGCGGGCGATGTCGATGGCCTTGAACGCCTCGGTCTGGGTACGGATGGCGATCTCGGTGGGCAGCCGTTCAATCGAGGATGCACCGAAGAAGCCGACCACGCCCTCGGTGCGCTGCAGGACGTAGGCGGCGTCGTCGGGCTCGGCGATGGGGCCGCCGTGGCAGAGGCACAGGATGTCCGGGTTGACCCGCTTGGCCGCGTCGGCCATCGCCTGCACCCGTGCGACGGACTCGTCCAGGGTGAGTGCGGTGGCCGCGCCGATCGAGCCCTTCGTGGTCAAGCCCAGGTGCGGAACGAGGATGTCGGCGCCGGCGGCGGCCATGCTGCGGGCCTGCTCCTCGTCGAACACGTACGGCGCGGTGAGCAAGTCCTTCTCGTTGGCGAGGCGGATCATGTCGACCTCCAAGCCGAAACCCATGCCGGTCTCCTCGAGGTTGGCCCGGAAGACGCCGTCGATGA
The DNA here is from genome assembly GCF_054051055.1 of Blastococcus sp. SYSU DS0973. NCBI lineage: Bacteria > Bacillati > Actinomycetota > Actinomycetes > Geodermatophilales > Geodermatophilaceae > Blastococcus > Blastococcus sp. SYSU DS0973. The sequence continues at coordinate 115,191 of NZ_JBJHAN010000003.1, forward strand.
GGCCCACGGTCGGGAAGTTCTGGACGCCGGTGAACCCGAGGCGCTTGAGGTCGTCGAGGAACGGCCCCATCAGCCGAAACGGATCGGTGCCGTTGACGCCGGCCAGGACTGGGGTGTCCTGGACGATGGGCAGCACCTCGCTGGCCATGTCCACGACGATGGCGTTGGCGTCGCCGTAGGCCATCAGCCCGGCCAGCGAGCCGCGGCCGGCCATCCGGAACCGCCCCGAGTTGTAGATGATCAGCAGGTCGATGCCGCCGGCCTCCGCGGACTTCGCCGAGATCCCGGTCCCGGCTCCGCCGCCGATGATCGGTCGGCCGGCGGCGACCTGGGCGGCGAAACGGGCGCGTGCGGTACTGCGGTCCATGTCAGCTCTCCTTCGGTTGGCGACGACGTCCTGGCAGGCGTCGGCCGCCGCGGCGGAACCGGGGCGGTGATGGCCTCGTCGCGTCTGGGACGGCACGGGTCTGTCCCGCCGGGGCGGACGGCGTCGGAACAGGCCGCAATCGACGTGGACGCACTCACGTCGGGCAGCGGGATGACGGCCGCCGTGCCCCCCGTCGCCGCGGCGAGCTTAGCGGCGATCCCCGTGCCCGGCTCCGCCATCCCGCCCGGGTGGTACGCATCGGGGTCACACCGGGCGTGCAGTGACCGACGGTCCTGATCTGCTGGGGACCGGAACCTGCGGATCAGGACCGCGTCGCGTCCTCGGCGGCGACCAGCCATGCGCGCGCCGACGGGTAGTCCTCTGCCACGCCGAGAACCCGGTACCCGCTCCGCGTCCGCTCCAGCAGCAGCCAGGCGTCGTCGAAGGCCTCGACGACCGTGTCGTCGCAGCGGTCCGGCAGCCCGTGGGGAAAGCGGGCCGAACGGATCTCGCGGTGGAAGGGAGGCGGGGTCGCGGACATCGGTCCAGCCGGGATAGGGGTCGATGCGGTACTCCGCCACCCGCTCGCTGGACACGAGTGCCTGGCCGGTCCGCACTCTCGGGGCGGAAGCCGATTCTGCCCCCGGACCGCACTCCCCGTCAGCCTTCCGCGCATGCGGAGCCGGATCGGGTCACGGGTCGCGGCGGCCCCCGGTGCTCAGGCCCGGCCGACGCTGAGCACCGTCAGGTAGGCCGCCAGCCCCAGGACCAGGCATCCGGCGACGACCGGTGTGTAGGACCCCGAGGCGTCCACGGCCGTACCGGCGAGCGGAGCGCCCAGGGCCGAGCCGAGCCCGGCGCTGGTGTAGAGCACCCCCAGCAGCCCGCCCAGGCGGGTGGTGCCGAAGCGCTCGGCGACGACGGCGGGACCGATGGCCACGAACCCGCCGTAGCCGACGCCGAGCACGACCGCGAAGGCGAGCAGCATCCCGTAGCCGCCCCCCACGCCCCACAGCGCGAAGCTCAGGCCCATGGTCAGGAAGCACCCCTGGAAGGCCCGCAACGCACCGGTCCGCCCCGCCACCAGGCCGAGCAGCAGCCGGCCCGCGATGCTCGCCGCGCCGATCACCCCGACCAGGGCCGCCGCCGCGACCCGGTCGGCGCCCTGCTGCACGGCGTACCCGGGCAGGTGTACGAAAGGCACGAACAGGGCGACGGACAGGAGGCCCGACGCCAGGTACAGCCTCCGGTAGTCGCGGTTGCGCACGGCCTCGCGCAGCGTCAGCGCCGCGGGGCCGCCCTCCACCGGTGGGCGCTCGACGACCACGGCGCAGAGCACGAGCACCAGCGCGCCGGCCAGGCCCAGAACGAGGTGGGTGCTGCGCCACCCCAGCTCACCGATCAGCGCGGCCGCCAGCGGGGCCACGGCGAGCGTGCCCAGGCCGATGCCCGTCACCGCCACCCCGACGGCGAAGGTGCGGCGCTGCTCGAACCATCCGCTGACAACGGCCACCATCGGCACGTAGGCGCAGCCCACCCCGATGCCGACCCCCAAGCCGTAGGTGAGCAGGCCGATCCACAGCTCCCCGGCCACCGACGTCGCGGCGAGCCCGGCACCGAGGGCGACGGCGCCGACCAGCAGCACCCGCCGGGGGCCGTAGCGGTCCACCGCGACGCCGCTGAGCGCGCCCAGGCCGAAGTACGTGAGCGAGGTCAGGGCGAAGAAGGCCGACGTCATGCCGCGACCGGAGCCGAACTCCTCCGCCATGGGACCGAGGAACGCGCCGAACGAGTAGGCGATCCCGAACGTGACGAACATGCCCGCGAACCCGGCGGCGACCATCACCCAGCTACGGACCGAGTCGACCGCTGCCGCAGGGCGCATGCCGGAGGACGATACGAGACCGCCCGGCGCGTTGGACCGATGCGCCAGGAACAGAACCGCAGGACGACCACATCCGAGTTCGCGACGGCGGGTCCTCGTCGAACTGGCTCTCCACCAGGAGCAGCCGCCCGCGGGCGACGTCCGCGGGCGGCGCGCACGGGATCGGGGTCGGTGGGCACCTCGGCGATCGGCTGGCCGCCGTGTCGCCGCCGTCCCGTGCCGACGTGGGTGGGTGCCGCAGTCACCGAGTTCTGCACCACGCTCGCGCCGGAATCACTCCGCAGGCGCCGGCACGTGGGTAACGTCTGTGTCCCACGTCACAGCGCCGCAGTGGAGGTCGATCCATGACCGCGACCGAACAGCGAACCGTCCCGGAGCGGCACGGCGCCGCGTCCCCGCCGGAACACGTCGACGTCCTCATCGTGGGGGCCGGGGTCTCCGGCATCGGGGCCGCGCACCACCTGCAGGAGCGCTTCCCGGAGCGGTCGTTCGTGCTCCTGGACGCGCAGGACGCCCGCGGCGGCACCTGGTGGACGCACCGGTATCCGGGGGTGCGCTCCGACAGCGACCTGTTCACCTACGGCTACCGCTTCAAGCCCTGGCGAGGTCCCTCCATCGCAGCGGGCGAGGAGATCTTGAACTATCTGGACGAGGTCATCGCCGAGGACGACCTCGCCACGCACATCCGCTACCTGCACCGGGTGACCGCGGCCAGCTGGTCGAGCGAGGACCGCCGGTGGACGGTGCAGGTCACCCGCTCGGACACCGGGGAGGAAGTGCAGTTCACCACCGGCTTCCTGTGGATGTGCCAGGGCTACTACAACCACACCGAGCCCTACCAGCCGCGCTGGGAGGGCATGGACCGGTTCGAGGGCCTGGTCGTGCACCCGCAGCAATGGCCGGACGACCTGGATCTCAGCGGTAAGCGCGTCGTCGTCATCGGCTCCGGTTCCACCGCCGCGACGCTGATCCCCGCGATCGCGCAGCAGGCGGACCACGTGACCATGCTGCAGCGGTCCCCGTCGTACTTCTTCGCCCCGCCGCTGACCCACGAGCTCGCGGTGACGCTGCGCCAGCTGGACATCCCGGAGGAGTGGACCCACGAAATTATGCGTCGCGCCTACACCGCCCAGCTCAACGAGCTGGCGAGGCTGGCGCACGAGGCGCCCGACGAGCTGCACACGTTCCTCATGGAGTCGATGAAGCCGCTGCTCCCGGAGGGCTTCGACGTCGAGAAGCACTTCACCCCGCGCTACCGCCCGTGGCAGCAGCGGATCGCATTCGTCCCCGACGGCGACCTGTTCGCGGCGCTCCGGGAGGGGAAGGCCTCGATCGTCACCGACACCATCGACACCTTCACCGAGAAGGGCATCCGGGTCAGCTCCGGTGAAGAGCTCGAGGCCGACGTCGTCGTCACCGCCACGGGGTTCAACCTGTCGGTCCTCGGGGATGTCGCGTTCACCGTGGACGGCGAGGCGGTGGACTTCCCCGAACGCGTCACGTGGCGCGGCGTGATGATCAGCGGCGTCCCGAACATGGCCTACATGTTCGGCTACTTCCGGCACAGCTGGACGCTGCGCGTCGACCTGGTCAGCGACCTCGTGATCCGGTTGATGGAGAAGATGGAGCTCGAGGACGCGACCATGGTCGTCCCGACGCTGCGCGACGAGGACGCCGGCATGCAACTGCGCCCGTGGTCGGATCCGGAGGACTTCAACGCCGGCTACGTCATGCGCTCGCAGCACGTGCTGTTCAAGCAGGGCGACCGCGAGCCCTGGACCCACATGCTGGAGCACGCGGCGGAGATGGAGATCCTGCCGAAGGCCGACCTCGACGACGGGTCGCTCGTCTACCGCTGACGTCGATCCCCCATCCCCCGAACCTCCCCGCGGGCGCCGTGCCCGCGGGCTCAGTCGCTCAGTGAGGAGCCACCATGCCGCAGACGCCCGTCCGGACCGGGGTCACCCTGAACTACGAGATCACCGGCGAGGGCGACCCTCTGCTGCTGATCATGGGAACGTCGGGGTCGATCCCGCTGTGGGGCGAGATGATCCCGCGGCTGGCCGAGCAGTACCGGGTGATCGCCTTCGACAACCGCGGGCTCGGCGGGAGCGAGCGCGGCGACGGCGCGATCTCCGTGGCGTCCCTGGCCGAGGACGCCTCGGCGCTGCTCACCGCCCTCGACGTCCCCCGGGCGCACGTCATGGGGTGGTCGCTCGGCTCCGCCGTCCTGCAGGAGCTGGCCCTCGCGCACCCGGAACAGGTCGCCACCGCGGTCATGTACGCCAGCTGGGGACGGTGCGACGGTTTCCAGCGTTCCGTCCTGTCGGCTCTGCGGTACCCCTACGTCCACCGCGACATGGAGACGGCGCTGGCCACCGCCGGGCTGGCCTTCTCGCCGCAGCTGCTCGACCACCCGGACTTCGCGGCGATGCTGGAGCCGATGCTGCCGGCGTTCCCGCAGACGGACGAGCAGATGCAGGTGACGGTCGAGCAGTGGGACGCCGACCTGGCGCACGACACCCTCGACCGCCTCGGCGACATCACCGCCCCCACCCTGGTGATCGTGGGCGAGCAGGATCTCCTGACCCCGCCCTGGCAGGCGAAGGCCGTGGCCGATGCCATCCCGGGCGCGCAGTTCGAGCTGCTGACCGGGCCCGGGTCGAGCCACGGCGTGCACATCGAGCGCCCCGAGGACCTGGCGCGACTCGTGACCGGGTTCCTCAGTCGGCACACCGTGCTGCAGTCGAGCTGATCCTCCGGACCGTCCCCGCCCCCGGCCCGGGGTGCCGGAACCGTCACGGGGTCACGGCGGGCGGGCCGCCGGCCGCCCCGATGATCCCGTCCTCGACCAGCTCGCTGGGCCGGGGAGCGCTGACCGGCAGCGGCGCGGACTCCCAGTGCGCGGAGACGACCAGGATGGGCTTCGGCCCGGGCAGGGAGCCGGCACACCGGTGCAGCGGGTCGAACGCCAGGCCGGAGGCACAGATGCCTTCCGCCCGTCCGGGCGCGGCAGGATGGCCGCATGACCACCCGGCCGACGTCCTCCCGAGGAGTCGAGGCGGCGGTCACCGGAGCGGTGACCGCCGTGTACTACGCCACCCCCGACTTCATCCCCTCCCGCCGGGCCCGCGGCTGGGCGAAGGCCGGGCTCGTCGCCGCCTCCGTCGCAGCCGCCATCCCAGGCGCCCGGGCGGCGCGGGCCACCGCGCGCGAGGCCCGGGAGGAGGGCAGCGCAACCTCCCTCCCGCAGGCGTTCGGTGCGCTGACCACCGGGCGCGAGGTCGTCGCCCTCGCGTTCTTGGCCGCCGTGCTGACCTGCTCGGTCGCCGGGGTGGTGGCCGCCGAACGGCGGGCCCTCCGCCAAGGGCAGGCGCGGGCGGCCGCGGGCCGGCGGCTCGCGCACACCGGCCCGGCGCTGCTGTACGGCGCGCTGGCGGGCGCGCTCCGACTGGTGCCGGCGCCGCCCGACACGGCCTGACGCCCGCGAGTGGCCAGGCGCCGCGGTCACCGCAGGTGGTGCACCTCCTGGAGGCCGTGGACCGGCGTCGGGATCCCCTCGTACCGGGCCTTGAGCTGCAGCGCGAGGTAGAGCGAGTAGTGCCGCGACTGGTGCAGGTTGCCGCCGTGGAACCACAGCGCCTCCTGCTGGGTGGGCTTCCACATGTTGCGCTGCTCGCCCTCCCACGGCCCCGGGTCCTTGGTGGTGTCCGAGCCCAGGCCCCACACCTTGCCGACCCGGTCCGCCACCTCCTGGCTGATCAGGTCCGCCGCCCAGCCGTTCATCGACCCGTAGCCAGTGGCGTAGACGACCAGGTCGGCCGGGAGCTCGGTGCCGTCCTCGAGGACGACGGCGTCCTCGGTCAGGTGGTCGACCTGCCCGTGCACCAGGCGCACCTGCCCGTCGGCCACCAGCTCCGCGGCACCGACGTCGATGTAGTAGCCGGAGCCGCGGCGCAGGTACTTCATGAACAGGCCGGACCCGTCCTCACCCCAGTCCAGCCAGAAGCCCGCCTTCTCCAGCCTGTCGTAGAAGTCCGCGTCGCGCTCCCGCATCTGCTCGTACAGCGGGATCTGGAACTCGTGCATGATCCGGTACGGCAGCGAGGCGAACGTCAGGTCCGCCTTCTCCGTGGTCACCCCGGCGGCGACGGCCTCCTCCGAGTAGAGGGCACCGAGGCCGATCTCCATGAGGCTGTCGCTCTTGACGATGTGCGTCGAGGAGCGCTGCACCATCGTGACGTCGACGCCGTGCTCCCACAGGGCCCCGCAGATGTCGAACGCGGAGTTGTTGCTGCCGATCACCACCACCCGCTTGCCGGCGTAGGCGTCGGGCCCGGGGTGCTGGGAGGAGTGCTGCTGGTCGCCGCGGAAGACGTCCTGCCCGGGGATGACCGGCACGTTGGGCTTGCCGGACATCCCGGTGGCGAGGACGACGTGCCGCGGTCGCAGGGTCAGCGGCTTGCCCTCGCGCTCCACCTCGACGGTCCACTCCCCCGCCTCCGGCGAGTACGACGCCGACAGCGCCACGGTGCTCGACCAGTACGGGATCTCCATCACCCGCGTGTAGGACTCGAGCCAGTCGCCGATCTTGTCCTTGGGCGCGAACACCGGCCAGTTGTCCGGGAACGGCAGGTAGGGCAGGTGGTCGTACCAGACGGGGTCGTGCAGGCACAACGACTTGTACCGGCCCCGCCACTGGTCGCCCGGTCGCGGGTGCTTGTCGACCACCAGGCTCGGGACGCCGAGCTGGCGCAGTCGGGCGCCGAGCGCGATGCCGCCCTGCCCGCCACCGACGACCAGCACGTACGGCTGCGTGGCGACGCCCAGCTCGGCCGCCTCGCGTTCGCGGCGCTCCAGCCAGGTCTCCCGGCCGCGGTGGATCCCGTTCTCGGCACCCGGAGGACGACGGGGACCACGCGGCTCCTCGTGCCCCTTCAGCTCGTGCATCGTGGTGAGGAACGTCCACGCCTTCGGGACGCCGTCCTCCTCGACCAGGCGCACCAGCCCCTTGCCTCGCCCTACGGCGGTCTCGAAGGTGAACCACGCGGTGGTGACGCCGTCGGCCTCCTCGGGCGGCTCCGACACCGCGAAGGACGACGGGTCGGTGCGCTCGAGCGTCGCCGTCAGCAGGTCGGTGACCCCGGCCGGGTTCTCGGCGGTCGTGATGTTCCAGCTGAAGGCGATCAGGTCGCGCCAGAAGCTGGTGGCGGCGAACATGCCCGCCGCGCGGGCGACGTCGCGGGCAGCCAGCGCCTCGTCGAAGTCGGCGAGCCAGCGCTCCGCGCGTTGTACCGGGGCCTGCGTGGTCGTGTCGAGGGTCTGGGTCATCCGGGCTGCCTCCTGCGGACACCGGTCGGCATGATGTGATGTGCAGCACAGCGCCTGGGGGGCCTCGGCGGAAGCGTTGCAGCGTGTTGCGCGCAGCCGGCCCGGGCGGGAGACCCGAGCTGGAGGTGGGACGTGACCGGCTACTCGGCGATCACCCCCGGCACGGACCTGTCCCAGCACGCCCGGGTGCTGGTGCGGGTGCACGACGCGGTGATCGGGGGCGGCCGTCCGCCCGTGCGTCCCCGCGGCGTCGTCGCCCGATCGTGGACGCGCGTCCTCGGCCTGGGGCTCGACCCGTCCCGCACGAACGCCCGCGAGCCGCTGCTGCCCACCGAGGTGGAGCGGCGACGCCGGTGCTCACCCCTGCTACCGGTGATCGGGGAGCTCCGGGAGGTCCTCGGCAGCGTCGCCGACGCCTCGGCGTTCCTCATGGTGGTCACCGACGCCGACGGAGTCATCCTCTGGCGGGAGGGATCGCCCCGGGTACGGCTGCGCGCCGACGCCCTGGGTTTCACCGAGGGCGCCCGGTGGACCGAGGGCACGGTGGGCACCAACGCCATCGGGACGGCGCTGGCCGAGGCGGCTCCGGTGCAGCTGTTCTCCGCCGAGCACTTCGAGCAGGCGCAGCACCCCTGGTACTGCACCGCCGCCCCCATCCACCACCCCGTCAGCGGCGAGCTGCTGGGGGTCGTCGACGTCAGCGGGCCCGCCCTGACCCTGCACCCGGTCATCGGAGCGCTCGTCGACACCGCCGTCAGGCTGGCCGAGTCCCAGCTGTGGCGGCACCACGAGCAGCGGCTGGAGCGGTTGCGCCGGTCGGTCCGGGGCCTGCTTGCCACGGTCTCCGGCCCGCTGCTGCTGGTCGACGACCACGGCTGGGTCGCCCACCGGTCGGGCATCGCGGCGCGCGACCGGGTCGCGGTCCCGCGCGACGGCACGTTGATCGCCGTCCCCGGCCTCGGGCTGTGCGCGCCGGAACGGGTCGGCGAGGGCTGGCTGGTCCGGCCGCGCGAGGCCGCGGACGACGTCGTCGCCGAGCTGGACCTGACCGGTGCGCCCGTGCTCCGGCTCCGGTCCCGTGGTGAACCGTGGGTGACCCCGCTGACCCGGCGGCACGCCGATCTCCTGCTCCTGCTGCGGCACGCCGGCCGGTCGGGGCTGAGCTCCGCCCGGCTGAGCGCGGCCCTGTTCGGCGACGAGGAGCACTGCGTCACCGTCCGGGCCGAGATCTCCCGGCTCCGGAAGGTGATCGGTGGCCTGGTGACCAGCAATCCCTACCGGCTGGCTGCCGGCGTCACGCTCTCCGTCGTCCGGCCCGACGAGGCGACTGCGGTGCCGGGCCCGGGGTAGGGAGAGCCGGGTCCGCGACGGCCGGGTTCACCGGGCCGACGGTCACCGGCGGTGCCGGCGCACCGCCCCGGCCGCCGGCATCGTCAGCACCGCCGCCCACACCGTGGGCAGCGACCTGCGCGGGCTGCGCCGCCGGAGTCACGTCCGGGTCGCGACGAGGGCCGTCCAGCAACCGGCGAGCCGGGTCTCCTGGGCGGCCACGGTCAGCCCCGCCTCCTGGCAGGCCGCCGCCAGTCCGGACGGGGTGGGCCGATCGGCGTCGGCCGGGTGGAAGGCGACCGCGCGCAGCAGGCGGCTGTCGACGAACCGCGCGGTCATCTCGCAGGAGAAGAACCGGCCGCCCGGTCGCAGCACCCGCGCCGCTTCGCGGACCACGTCACGCCAGGCCTCGGCGTGGTGCAGCACGTGGTAGGCGAAGACCGCGTCGTAGGACGCCTCCGCCGCCGGAAGGGCGGTGGCGTCACCCTCGCGCACGTCGACCCGCCCGCCGAGGTCGGCGAGGGCCGCCCGGCTCGCCGCCACGCTGGCGGGATGCCGGTCGATGCCCTCGGCACGGTCGGCGCCGAAGACGTCGACGGCGAGCCGCAGGCCGGTGCCCCGCCGCCCGGTACCCAGCTCGAGGACGGTACCGCCGGTCACCTCCCCGCCGAGGCGCCGCAGGATGGCCGCCTCCCCGCGGCGCTGCACGAACGCCCGGGGCCGGGAGTCGACCCACAGGCGGGTGGCATCGATGTACGTGGGTGGAACCGAGGGCCTGTCGCGCACCGTGCGGTTGTGCCCCTCGGGGGCTGGGCGAAACGGGACGATGGCAAGCCGGCACGGCTGGTCGCGCAGCACGCGCGCGGGCTCAGGAGCGCACCCGGTTCCGCGGCCTCCGGCGGCGGGCGAAGAACCGCTCGATCCGGCGCCACCGGTTCGGCGTCTTCTCCGGGTCCATGACCTCCGACTCGGCGAGCGCCCGGTCGGCCGGACCGAGCTCGGGCGGCTCGAAGGGGATCAGCGAACGGCCGGTCGGCCGGCGCAGCCGCTCGATGCCCTGGACGAGCGACCCGGTGTCGGCGACCGCGGCGGCGACCTCGTCCGGGGTGCAGCCGAGGTGCTCGGCCAGCAGTCGGTCCCGGAAGCCGACGATGGTCTCGGCGAGCCGGTCGGCCCCCGGCCGTCCCGCCGCCGCCTCGATCGCCAGGTCGCACTCGGTGTCCAGGCCCATCGACCGGTTGTTCACGTTGCTGGAGCCGATGCGCAGCAGCCGGTCGTCGACCACGGTCACCTTGGCGTGCACGTAGATGTGCTCGCGCTGCTCCGTCACGGGCGTGTAGAGCCTGAACCGGTCGTGGACGTCGGCCTCGCGGAGGTCCTCCAGGATCGCGGCCCGGGCCGTGCCCATCGCCTTCTCCGAGAGCCAGCCGTCGGCGGTCCAGGGGTTGACCACGACCACGTCGGGGCCGTCGGGCTCGCGCAGCCGCTCCGCGATCGCCTCGGCGATCCGGCGGCTGGCGAAGTACTGGCTCTCCACGTACAGCGCGCGGCGGGCCGCGGCGACGACCGCCAGCCACAGCAGTTCGATCTCGTGCACCAAGGGCGCTCCGGCGTGCTCGGGCCGGGTGCGGGAGATCGCGACGTCGACGTCGGTGAGGAGGGGTTCCACCTCCTCGGGCCAGCACGCCCGATCCTCGTCCAGGGGCTCGAGCCGTTCCCCGGTGCCGCTCTCCCACCGTTCCCGGGCGAGCTCGGCGACCGCGCGGGCGGCGGGCCCGGTCATGATGCTGGTCGCGTCGTGCCACGGCCCGGTGGGCCGGCCCGGGCCGCGACCGTTGGCCGGCCGGCGCCGGTGCGGGTTGCCGTCGGCGTGCTGGGAGGTGTCCCAGCGGTCGGCGGTGATGTCGATGCCCCCGGCGAAGGCCAGGCAGTCGTCGATGACCACGATCTTCTGGTGGTGGGCTCCGCCGACCGGGTGGTGGGTGTCCACGGCGAAGGTGAGCCGGTCCGGAGTGCGCCGGTCGAGGAGCACGATCGGCGCCAGGCCGCGCCCGAGCGCGCGCAGCATGCCCAGATCCCACTGCAGGACACCGATCTCCAGCCGGGGGTTCTGCTCCACCGCCCGTTCCAGCACGGCGCCGAGCCGGTCGTCCTCCGGCGGGCCGCCGTCCAGCGGGTCGAGCTGGATCCGGGGGTCGAAGTCCCAGCCGATGAACAGCACCCGCCGCTGGGCGCGCAGCACGGCCCGCTTCACGGTGGCGAAGTAGTCGGCCGCGTCGACGAAGATCGCGAACCGGGTGGCCCGCTCGATCCGCCAGCAGGTCTCACCGGGGATCAGCAGCGGCGCGCCCTGCTCGGGGCGCCCGTCGTCGGTGGCCCGGTCGAGGCCGGGCAGCGCGGTCTCCGCATCCGTGTCGGGCTCCGCCGTCGACTCTGCCCCGTCCATCACACGGGCAGTCTGCCCGCCGGCGTGGGCGGAGCCAACGCCCGACCCTTCCGGGCGTGCCTCGCGGGCGGCGCCGAGCGGTGTTGCGGTCGGTCGGCGCCGCGGGTGTGATGAGCCATGACCTCGGCCGGGGGGAACGGCGGTGAGGGTCCGGCCTCCGCGGGGGAGTGCGGTCCCGGGTCCAGGGGCGCCACCTCCCCCGGCGCCCTGTCGGCCGACGCCTGGCGCTCCGTCCTCAGGCGCGTCGTCCGGCACGTGGTCAGCGATCGGCTCATGGTCCAGAGCGCCGGGGTCGCCTTCTTCGCCCTCCTGTCGATCGCGCCGGTGCTGGTCACGGCGATCTCCGTCTACGGGGCCGTGCACACCCCGGAGCAGGCGCTGGCGCAGCTCTCGGACGTCACCGAGATGCTGCCCAGCGAGCTGCAGCCGATGGTGGCCGACCAGCTCACCACCATCACGACCGCCTCGACGCAGGTGCTCACCTGGCGCGGGCTGGCCGGGCTGGTCGTGGCGCTGTGGACCGCGACGACCGCCATGACCTACCTCGTCGACGGGCTGACGCTGGCCTACCACGAGACCGAGACCCGCAGCTTCGTGCGCCGCGGCGGGCTCGCCCTCCTCCTCGTGCTCGGCGGCGCCGTCCTCCTCGGCGCGGTGATCGCCGGATCGGGTGCCGTCTCGCGGTGGCTCGCCGGAGCGCCGGGGCCGGTCCGAGCCGGCGCACCGGCGCTCACCTGGGGGGTCCTCGCGCTGCTCATGGCCGTGGTGCTCGCCATCCTGTACCGGTTCGGCCCCGACCGGAAGCAGGCCCGCTGGCGGTGGATCTCCGCCGGCTCGGCGATCGCGACGCTGCTGTGGCTGGCCGTCACCTTCGGATTGTTCGCCTACGTGGAGCAGCTGGGCAGCTACCGGGCGACGTACGGGTCCCTCGCGGGGGTCGCGATCAGCATGCTGTGGCTTTGGGCGACCGTCTTCCTCGTCATCGTCGGCGCCGCGATCAACGCCGAGACCGAGCGCCAGACCAGCTGCGACTCCACGGTGGGGCCGGAGCGGCCGCTGGGCGAACGGGGCGCCGTCGTGGCCGACAGCGCCCCGCCCTACCCGGGCGACGGATGACCCGCCGGAGCCGCCCGGCCGGTGGGAGGCCACGCGCTCTCCGGTCGGGCGGCCGCCGTCAGAAGGGCTGGTCGCCGGCTGCCGAGGTGCGCCTCCCGGTGAGGTGCTCGGCGTAGGCGGGCAGGTCCAGCTGACCGTTGCCGGACAGCCCGATCACCAGGACGCCCTCTTCTCCCGTGCCCGCACGCCGGCGCGCCTCGGTGACCGCCGCGGCGATCGCGTGGCACGACTCCGGCGCCGGCACCAGGCCCTCGGTCCGGGCGAAGAGCACTCCGGCGTCGAAGGCCTCCGCCTGCTCGACCGCCTGCGCGGTGATCAGCCCGAGCTCGACCGCGTGGCTGACCATCGGGGCCATGGCGTGGTATCGAAGGCCGCCGGCGTGGATCGGGTCGGGCACGAAGTCGCGGCCCAGGGTGTGCATCTTCATCAGCGGGGTCAGCCCGGCCACGTCGCCGTGGTCGTACTCGTAGCGGCCCTGCGTCAGCGACGGGCACGCAGCGGGTTCCACCGCCACCACGCGCGTTCCGGTGCGGCCGGCGAGCCGCTCCCGGACGAAGGGGAAGGCCAGCCCGGCGAGGTTGGACCCACCCCCGGCACAGCCGAAGACGAGGTCGGCCTGCTCCTCACCGAACATCCCGAGCTGGCGCAGGGCCTCCTCGCCGATGACGGTCTGGTGCAGCAGCACGTGGTTGAGCACGCTGCCCAGCGCGTAGCGGGCCTCGGGGTCGGGCACCGCCGACTCCACCGCCTCGCTGACCGCCATGCCGAGGCTGCCGGTGGTGTCGGGGAAGCGCTGCCGGAAGCCACGCCCGGACTCGGTCAGCTCCGACGGGCTGGAGTGCACCACCCCGCCGTAGGTCTCCATGAGCATCCGGCGGTAGGGCTTGCCGTCGTAGGAGGCCCGGACCTGCCACACCTCGCACTCCAGCCCGAACATCGTGCAGGCCAGGGAGAGGGCACTGCCCCACTGACCGGCGCCGGTCTCCGTCGTCAACCGGCGGACGCCTTCCGCGGCGTTGTAGTACGCCTGCGCGACGGCGGTGTTCGGCTTGTGGCTGCCGACCGGGCTGACCCCCTCGTACTTGTAGTAGATGCGCGCCGGCGTACCCAGCGCCCGCTCGAGGCGGTGCGCCCGGTACAGCGGCGAGGGCCGCCACAGCCGGTACACCTCGCGGACCGGCTCGGGGATGGGGACGAACCGCTCGGTGGTCATCTCCTGCTCGATCAGCGCGGCGGGGAACAGCGGCGCCATGTCCGCCGCCTCGAGCGGCTGCCCGGTGCCCGGGTGCAGGTACGGCGGCATGGGCGCGGGCAGGTCGGCGGCCAGGTTGTACCAGTGGGTGGGCAGGTCCTCGTCGCTCAGCACGGCCTTGGTCATGGGCCGGACGTCGCGGTCGACGCCGGGCACATCGGTGCTCGTCACTGTCCTTCTCCTCGGGATGCGGCCCACCGGCCGCCCGAGGCGAAGCTCCTCGAACCGTCCGGCGGGGGGACGATCCGAGCGCGCGTCAGCGGCCCTCGGTCGTCCTCGACGACCGGGCCCACCAGCACGCGCGACGGCTCACGGGCGCGACTGTAGCGTTCCGCCCCGTCCCCGACGAGACCGGTCGCGCCCGCGCTCAGCGAGCGGCACCGGCACGGGCGGCCTGGGCCCAGCGGCCGGGGCTGAGCCCCTTCCAGCGCCGGAAGGCCTGCACGAAGCTCGACGCCTCCGAGTAGCCGAGCCGCTCGGCGACCTGCTCGACGCTCAGGCCCGCCGTCAGGAGCAGCTCTTCGGCGAGGTGCTCGCGCGTCTGCTCCAGGACGGCGCGGTAGCTCGTCCCCTCGTGGGCGAGGTGGCGACGCAGCGTCCGCACGCTCAGGTGCAGCGCGGCGGCCACCTCGTCCTGCCCGGGCATCCGCCACGGCTCCCGCAGCAGGACGTCGCGCACCCGGCCGCTCGTTCCCGAACGGGAGTGGCGCCGGTCCAGCACGTCGCGGCACTGTGCCTCGCAGGTCGCCGCCGTCAGGGGAGCCGCGTGGGGCAACGGCTGGTCGAGGAGCTCCGCGTCGAAGGACACGACCGAGCGGGGCGCACCGAACTCGGGGAGCAGGCCGAAGGCCGCCTCGTACGGCGCCGGGTCGGTGGGCGGCGGCAGGGTGAGCGCCACGCGCCGCGGCACCACGCCCCGCCCGAGGGTCTCCCGCCAGATCTGCAGGGCCGCCGACGTGTCCCGGAGCAGTGCGAACCGCCGCACCGGGCCGGGCAGGTCCAGGTCGTCGAAGAAGAGCGCGAGCTCGTCGCGGAACTCCTGCGCGCTGATGCGGGTGAGCGCATAGCTGAGGTCGAGGAAGCGCATGCCGATCTCGTGGCTCTCCCGGATGGTCCGGCTCGACAGGAGCGCGAAGCCCCAGATCCCGTACGTGGTCAGCCGGTAGCGCGCCCCGGCCTGGAGCGCGGCGGTGTCGGGCAGCCGGGCGGCGAGCGTCCCGATGAGCCGGGCCTCCTGGACGGCGGCGATCTCGGCCCCGGGGTCGCCCAGCGCCGACGCGGGGATCCCGGTGCCCTCGAGTGCCTCCTGGGTGGGGACGCCGTGCTCGGCCGCCAGCGCGCACAGCAGCGCGACGCTGCCCGTACCGCGTACGGCAGCGTGTCCAGGATTGGCCGGATATCTCAACCCGTGACCGGTTGTGTCATGGCTCACAACGTGCCAGACGTCCTAGCGTTCGGGCCGTGACGTACATCACTACTCCGTGGGGGGCCTGGGCATGACGGTGTTGGCAGAGACCGAGCGATCGGCGACGGCGACCGAGCACGTCGACGTGCTCATCGTGGGAGCCGGCATCTCGGGGATCGGTGCGGCGCACCACCTGCGGGAGCGGTTCCCCGACAGGTCGTTCGTCCTCCTCGATGCGCTGGAGGCCCGGGGGGGCACGTGGTGGACCCACCGGTACCCCGGGGTTAGATCCGACAGCGACCTGTTCACCTTCGGCTACAAGTTCAAGCCGTGGCGGGGGGCGTCGATCGCGACGTCCGAGGAGATCCTCCGCTACCTCGACGAGGTCATCGACGAAGAGGACCTGACCGGCCGCATCCGCTACCGGCACCGGGTCACGACCGCGAGCTGGTCCTCGGCGGAGCGCCGTTGGACCGTCCAGGTGACCCGGGAGGACACCGGTGAGGAGCTGCGCCTCACCACCGACTTCCTGTGGATGTGCCAGGGTTACTACGACCACGGCCAGCCCTACCGGCCGCAGTGGGCGGGCCTCGACCGCTTCGGCGGCGAGGTCGTGCACCCCCAGCAGTGGCCCGACGACCTGGACCACGCCGGCAAGCGCGTGGTCGTCATCGGCTCCGGCGCGACGGCGGCGACCCTCGTCCCGGCCATCGCGGAGACCGCCGACCACGTCACGATGCTCCAGCGGTCGCCGACCTTCTTCTTCGCCCGGCCCCGGACCCACGAGCTGGCCGACACGCTGCGGTCGCTCGATATCCCCGACGAGTGGACGCACGAGATCCTGCGCCGCGCCTACATCGCGGAGGGCGACGAGATCACCCGCCTGTCCTTCGAGTCCCCCGACGAGCTGCGGGCCATGCTCATGGAGGCCATGAGCCCGTTGCTGCCCGAGGGCTTCGACGTCGAGAAGCACTTCAGCCCGAGCTACCGGCCCTGGCAGCAGCGCCTCGCCGTCGTCCCCGACGGCGACCTGTTCACGGCCCTGCGCGAGGGAAAGGCGTCGGTCGTCACCGACACGATCGAGACCTTCACCGAGACCGGCATCCGGCTGGCCTCCGGTGAGGAGCTCGAGGCCGACGTCGTGGTCACCGCCACGGGCTTCGACCTGAGCCTCTTCGGCGGGATCGCGTTCACCGTCGACGGCGAGGCGGTGGACTTCACCGACCGAGTGACCTGGCGCGGCGTCATGATCAGCGGGGTGCCGAACATGGCCTACGTGTTCGGCTACTTCCGGGCCAGCTGGACCCTCCGGGCGGACCTGGTCAGCGAGCTGGTGTGCCGGCTCCTGGCGCACGCCCAGGAGCGGGGGGCGTCCACGGTGGTCCCGCAGCTGCGCCCCGAGGACGCCGACATGCCCCTGCGGCCGTGGGCCGACCCGGAGAACTTCAACTCCGGCTACGTCATGCGCTCGATGCACCTGATGTTCAAGCAGGGCGACCGCGAGCCGTGGACGCACCTGCTCGAGTACCAGCAGGAGCGGACCGCGCTGCCCGCGGCCGACCTCGACGACGGGACCCTGCGGTACAGCTGAGCCGCGCGAGCGAGACACCGGCGGGGCACCCAGCTCCCGCCGTCCACCCCCTTTCAGAAACAGGAGAAACCGTGCCGGTCGACCCGCACATCGCCGCGATGCTCACCATGATGGAGGAGGCCGGGCTGCCCCCCATGTACGAGGGCAGCCCCGAAGCCGGACGGGCGCTGTACCTCCAGCTCACCCACGGCGCCCGCACCCCCGAGCAGCTGGTCCCCGTGGCCGGTACCGAGGACCGCACCGTGCCCGGCGCCACGGGCGACCTGAAGGCCCGCGTCCACCGGCCGGCGGGTGAGGGCCCCTTCCCGACCGTCGTCTTCTTCCACGGCGGCGGCTGGGTGATCGGCGACCTCGACACCCACGACAACATGGCCCGGCACATCTGCCGGGGCAGCCGCGCGGTCGTCATCGCGATCGACTACCGGCTCGCCCCCGAGCACCCCTTCCCCGCCGCGGCCGAGGACGCGGTCGCCGCCGCGCGCTGGGTCGCCGGTTCCCTGGGCGAGCTGGGCGGGGACCAGCGCCTGGCGCTCGCCGGCGACAGCGCGGGTGGCAACCTGGCCGCGGTCGTCGCCCAGGTGCTGCGGGACGATGGCACCCCGCTGGCCGGGCAGCTCCTCATCTACCCCGCGGTCGACGCCGAGGGCGACTACCCGTCGCGCGTGGAGAACGCCAAGGGGTACTTCCTCGAGAAGGACACGATGGACTGGTTCTACGGGCACTACGCCGGGGCCTGGGACGACGCGAAGGATCCGCGGCTGTCGCCGCTGCACGGCTCGGACCTCTCCGGGTTGCCGCCGGCGGTCGTCGTGACAGCGGAGTACGACCCGCTGCGCGACGAGGGCGAGGCCTACGGCGAGGCGCTGCGGGCCGCGGGCGTCGAGGCCCACGTCCAGCGGTACGACGGCCTGATCCACGGGTTCTTCGACATGGGGACCATCTCCCCCGCTGCCCAGCGCGCGATCGAGGAGAGCTGCGAGCGGTTCGGCCGGCTGCTCCACCGCTGACCGGCACCGGGGGGCGGGCAGGGCGCGCCCGCCTCCCGGTGTGCGGGAGCCCGGGCGAGGACGACGAGCCCCGGCGTCCTGGTGGACTCGGCGGTCCCCCTCCGTCGACGCGTGCCCGGAGCGGTGCTGCCCGGCGGCCCCCCATAACTGGGGGTCCGAAGACCCCACGCACGCGTGTGCCGCGCCACCCCTCGGGGACGCGATGCTCCTCCGGTCACGGGCCGCCGGCCCGGCGCCGCGGTCACGCTGCCCTCGGCCGGCCCGGTGTCCATCCCGATCGCCGCCCCGCCGGCGACCGTGACCGTCAAGGACGCCGCCGGCACCACGGCCGTCCTGCCGGTGACCGTCCTGGGCGGGGCTGCGCCCCCGGGCGGCTCCTCCGGCGGCGGGACCGCGCCCGACGCCGGCACCCCGCCCGGCCAACCGACCGGCGTCGTGGCCACGGTGGAGGACGGGCAGACCACGGTGACCTGGGTCGCCCCCACCGACCTCGGCGACACACCGCTCATCCGCTACCTGGTCACCGCCGTCGACCCGGCCGGCACCGTCTTCCGGGCGACCGCCGCACCCGATGCCACCTCTGCGGTGGTGACCGACCTGCTCAACGGGGAGCGGTACACGGTGCGCGTGCGGGCGGTGAACGAGGCCGGGGCGGGAATGCCGTCCACGCCGGTGTGGGTCGTCCCGGCGGCGCCCTGAGCCGCCGCCGACCGGTCGGCCACCGCTCGGGCGAGCCCGCCCCGACGGCCTGATGGCGACGAACCGAGCGCCCGGCACCGGTTGGTGCCGGGCCCTCGATGCCGTGCGGTCACCGACCACCACGCGGTCGCGGGGCATCACCACGGGCGCTGCACACCCGGCGGCGATGCTGGTGACCTGTGCCGTCAGGCCGTCAGGTCCGACGACGGCCGCTGAGGCGGCTGAGCAGCCGCTTGAGCAGGTTCGCCTTGATGAGCCCGGAGACGAGTCCCATGCCGGTTCCTCCTTCGGGGGGGGGGGGGTGGTGGAAGTCGTCTCCCTACCCAGGGAACACGGACCCCATGTCCGGAGGGGTGGAACGCCGTGCAGCGGTCGCCCGGAAGCGCCGCGCAGGCGACGGCTCCGGGCGTGCGGTCAGCCGGTCCGCTCGATGATGCCGGGGGCGTCGGGGATGCGGCTCGGCCGTGCCTCCGGGGGTCGCGGCCGGTCCTGCGGATGCAGTCGGACGGCGATCAGCGCGACGTCGTCGTCGACCGCTGCCGGGAGCATCCGGGTCAGCAGCTCGTCGCAGAGCACGTCGAGGTCCTGCCCGGCCAGATCGCCCAGAGCGTCGGTCAGCCGCTCGAACCCGGCGTCGAGGTCGGCGTCGCGCCGCTCGACCAGCCCGTCGGTGTACAGCACGAGGACGGCGCCCCTGTCGAGTTCCACCTCGTGCTCCGACCGGCGGGCGGAGTCGTCGACCCCCAGCAGCAGGTCCGCCCGCGGAGCGGTCAGCGGCCGGACGGTGCCGTCCGCGCCCACCACGACCGGCGGTGGGTGACCGGCGTTGGACCAGCGGATGGTGGTGGCTCCTCGACGGGCCTGCTCGTCGGTCTGCTCGAGGCGGAGGACGACGGCGGTGGCGTTCGTCCGGGTCCGCAGGACCGCCATCGCCTCGTCCACGCGGGTGAGGATCTCCGCCGGCCCGGCATCGGTGGTGACCGCGATCGCCCGCAGCATCGAGCGGACCTGGCCCATCGCGGCGGCCGCCTCGGTGTTGTGCCCGAGCACGTCGCCGATGGTCACGATGGTCGCGCCGCCCGGTTGGCGGAACGCGTCGTACCAGTCGCCGCCGACCTTCGCCGCCTCGGCCGCGGGCGTGTACCGCACCACGATCTGCACGTGGTCGGGCTGGACGGGTGCGGTGAGCAGCGACCGCTGCAGCCCCTCGGACAGCTGGCGCTGCTGGCGGTAGAGCCGCGCGGTGTCCAGAGCGAGCCCGGCGCGGGCGGCGATGTCGGCGGCGATCTGCCGGTCGGCGGCGGCGATCGGCGCACGCGCCGGGCCGCTGAACAGCGTGAGCACGCCGACGGTCCTACCCCGGCCCCGCAGCGGGAAGACGGCGAAGGACTCCGGCGCCAGCCGCTCCAGGTACCGGTGCACCGGCCCGGGCTCGAACACCTCCCGGAGACGTTCGGTGCCCTCGGCGCTGACGGTGACGACCCGGCCGGTGACCAGCGCCTGCCGGAGGTACGACGTCTCACGCAGCGCGCCGATGCGCTCGTGCGCATAACCCTTCACGACGGGGCGGAGCTCCGGTCGGGCGTGCCACCAGCCGACGTCGCGCACGGCACGCCAGCTACCGGCCTGGTCGTCGTCGACGAGGCTGACCAGGCACCAGTCGGCCAGCGACGGGACGACCAGCTGGGCCAGGCGGCCGACTGCCTGCTCGGCGTCCAGCGTGCCGTTGAGCTCGCGGGTGACGTCGCCCAGCAGCTCGCTGCGCTGTTGGGCGCGCACCCGCTCGCTGATGTCCACGAAGTAGAGCGCCAACCCGCCGTGCTCGGGGTTGGCACGGACCTCGACCCAGGTGTCGAGCGGCTCGGGGTAGTACGCGTCGAACGCGACCACGTGGCCCGTGGCGACCGCCCGCCGGTAGCTGTCCTCGAACTCGCTGCCGACGGTGGCCGGGAACGCCTCCCAGAAGATCCGCCCGACGAGATCCGCCCGCCGGTAGCCGGAGACCCGCTCCGCCTCGGAATTGACGTACGTGACCCGCCAGTCGGCGTCCATCGCCAGGTAGCCCACGGCCATCGACTCCAAGGCCTGCGCGGCCAGCTCCAGCGACCCCCGCTGCGCGGTGGTGTCGTGCACGACGCCGATCAGCCGTCCGGTCAGCCCCCCCTTTCCACCGACCACCTCGCCGCGGGCCGCGACCCAGCGGGGCGCCCCGCCGGGGACGACGATCCGGTACTCGGCCTCGTAGGTCCCCCCGGTCTCGATGGCTCGCCGCACCCGGGCGACGACGTCCGCAACGTCGTCGGGGTGCACGTGCGCGTAGACGTCCTCGGGCCGGCCGCTGAACCCGGCCCGGTCCATCCCCGACAGCTCCAGCAGGCGGTCGTCGACGTCGAGGTCACCGGTGGCCAGGCCCAACTCGAAGGTGCCGACCTGCCCGGCCTCGAGCGCGAGCAGCCAGCGGGACCTGTCGATGGCGTGCTGGGCGAGCAGCCGCTGGGCCTGACCGGTCGCGCTCCGTGCCACCGCGGCGGCATCCACCGAGCGCCGTCGCGCACCCCGCAGCTGGAACTCGGAGCTGCACGCATCGGCCAGGTCGGTGAGCACGGCCAGGTCCCGGTCCGACCAGGTGCGCGGCCGGCTGTCGATGGCGCACAGCGACCCGACCACGGCGCCGTCGACGTCGGTGAGCGGCACGCCGGCGTAGGCGATCACCGACAGGTCGGGGATGGCCAGGTTGTCGCGAACCAGCGGGTGCGTGCGCGCGTCGGTGATGACCAGCGGCTCCGCCGACCGCACCACGTGCTGGCAGAAGGAGTGGCTCAGCGGCGTGCGGCGGGTGGACTGCCAGGGCTCGGGCAGGCCGAGGGCACCCGGGAACACCTGCTCCTCGGCCGACACCAGGGTCACCAGCGCGACCGGCACGTCCAGCTGCCAGCGGACGAGGCGGGCGAAACGCTCGAACGCAGGATCGGAGTCCGCCGGCAGCGGCGTCCCGGAGGGCAGCGATCCAGTCAGATGTCCTCCCGGAGCAGGGGCACGTGACCGACGACGTCCCGATGGGCCAGCCCCGCGATGCTACTGCTCGTCCCCGTCCTGGTCCGCTGCCCGGACGTCCGCCCATCGCCGGCGGCGGTTCCCGCGGTGCGGCTCCGCCGACCATGGGCGATGTGGAAGCCTCGCGATGTGGAAGCCTCGCTGGGGAGCATTCCACCGCACCCCCTGGACGGGCACCTGCGCGCCCTCGGCATCAGCACGGTCGTGATCGCCGGCTGCAACTACCCCAACTGCCCCCGCGCGACGGTGTACGGGGCCAGCGAACGGGACTACCGGACGCTGATCGCCGAGGACGCGATCCCCGGCCTGAACCGGATGCACCTGGCGGAGGCCGCCCGGATGGGGGTGCTGCACGCGCCTAGCACCGAGATGCTCCGGTGGCTGACGCCAGGGTGACCCGGGGGCCGGTCGCAGCGGAACATGGTGGAAACGTCGGGCTCCTAGGTTCCGGCGGGTGTCCCACCCCATGCTGCAGCCCGGGAGCGGTCGGATCCCGGCACCGACGTACCTGCCCTCCATGCCCGAACACGTGCTGTGGGGACGGCTGCCGTGCGAGAAGGACCCACCGGTCCTCACCGTCGACCCCGGCACCGAGATCACCGTCGACACGGTCAGCCACGAGGGCATCCTGGAGGACCAGGGCCGGGACCCGGCTGCGTTCTTCGCCCGCCACGGTGCGACCGGGGTGCTCGAGGACGCCGTCGCCCTGGCGCACAGCGACCACCCGCACCGGTTCGGGGTCGACGGGCCGCACGTGGTCAGTCGGCCGATCGCCGTCGACGGTGCGCGCGTCGGTGACCTGCTGGCGATCACGGTCCTCGATGCCACGCCACGGGTGCCGTACGGCGTCATCTCCAACCGGCACGGCCGGGGCGCCCTGCCGGGCGAGTACCCCCTCGACGGCGAGCCCCTCTACAGCGCCTTCGCCACCGTCAGCGACGACGCGGCGCACGGCCGGCTGCCGCTGACCGAGGGCGGCGAGCCGGCGGTGCGGTTCCCCCTCGCTCCGTTCCTCGGCATCATGGGCGTCGCCGTGCCGGGCGGCGAGCGACCGCACTCGGTGCCACCCGGTCGCCACGGCGGCAACATCGACATCTCCCTGCTGACGGCGGGGAGCACGCTGTACCTGCCGGTCCAGGTCGACGGGGCACTGGCCTACGTCGGCGATCCGCACTTCGCCCAGGGCGACGGCGAGGTGAGCCTGACCGCGATGGAGGGCAGCCTGCGCGCGACGCTCCGGCTCGACGTGGTCGCCCACGAGGACGCGGTGCGGCGGTTCGGCGAGCTGGCCGCCCCGCTCGCCGAGACGACCGAGCTCCTGGTCCCCACGGGCATGGACGAGGACCTCGACCGCGCCGTCCAGAACTGCGTCCGTGCCGCGATCGCCCTGCTGGAGGCCCGGTTCGGCATGGACCCGCGCCTGGCCTACGCCTACCTCTCCGCGGCCACCGACTTCCGCATCAGCCAGGTGGTCGACGTCGTGAAGGGCGTGCACGCCAGCATCCGGAAGGCGGACTTCGCGTGACCGGCCCCGAGCCCGTCCCGTCCGGGCTGCTCGAGGCGTTCGACGCGTACGAGGCCGCGCTCATGGCCGACGACGTCGCGGCCCTCGACCAGCTCTTCGCCCCGGGCCCCGGCACGCTGCGCGCCGACGCCGACGGCGTCCTCGTCGGGCACGGGGAGATCGCCGCGTTCCGCCGCGGCCGCGGCGGGGCGCCGGGGCGCACCGTCGTCCGGGTCCACGTGCAGGTGATCGACGACGACCACGCGCTCGTCCTGGCGGTCACCGAGCTCGCCCGCGGCGGGCGGGGGGCGCAGACCCAGCTCTGGGCCCGGTCGGCCGGCGTCCCGGAGCACGGCGGCTGGCAGGTGACCGCGGCGCACGTCGCTGTTCCGCCGCCGGTCCTCGACACCCGGATCTGGCGGGTGGTCGGCGATCCGCTCGTCCCGCCGGCGGGCGACGGGCCGCTGACGGGCCAGACCCTCGCGGTCAAGGACCTGTACGCGGTGGCCGGTCACCCGCTCGGCGCCGGCAACCCGGCCCGGCTGACGCAGGCCCGGCCCGAGCCGCGGCACGCGGACACCGTCGACCGGCTGCTGCGCGCCGGTGCCTCGGTCCGCGGCATCGCCCGCACCGACGAGTTCGCGTACTCGCTGGCCGGGGTCAACCCCCACTACGGCACGCCACCGAACCCCGCGGCACCGGGCCGCCTCCCCGGCGGCTCCTCCAGCGGGAGCGCCAGCGCGGTCGCCCTCGGCCACGCCACCGTCGGCCTGGGCACCGACACCGGCGGATCGATCCGCGTCCCTGCGGCCTACCAGGGGCTGTACGGCATCCGCACCACCCACGGCGCCGTCGACCGGACCGGTCTGCTCCCGCTCGCCCCGGACTTCGACACGGTGGGCTGGCTCAGCCGGACGGCGGACGTGCTCCGCGCGGTCGGCGACGTGCTGCTGCCACCCGGGTCGCCCGGGGGCAGCGATCAGCTCGTGTTCGTGCCCGGGCTGGTCGACCTCGCCGGCCCCGAGGTCCGCGACACCGTGCTGGCCTGGGTCGGGACGGCCGGCGCGACCAGGCTCGACCGGTCGCTCGACGACCTCGACGAGTGGCGCGCCGCGTTCCAGACCTGGCAGGCGTCGCAGGCCTGGCGCTCGCACGAGAGGTGGCTCGACGGGAACCTCGACGCGCTGGGGAACGACGTCCGGTCCCGGTTCGAGGTCGCCGCGGCCGTCGACGCGGGCACCGCCGGCCGGGCCCGCGCGGTGCTCGACGAGGCCCGCGGAGTCGTGCGGGAGCTGGTCGGCGACCGGGTGCTCGTGCTGCCCAGCGCGCCCTCGGTGGCGCCGCCGGTGTCGACCCGCGCCACGCTCGAGGAGCGCAACGCCACCATGCGGCTCACCTGCCTGGCGGGGCTGGCCGGCCTGCCGGCCGTCAGCGTCCCCACCCGGACCCCCGACGGGCTCCCCGTCGGCGTCTGCCTCGTGGCCGGCGCCGGGCGCGACCGCGACCTGCTCGACCTGGCCGTCGAGTACACACAACGCTGAAACGGACGCAACGCCCCTGAAACCGGTGTTTCCTACGTTCGCTGGGTGCGCATCGCCGAGTTCGACACGCTCGCGGCCGAGGAGGCCGCGGCGCTGGTACGGCGCTGCGCCGACATCCCCTCGTTCGCGACGGGCGTCACCGACGGGCGGCCCTACGGCTCCGTCGGTGCCCTGCTGACCGCGGCCTGCGAGCAGGCCGGCACCTGGACCGACGCGGAGGTGCAGGCGGCGCTGGCCGACCACCCCCGCATCGGCGAGCGGCCGGCCGGGCACGGTGCCGGGCTGTCGGACCGCGAGCAGGCCGGGGTCGACCCGGCCGACGCCGAGCTGCAGCGGCGCCTCGCCGACGGCAACCGGCGCTACGAGGAGCGGTTCGGCCACATCTACCTGGTCCGCGCCGCCGGGCGCACCGGAGCGCAGCTGCTGGAGCTGCTGGAACAGCGCCTGACCAACGACCCGGGCACCGAGCGCGCGGTGACCCGTGAGCAGCTGACCGAGATCGCGCTGCTCCGCCTGGAAGGGCTGGTGACCCCCTGAGCACCTTCAGCGCGCACGTCCTCGACGCCGCGCTCGGCCGTCCGGCGGCCGGGATGGACGTCGTTCTCACCCTGGCCGACGGCAGCGTCCACCCGGGCGGCACCGACGACGACGGGCGCGCCCGGGTGGACGCCGACCTGCCGGCGGGCCTGCACACCGTGCGGTTCGGGACCGGCGCCTGGTTCGCCGCGCAGCAGCGCGCCACCTTCTACCCGTCGGTGACGGTCACCTTCGCGATGGTCGACGGCGAGCACCACCACGTGGCGCTGCTGCTCAGCCCCTTCTCGTACACCACCTACCGGGGGTCCTGATGAGCAGCTCCGACCGCCCCGCCCCGTACGTGCTCGGCGCGCACCAGTACGGCAAGGCGGAGTGCCGCCTCGTCCGCATCGAGCGCGCCACGCCGGTCCACGGCATCGCCGACCTCACCGTCACCACCCAGCTGCGCGGCGACTTCGACGCGGCCTACACCCACGGCGACAACGCGCACGTGCACGCCACCGACACCCAGAGGAACAGCGTGTACGCGCTCGCCAAGGAGCACGGCGTCCACTCCCCCGAGGCCTTCCTGCTCGTCCTGGCCGACCATTGGCGCGCGCAGCCCTGGGTGACCGGTACGCAGCTGACCGCCCAGCAGCACGCCTGGGACCGCATCGGCGCGGGCACGCCCGGCGCCGGCCACTCCTTCGCCCGCCGCGGGGCGGAGATCCGCACCGCGGTCGTGCAGACCGACGGGAGCGACACCTTCGTCCTGGGCGGGCTCGCCGGCCTGACCGTCCTCAAGAGCACCGGCAGCGAGTTCGCCGGCTTCCCGCGCGACCGGTTCACCACGCTGGCCGAGACCGACGACCGGATCCTGGCGACCAGCGTCACGGCCTGGTGGCGGTACACGGTGCCGGCGCCGGACTGGGACGCCGCCCACGCCGCGATCCGCGCCGCGCTGGTGGACGCCTTCGCGGCGACGCACAGCCTGGCGCTGCAGCAGACCATCCACGCCATGGGCACCGCAGCCCTGGACGCCGTCCCCGAGCTGGCCGAGATCCGGATCAGCTGCCCGAACAAGCACCACGTCGAGGTCGACCTGACGCCGTTCGGGCTGGCCAACGGGGGCGAGGTGTTCGTCGCAGCCGACCGGCCCTACGGGCTGATCCAGGCCACCCTGCAGCGCGCCGGCGTCCCCGCGGAGCCCCGCGCCTGGGCCGCCGTGCCGGCGTTCGCATGAGCGCCGCCCTGACCGTCACCGCCGTCGTACGCGCGCGCCGGGCCCTGATCGGGAGCACCCTCCGGCCGGCCACGCTGCGCATCACCGACGGGAGGATCACGGCGATCGAGCCCTACGACGCCCCGGGACCGGGGCTCGACGTGCCCGACACGGCGTACCTCCTCCCGGGCGTGGTGGACACCCACGTGCACGTCAACGAGCCGGGTCGCACGCACTGGGAGGGCTTCGCGACGGCGACCCTGGCCGCCGCGCTCGGCGGGGTCACGGCGCTGGTCGACATGCCGCTCAACTCCGTCCCGCCGACCACCACCGTCGGGCACCTGCACCGCAAGCAGGACGCGGCGCGCGGCCGGCTCGCCGTCGACGTCGGCTTCTGGGGCGGCGCGGTGCCGGGCAACGAGCGCGACCTCGAGCCGCTGTGGGCGGCGGGCGTGTTCGGCTTCAAGTGCTTCCTCTCCCCCAGCGGCGTCGACGAGTTCCCACCCCTGGACCCCGCCGCCTTCGGCCGCGCGCTCCGGACCGTCGCCGGCTTCGGCGGCCTCGTGGTCGTGCACGCCGAGGACGCCGGCGTCCTGGCGGCGGCGCCGGCGCGGCCGAGCCGGGCCTACGCGGACTTCCTGCTCAGCCGGCCGGACGAGGCCGAGACCCGCGCCGTCCGGCAGGTGCTCGACGGCGCCCGGGAGACCGGCGCCCGCGTGCACGTGCTGCACCTGTCCAGCGCGCGGGCGCTGCCGCTGATCCAGGCCGCCAAGGACGAGGGACTGCCCGTCACGGTCGAGACCTGCCCGCACTACCTCGCCTTCACCGCCGAGCAGATCCCCGATGCCGCGGCCCAGTTCAAGTGCTGCCCGCCGATCCGCGACGCGGGCAACCGCGACGAGCTGTGGTCGGCCCTGGCCGAGGGCGTCATCGACTGCGTGGTGAGCGACCACTCCCCCGCGACGGCCGAGGAGAAGGCGAAGGGGGGCGGGGACCTGCAGCAGGCCTGGGGCGGCGTCTCCGGTCTGCAGGTCGGCTTCTCCGCGGTCGCGGCCGAGGCCGCCCGGCGCGGCATCGACGTGGCCGCGGTGAGCCGGTGGATGTCCCGGAACACCGCCGATCTGGTCGGCCTGGACCGCAAGGGCCGGATCGCCGTGGGCGCCGACGCCGACCTGGTCGTCTACGACACCGCCCAGGACACCGCCGTCGCCGCCGAGCGGCTGGCCCACCGCAACCCCATCTCGGCCTACGACGGGCTGACCTTCCCCGGCCGCGTCACCCGCACGCTCGTGCGCGGTCGCGCCGTCGACCCCGGCCTGCCCGACCACGGGTGGGGCGAGCAGCTGAGGAGGAGCGCCTGATGGGAACCACCGCCGACCTCGACGTGCCGCCCCGGCTGCTCATGGGCCCCGGGCCGATCACCCTCGACCCGCGGGTGCTGCGCGCGATGTCCGCGCAGCTCGTGGGGCAGTTCGACCCGTTCATGACCGCGGCGATGAACGAGACGATGGCCCTCTACCGGGAGGTGTTCCGCACCGCCAACGAGCAGACCTTCCTCGTCGACGGCACCTCCCGGGCGGGCATCGAGGCCGCACTGGTCTCCCTGCTCGAGCCCGGCGACCGGGTGCTGGTGCCGGTCTTCGGGCGCTTCGGGGCGCTGCTCCGGGAGATCGCCGAGCGGTGCGGCGCCGAGGTGCACGTCATCGAGGTGCCCTGGGGCCGGGTGTTCGCGCCCGAGGAGATCGAGGCGGCGGTCGTCCGGGTCCGCCCCAAGCTCCTCGCGCTGGTCCAGGGCGACACCTCCACCACGATGTGCCAGCCGCTCGCCGACATCGGCGAGATCTGCCGCCGGCACGACGTGCTGCTCTACTGCGACGCGACCGCCTCGCTCGGGGGCAACCCCTTCGAGGCCGACGCGTGGGGCATCGACGTCGCGACCGCGGGCCTGCAGAAGTGCCTCGGCGGACCGCCGGGGAGCGCGCCGATCACCCTCTCCCCGCGGGCGGTCGAGCTGATCACCGCCCGCACCCACGTCGAGGCGGGCATCCGCGACGACGGCGACAGCGACCGTGGCGCGCGGATCGCCTCGAACTACTTCGACCTCGCACAGGTGATGGCGTACTGGGGGCCGCGCCGGCTCAACCACCACACCGAGGCCAGCTCGATGCTCTACGCCGCCCGCGAGTGCGCCCGGTTGCTGGTCACCGAGGGTGTCGACGCCGCGATCACCCGGCACGCGCTGCACGGCCGGGCGATGCTCGCCGGCGTCCGCGGGCTGGGTCTGCAGGTCTTCGGCGACCCGGAGCACCGGATGAGCAACGTCGTCGCGGTGCACATCCCCGACGGCGTGCCCGGGGACGGCGTCCGCACCGCCCTCCTGGAGGACTTCGGCATCGAGATCGGCACCTCGTTCGGTCCGCTGCACGGCAGGGTCTGGCGGATCGGCACCATGGGCTACAACGCCCGCCGGGACACCGTGCTGACCACGCTCGCCGCCCTCGAGCAGGTGCTCCGCGGCTGCGGCGCGCCCGTTCCGGCCGGCGGCGGCGTCGGTGCCGCGCGCGAGGTGTACGCGGCATGACCACCGCTGCCCACGTGCTGGCGCGCTGCGCCGAGCTGGACCGCATCTCCGCGAGCCCGCACCACCTCGAGCGGGTGCACCTGACCGCCGAGCACGCGGCCGCCAACCGGCTGGTGGCCGGCTGGCTGGCGGCGGCCGGCCTCACCCCGTGGCAGGACGCCGCCGGGAACCAGTGGGGCCGCCGCGAGGGCACCTCCCCCGGACTGCCGGCGCTGGTGCTCGGCTCGCACCTGGACACCGTTCCGGACGCCGGGAGCTACGACGGGATGCTCGGCGTCGCCATGGCCGTCGCGGTGGCCCAGCGGCTGCGCGGCACGGACCTGCCGTTCGCCCTGGAGGTCGTGGGCTTCGGCGACGAGGAGGGCGCCCGGTTCGGCAAGGCGCTGCTCGGCAGCCAGGCGGTCGCCGGCACCTGGGACCCCGCGTGGTGGGACCTGCGTGACGCCGACGGCGTGACCCTGCGCGAGGCGTTCCACGGCTTCGGGCTGGACCCGGCGCGCGTGGCCGAGGCCGCCCGCCGGCCGGAGGAGCTGGTCGGTTACCTCGAGGCGCACATCGAGCAGGGGCCCTTCCTGGAGGCCGCCGACCGCTCCCTGGGCTACGTCACCACCATCGCCGGCGCCCGGCGCTTCCGGCTCTCCGTGCTCGGCGAGGCGCGGCACGCCGGCGGCACCCCGTACGAGCGGCGCCGGGACGCGCTGGTCGGCGCGTCGGAGGCGGTCGTCGCCGTGGAGCGGCTGGCCCGCGTCGGCGGCTGCATCGCCACCGTCGGCCGGCTCGAGGTGCGGCCGGGTGCGGTCAACGTCGTCCCCGGCCGAGCCGACCTCACCCTCGACCTGCGCGCAGCGACCGACGAGGAGCGGGACCGGATGTGGGAGGTGCTGCGGGCCGAGATCGGGGCGATCTGCGCGCGCCGGCGGCTCACCCTGGAGGTCGTCGAGACCCACCGCGCCCCCGCCGCGCCCTGCGCCCCGTGGCTGCAGCAGGCGGTGGTGGACGGCATCCGGACCACCGACGACGCCGGCTCCGCCGATCCCGTGGGCCTGTGGAGCCCCGCCGGCCACGACGCGATGGCCGTCGCCGCCGTCGCCGACATCGGCATGCTCTTCCTCCGCTGCGCCGACGGCATCAGCCACTCCCCCGACGAGGACGTCCGGGAGGTCGACGTCGCCCGTGGCCTCGACGCGTTCGAGGCCACGGTGCTGCGCGTCGCGGCCGTCGTGGGGGCACGGGCGTGACGGAGCTGCGGATCGACGAGCGGATCGCCCGCCACCACCCGGAGCTGACGTCCCAGGAGCGGCGGGCCGCCGAGGCCCTGCTCGAGCACCTGGACGACCTCGCCATCTACCGCGCCTCCGAGCTCGCCGCGCTCGCGGGCGTGTCCAAGGCGACGATGAGCCGGTTGTTCCGCTCGCTGGGCTTCACCGGTTTCGACGAGGTCCGCGACCACCTCCGCGCCCTGCGCGGCACCGGCGAGCCACGGCGGACCGAGGGCCCGCCCGATCTGGCCGCCCACGCCGAGCAGGAGGCGGCGGCCGTCGCCGACGCGGTGCTGCAGCCGGGGGTCGCCGACGCTGCGGCGGTGCTCGCCGGCGCCCGCTCGGTGCTCGTCGTCGGCTGGCGGAACAGCCACCCGGTCGCGTTGCACCTGCGCGAGCAGCTGGTGCAGGCCCGGCCCCGGGTGGCCCTTGCTCCCCTGCCCGGGCAGGTGCTCGGCGAGGAGCTGGCCGACCTGGGCAGCGGCGACGCGGTCGTGGCCGTGGGGTTCCGCCGCCGGCCGGCCGGCTTCGCCGCGTTCATGGCCGCGGCCGCGGCGACCGGCGCGGACGTGGTCCTCCTGGGCGACCCGACCGCGGCCGGCCACTCCGGCTCCGCCCGGGTGTGGCTGCCGTGCCCGGTCCAGGGACCGCTGGCCTTCGACTCCTACGCCGCCGCGATGAGCCTGGTCGGTGTCCTGGCCGACGGCGTGCTCTCCCGCGCGGGTCGCGCCGGGCAGGACCGGATCTCCGCGATCAGCGCCGCCTACTCACGACTCGCGGAGGTGGAGTGATGGACCTCGCCTGGGTGGAGGCCTACCGGAGGGCCGAGGACCGCGGCGCCCTGACCGTGCGGCCCGGCGAGCGCCTGCTGGCCGGGGGCACCTGGCTGTTCTCCGAGCCGCAGCCGGAGGTGACCGGCCTGGTGGACCTCACCGCCATGGGCTGGGCGCCGTGGGAGCTGCTCCCCGACGGCGGTCTGCGGCTGGCCGCGACCTGCACGGTCGAGCAGGCCCGGCGGGCGCCGTGGCCCTCGCCGGCCCTCGCGGAGCTCTGCGCCGACGCGCTGCTGATGTCGTTCAAGGTGCAGTCCGCCGCCACCGTCGGCGGCAACGTGTGCCTCGGTCTCCCGGCCGGTGCGATGATCTCCCTGACCGCGGCCCTCGCGGGCGAGGCGGTGATCTGGCCCCCCGGCGGCGGCGAGCGGCGGGCGCCCGTCGCGGCGTTCGTGCGGGGCGCGGGCGTCGTGGACCTGGGGCCCGGCGAGGTGCTCCGCGCCGTCGAGCTCCCCGGTTCCGCGCTCCGCGCACGCACCGCGTTCCGGCGGGCGTCGCTGACGGCGCACGGCCGCAGCGCCGCGCTGGTCATCGGCCGGCGGGAGCCCGGCGCCGTCGTCCTCACGGTGACGGCATCGGTGCCGCGGCCGGTGGTCCTCGTACTCCCGCCCGCGTCGCCCGCGCACGCGGTGCGCCGGGCGGTGGCCGAGGCCGGTGCCGAGGTCGGCTGGTACGCCGATCCGCACGGCGCGGCCGACTGGCGGGCGGCGCAGACCGGGCTGCTCGCCACCGAGGTGCACGCCGAGCTGTCGGAGGTGGCGGCGTGAATCTGGACGGGACCGAGGTGCCCGGGTCCCCGGCCCCGGGTCAGTGCCTGCGCAGCTGGATCCGCGAGTGCGGCGGAACGGCGGTCAAGAAGGGCTGCGACGCCGGTGACTGCGGCGCGTGCACCGTGCTGCTCGACGGGGCGCCGGTGCACTCGTGCATCACCCCGGCGGCCCGGGCGGCCGACCGGGCGGTCACCACGGCGGCCGGGCTGGGCACGCCGGAGGACCTCTCCCCCGTGCAGCGCAGGTTCGTCGAGGCGGCCGCCTTCCAGTGCGGGTTCTGCACCCCGGGCTGGGTGGTGACGGCGACGGCGCTGGCCGACGAGGACGGAACGGTGCGCGTTCCCGAGCCGGAGCGGAGCTTCAAGGGCAACCTGTGCCGCTGCACCGGTTACCGGTCCATCCGCGACGCGCTCGAGGGCCGGGCCAACGTGACGACGGAGGGCGGCTTCGGCTGCTCCGTCGCCGCGCCCGCCGGGCCGCGGGTGGTCACCGGGCAGGAGCCCTACACCCTCGACCTGCCCGACGCCGGGGTCCTGCACGTGAAGCTGGTGCGCGCGGAGGCGGCGCACGCGCGCGTCCTCGCGATCGACACCGCCCGCGCCGAGGCGGTCCCCGGCGTCGTGCTGGTGCTCACCCCCCGGGACGCCCCGGACGTCCTCTACTCGACCGCCCGGCACGAGAGCCGGCTCGACGATCCCGACGACACCCGGCTGCTCGACGACGTGGTCCGCTTCCGCGGCCAGCGGGTCGCCGCCGTGGTGGCGGTCTCGGCCGCCGTCGCCGAACGCGCCGCCGCGCTGGTCGAGGTCCGCTACGAGCTGCTGCCGGCGGTGTTCGACCCCGAGGACGCGCGTGCCCCGGGCGCCCCGCTGCTCCACGGCGACAAGGACCCGGCCGTCTCCCGGATCGCCGAGCCGTCCCGCAACGTCGTGGCCCGCACGCACGGGGAGGTCGGCGACGTCGCCGCCGGGCTCCGCGACGCCGTGCACACCGTCCGCGGCACCTGGACCAGCGGCCGGGTGGCCCACGCCGCCCTGGAGACGCACGGCGCCCGGGCCTGGGTCGACGACGACGGCGCGCTCGTGGTGCGGACGAGCACGCAGGTGCCGTTCCTGGTCCGCGACGAGCTGGCCCGCGTGCTCGGTCGCGACCCGGCCGCGGTGCGCGTGGTCGCGGCCCGGGTCGGCGGCGGGTTCGGCGGCAAGCAGGAGCTGCTGGTCGAGGACGTCGTCGCGCTGGCCGCGCTCCGGCTCGCCGACCGGGGGGACCGCCGGCCGGTGCAGCTCGAGATGACCCGCGAGGAGCAGTTCACCGCGATTCCGCTGCGCCACCCGATGCGGGTGTCGGTGGAGCTGGGTGCCGACGGGGACGGCCGGCTGACCGCGATGCGGGTCGGGGTGCTCAGCGACACCGGCGCGTACGGCAACCACGGCCCCGGGGTGATGTTCCACGGCGTGCACGAGTCGGTGGCCGTGTACCGCTGCCCGAGCAAGCGGGTGGACGCCGAGGCCGTCTACACCAACAACCCACCGAGCGGCGCCTTCCGCGGGTACGGGCTGGGCCAGGTGGTGTTCGCCATCGAGTCCGCCCTCGACGAACTGGCCCGGCGGATCGGCATCTCCGCCTTCGACCTGCGCCGCCGCAACGTGGTGGTCCCCGGCGATCCGCTGGTCGTCAACGGGCCGCCGTCGACCGATCTCGAGTACGGCAGCTACGGCCTGGACCAGTGCCTGGACCTGGCCGAGGAGTCGCTCGCCGCGACCCGCACCGGCGACCGCCCCGGCGACGGGTGGCTCCTCGGTGAGGGGATGGCGCTGGCGATGATCGCGACCATCCCACCGCGTGGCCACCACTCGCACGCCCGGGTCACCCTCGACGCCGAGGGCACCGCCACCGTCGAGGTCGGCACGGCCGAGTTCGGCAACGGCACCGCGACCGTGCACGCGCAGCTGGTCGCCGACACCCTCGGCATCGCTCCCGGGCGGGTCCGCCTGATCACCTCCGACACCGCCACCTCCGGCTACGACTCCGGCGCGTTCGGCTCCACCGGCTCCGTCGTCGCGGGCCTGGCCGTGCAGCGCGCGGCCGAGGAGGTCCGCCGGCGGCTGGACGCCCTGGGCGGGCCGGGCGCCCTCCGGGCGGTCGAGGGGCCGCTGGCGGCGACCGGTGCCAGCGACGGCACCCGGCGCTCGGTGGCGTTCAACGTCCACGCCGTCCGCGTGGCGGTGCACCCGGCGAGCGGCGAGGTGCGGCTCCTGGACTCGGTGCAGGCCGTGGACGCCGGCGTCGTGATCAACCCCGAGCAGCTGCGCGGGCAGGTCGAGGGCGGCGTGGCCCAGGCCGTCGGCTCGGCGCTGCAGGAGGAGGTCGTCGTGGTCGGCGGCGAGGTGCTCACCCGGGGCTTCCGCTCCTACCGCACCCCGCAGATCGGTGACGTCCCGGCCACGCGGGTGTTGTTCGCCGGCACCTACGACGCCCTGGGCCCCCGCGGCGCGAAGTCGATGAGCGAGGCCCCCTACAACCCGGTCGCACCGGCGATCGCGAACGCGGTGCGCGACGCCCTCGGTGTCCGCCCCCACGACCTGCCGATGAGCAGGGACCGCATCTGGCGCCTGGCCCGAGGAGGAGCACCATGACGTCCGCCGTCGACGAGAGGTGGCTGCAGCAGGCCGTCGACCTGGCCACCGCGAACGTGGCCGCCGGCGGCGGCCCGTTCGGAGCGGTCGTCGTCCGCGGGGACGCGGTCGTCTCGACCGGCGTCAACCGGGTGACCCGCGACCTCGACCCCACCGCGCACGCGGAGGTCACCGCCATCCGGGGGGCGTGCCGGGACCTCGGCACCTTCGCGCTGGGCGGCTGCACCCTGTACACCTCCTGCGAGCCCTGCCCCATGTGCGCCGCGTCGGCGCTGTGGGCGCGGTTGGACCGGGTGGTCTTCGCCGCCAACCGCCACGACGCGGCGGACGGCGGCTTCGACGACCGGGCGTTCTACGACCTGCTCGCCTCGGCCCCGCCCGCCTGGCCCACCCCGGTCCAGGAGCTGCGCCTGGGCTCCGCCGTCGCACCGTTCGACGCCTGGCGCGGCAACCCGCTGCGCGTCGACTACTGAGGGCCCTCCGGACCGGCAGTGCGACCGGCGTCACCCCGGACGACGGCGGTACGCCCGTTCCGGCCTGGAACGGACGTTTCCTTTACCGGCGCGAAACGCGGCTTCACCTGCGCCGAAACCCGCCGCTCCTAGCGTCCAGCAGCAGACGACGGCGGGCCGGACCACGGCCCCGCCGTCGAGCCGGACAGCCCTCTCGCGAGCAGGAGACGCCCATGAACACCCGCGCCGTGCGCACCGCCGCAGCGGTCACCACCGCCGTCCTCGCCCTCTCGGCGTGCGGTGGGAGCGACGAGACCGACGCCGCCGCCGAGGGCGGCGACCTCGGCGCGCTCACGCTCCAGCTGTCCTGGATCAAGAACGCCGAGTTCGCCGGCGAGTACTTCGCCGACGCCAACGGCCACTACACCGAGGCC
This sequence comes from Blastococcus sp. SYSU DS0973, assembly GCF_054051055.1. Taxonomy (NCBI): domain Bacteria; kingdom Bacillati; phylum Actinomycetota; class Actinomycetes; order Geodermatophilales; family Geodermatophilaceae; genus Blastococcus; species Blastococcus sp. SYSU DS0973. The sequence continues at coordinate 150,421 of NZ_JBJHAN010000003.1, forward strand.
GGGTTCTCCGACGTCACGATGGACCCCGGCCCCGGCCCCATCGAGACCCTCGTGGCCAGCGGTGAGGCCGACTTCGGGCTCAGCAACGCCGTGGCCACCGCGCAGGTGGTCGCGGAGGAGGACGCGCCCCTCAAGATCGTCGGCACCAAGTTCCAGAAGAACCCGTTCACGATCCTGTCGCTGGCCGACGGCGGGAACATCGCGACGCCGGAGGACCTGGTCGGAAAGCGGATCGGCGTCCAGGCGGGCGGCAACGAGACGCTGTTCGACGCCCTCCTCGAGGTGAACGGCATCGATCCGGGCCAGGTCGAGAAGGTGCCGGTCGAGTACGACCCCGCGCCGCTGATCGACGGTGAGGTCGACGGCTTCCTGGCCTACCTCACGAACGAGTCGATCACCGTGCAGGACGCCGGCTACGAGGTCACCAACCTGCCCTTCGCCGACAACGGGCTGCCGTTCGTCGCGGAGAGCATCATCACCACCGAGGAGATGATCGCCGACGAGCCCGAGAAGGTGAAGGCCTTCCTCGAGGCCGAGATCCGCGGCTGGCAGGACTACCTCCGCGACCCGGAGGAGGGCGCCCGCCTCGCGGTCGAGGAGTACGGCGCCGACCTCGGCCTCGACATGGCCAAGGAGATCGAGCAGGCGGAGGTCCAGAGCACGCTGATCGTCACGCCCGACGTCGAGAGCAACGGACTGCTGACCATCACCGACGAGCTGATCGATCAGAACCTGGCCACCCTGGCCGCCGCCGGTATCGACCTCACCGACGCCGGGGACCTCTTCGACCTCTCGCTGCTCGACGAGCTGCTGGCGGAGAAGCCCGAGCTGGTCGAAGTCCCCAGCGCCGCCTGAACGCCGTGGCCCTCCTGTCATCGCACCGGAAGCCCGCCCGAACCCGGCCGGGCACTCCCGCAGCCGCCCGGCCCGCCGCTCCGCGGCGGGCCGGGGGGACCGGGATCCACCTGCAGGACCTGACCAAGACCTTCGGCACCGGCCGCAAGGAGGTGCAGGCGCTCACCGCCGCCACCCTGCACAGCGACCAGGGCAGCTTCGTGTCCCTCCTGGGCCCCTCGGGGTGCGGCAAGTCGACGATCCTGCGGATCCTCGCGGGGCTGGAGCAGCCGACGAGCGGCACCGCGCTGGTCGACGGCATGACGCCGCTGGAGCTGCGCCGGGAGCACGCCCTCGGCATCGCCTTCCAGGACCCGGCGCTGCTGCCGTGGCGGTCGGTCGAGGCCAACGTCCGGCTGCCCTTCGAGGTCTCCGGAGCCCGGCCCGACGCCGCGCTGGTGCGGGAGCTGATCGACCTCGTCGGGCTCTCCGGGTTCGAGAAGGCCAAGCCGGCCCAGCTGTCCGGCGGCATGCGCCAGCGGGTCTCGATCGCCCGCGCCCTGGTCGTGCAGCCGTCGGTGCTGCTGCTGGACGAGCCGTTCGGGGCGCTGGACGACATGACGCGGCAGCGGCTCAACGTCGAGCTGCTGCGGATCTGGACCGAGCAGCCCGCGACCACGCTCATGGTCACCCACGGCATCTCCGAGGCGATCTTCCTGTCCGACCAGGTCGCCGTCATGAGCCCTCGCCCGGGCCGGATCAAGGAGGTGATCGAGGTGGACCTGCCACGCCCGCGACAGCCCGAGATGATGCGGACGCCGGAGTTCCACGCGCTGCACGACCACGCCTCGGAGCTGCTCTTCGGCGGCGACGCGGGAGGCGGGGAGTGATCACCGTGCCGATCCGCGCCGCGCTGCGGTCCGCCGGTCCGGGCGCCCTGGCTCTCCTCGGCGTGGTGGCCGTCTGGTGGCTGCTCCAGCTCACCGTGCTCGCCGGCGCCCGGATCCCCTCCCCCGCGGAGGTCGTGCGGGCGGCGATCGACCGGGGATGGGGCTTCCACGCCACCCACTTCGGCATCACGCTCGAGGAGGCCGCGGTGGGCTTCGGCTACGGAACCGTCGCGGCCGTCGCGCTCGCCGCCCTCACGCTCCTCGTGCCGGCCCTGGAGCGGCTGGTCATGCAGATCGCCGTCATCACCTACTGCGTGCCCCTGGTCGCGATCGCACCCGTGCTCTTCATCGTCATCGGCAACCCCGGCGAGGGGGAACGGGCCGGTACCGCCACGGCCCTGGCCGCCCTGTCGGTGTTCTTCACCACCGTCGTCGGCACCGTGCTCGGGCTGCGCTCGGCGGACCCGGCCACCCTCGAGGTCGTCCGCGTCTTCGGCGGTGGCGCCGTCCGGCAGCTCACCAAGGTGCGCCTGGTCGCCGCGCTGCCGTCGGTGCTGGCCGCCCTCCGCGTGGCCGCGCCGCTGGCCTTCCTCGGCGCGATCCTCGGCGAGTACGTCGGCGGTGTCCAGCGCGGCGTGGCCGTCACCCTCAAGATCGCCCAGCAGAACGTCGACGTGGCGGGGGCGTGGGCCATCGGGCTCGGCTGCGCGCTCGTGGCGGGCTGCTTCTACGCGCTGTTCGCCGTCCTGGCCCGGTTCGCGGCCCCGTGGTCCCGGGGCGCCGCATGAGCGCGGACCTGCTCCTGACCGACCGGCCCGCCGCAGGCGCGCCGGCGCCCCGGGGACGCCACCCGCTGCTGTTCGCGGCGCTGCGGACGGTGGGCACCATGGGCCTGGTCCTCGTCGTTGTCGTCGCGCTCTGGGCGGCGGCGCTGTGGGTCTTCGACGTCTCGCCCTACGTCGGCAAGGGCCCGCTGGACGTCGTCGACATCCTCGTCGTCGACGAGGACGCCCCCGCGCTGCGGGCCGAGATCGCCGGGCTGCTCGGGCGGACCCTGCTCGACGCCGGCGTCGGCTTCGCCGCCGGCATGCTGGTCGCGATGCTGCTGGCCGCCGTGGTGGTCCGCTTCCGCACCGCGGAGAGCGCCGTGATGCCCGTGGCGCTGGTGCTGCAGACGGTGCCGCTGATCGCCCTCGCGCCGATGCTGATCCTGCTGGTGGGACGCGGCTATCCGACCGTGGCCCTGATGAGCACCATCGTGGTGCTCTTCCCGGCGCTGGTGACCATCGTGGTCGGGCTGCGCTCGGTCAGCCCGCAGATGCGCGACCTGGTGGTGGTCTACGGCGGCTCGCCCATGACGGTCCTGCGCACGGTCGCTCTCCCGTCCGCGCTGCCGGCGCTGTTCGCCTCGGTCCGCATCGCCGTCCCGGGCTCCATGACCGGCGCCCTGCTGGCGGAGTGGCTGGCCACCGGCAAAGGCATCGGCTACGCGGTGGTGTCGGCCGCCGCACGGTCCCAGATCGGCAAGGTCTGGGCCCTGGTCGTGGTGATCACGGTGGTGTCGCTGCTGCTCTACCTGCTCGCCCAGCTGGTCGAGGCCGCCGTGCTCAGCCGCTTCGGGCAGGCCGACCGCGCATGACCACCGCGCACCGCCCGCCGCCGGGCTATCCGGCGCACTCCCGCCCCGTTCCGCACGACCCCGCCGTCGACGCGATGGTGGCCGCACTGCCCAAGGTGAGCCTGCACTGCCACCTGATCGGCACGGTCGCGCCGCAGACCGTCCTCGACCTCGCGGCGAAGCACGGCGTGCCGCGCGAGCGCGGGGCCGACGACCTCTACGACTCCGAGAGCTACGCGGACCTCGGCGAGTTCCTCCGCGTGCTCGACGTGGTGGGCTCGGTGATCCGCGACGTCGACGACTTCCACCGGGTCACCTACGAGTCGCTGACCGCCGGGGGCGCCGACCACGGCGTCCTCTACCGGGAGATCCAGCTCAGCCCCCCGGGCCACCCGGGCGTGCCGTACCGGCGGATCCTCGAGGGCGTCGTCGCCGGGCTGCGCGACGCGCGCACCGACACCGGCATCGACGCGCGGCTGGTCGTCGGGATCAACCGTGAGCGCAGCGGCGCCGAGGCGGTCGAGCTCGTCGAGCAGGTGATCGAGCACCGCATCGACGAGGTGGCCGGGATCGGCCTGGACTACGCCGAGGTCAACGGGCCGCCCGGGCGGTTCGTCGAGGCGTTCCGGCTCGCCGGGCGGGCGGGGCTCGGTCGCACGGCGCACTCCGAGTCGGGCCCGCCCGCGCACGTGCGCACGCTGCTCGACGAGCTCGGCTGCAGCCGCGTCGACCACGGTTACCACGTCGTCGACGACCCGGAGCTCACCGCCCGCTGCGTCGCCGAGCGGATCCCGTTCACCTGCACGCCGGTGAGCTCCGACATCGGTCGCTACTCCGGCAGCGGTGACGGCACGCACGCCCGGATCGGGCAGATGGTCGACGCCGGGCTGTGCGTGACCATCGACTCCGACGACCCGCCCATGTTCGGGACCGACCCCACCCACGACCTCCGGGTGCTCGCCCACGCGCTGGGCTACCGCCGCGACCAGCTGGCCGCCTTCACCGCCGAGGCCGTCGAGGCCTGCTGGCTCGACGAGACGGGCAAGGCGGCGCTGCGCCGGCGCACCCGGGCGCTGGTGGCCGCCACCCCCGACGCCCCTCCCCCGACCTCCACCACCGATCCGATCGAGGAGCCCCTCCGATGACCGACTTCGCCGTGCCCGTCGTGGACATCTCCGCCTACGTCGACCCGGACGGCAGCCCGGAGGCGCGGCGGGCGGCGGCGCGGGCCTTCGACGAGGCCGCCGCCACCGTCGGCTTCGTCCAGGTGCTCGGCCACGGCGTCCCGACGGCGGTCACCGGCGCCTTCGCCGACGCGCTCGACTCGTTCTTCGACCTGCCCCTGGAGGCGAAGAAGGTCTACCGGACGCCGCCGGAGATCAACCGCGGCTACAGCCCGCCCAAGACCGAGTCGCTGAGCCTGAGCCTGGGGCTGGCGCCGTCGAACCGGATGCACGACTTCTTCGAGGCGTTCAACGTCGGTGCCGCCCACACCGACTACCCCGGGGTGGAGCTCCCCGCGACGGACTACCCCGAGAACGTCTGGCCCGAGGAGGCCGGCGGCTTCCGCGAGGCGGTGTCGGCGTACTTCGACGAGGCGGGCCGGGTGGCGCGCACGCTGACGACGCTGTTCGCCGACGCCCTCGGGCTGCCGGCCGGGTTCTTCGAGCGGTACACCGACCACAGCCTCGACGTCCTGAGGATGAACAACTACGCCCTGCCCCCGGGCGAGGTGGCCCTCGACGGTGACCTCACCGGGATGGGCGAGCACACCGACTACGGCATCGTCACCGTGCTGTGGGCCGACCAGGTCCGGGGGCTGCAGGTGCTGGGCCGCGACGGCGGCTGGCACGACGTCATGCCCGCCGATGGCGCGCTGCTGATCAACCTCGGCGACCTCATGGCCCGGTGGACCAACGAGCGGTGGATGTCGACCCTGCACCGGGTCAAGCCGCCCATCGTGGCCGGTCGGATCGAGCGCCGGCGGTCCGCGGCGTTCTTCCACGACGGGAACATCGACGCCGTCATCGAGACACTGCCCACCTGCGTGGGGGCCGACGGCACGTCGGCGTACCCGCCGATCACGGTCGGCGGCCACATCCGGGCGAAGCTCGCCGGCTCGCGGGCCGGCGTCGCCAACACCGAGGCCGAGCGCGAGGCCGCACGGGTCCTGGCGGCGCGGTCGGCGTGAGCAGGGGACCGGCGGGCCGGCCGGAGGTCGCCGGCCCGTCGTCCCGCCGGTGCGCTCAGCGCTGCACCAGCGGTGCGGTCTCCTCGGCGGACGCGCCGGCCGGCCGCGGGGTGGCCGGGAGCAGGAGGTCGAGCAACCGGTCGTCGAGGGCGGCGCCGTCGCCGGAGACGACCACCGTCGCGCTCCACTCCGACAGCCCCACGCCGCGGTACTTGCCGACCCGGACCGGTCCCTCCACCCGCAGGGTCGACCAGTCCGGATCCGCACCTGCGGCGGCGGCCATCACCCGGAGCTGGCCACGGAGTCCGGCGGTCACCCGGTCCCGGTCGTCGAACGGCAGGGCGGCTGCGGCGCGGTACATCACGGCGCCATGGGTGCCCGATCCGCGGCGGGCTACACGGCGCCGCTCGGAACGTGACCCGATCGTGGTACCCCGTCCGGCCCCCGCCGGGCCCTGGGCCGGGGGCGGTCATCCGGTGGACCGGCCCCGCGCGACCGCGAGGTGGTGCGCCGTGGCCTCGCCGAGGGAGACGGCGTCGACGGCCACCGTGACGATCGTGGCGCCCTCGGCGGCGTGACCGGCCGCGGCCTCGCCGCTGCGGGCGTGGACCCCCACGGGCACCCCGGCGGCCCGCGCCCGGCCGATGACGGACGACAGGACGTCGCGGAGCTCGGCCCGGTGGTGGTCCCCGGTCAGCTCCAGGGACAGCGCGAGATCGGCCGGGCCGACGTACACCCCGTCCAGGCCCTCCAGGGCGAGGACCGCGTCGAGATCGGCGAGCATGGACGCCGCCTCGACCATCACGATCACCAGCGGCTCGTCTGCACCGCCGGACAGCCGGCCGATGGACCGCCCGCCGGCCGGCGCGTACCGGCAGGCGGCGATGACCTCGCGGGCGTGGTCGGCGTCGCGGACGTTGGGCACGATGACGCCGCGGGCACCCAGGTCCAGCGGCCGGCCGATGTCGGGGAACAGCGGGCTCCGCGTGCGGACCAGCGGCACCGAGCCAGCGGCCGTGATCGCCGCCGCAACACCCGGCAGCCCGGCCTCGGTCGTGGCCCCGTGCTGCAGGTCGACGACGACGAAGTCGGCGCCGGTCCGCGCCAGCACCTCGCCGGTCACCGGTCCGGGCAGCATGTTCCACACGCCCTGGCACGGCTCCCCCTGCGCCCACCGCTGCCGCAGCTCCGCCTCGCTGATCGCCATCCGGACCACCCTCCACGACTCCGCACCCCGTCGGTGCGGCCAGGACGATCCTGCGCGGACGGTCCGGTGGGCGCGACCGCGGTCCGGTTCCAGCGGCCGCCTCGGGGCCGCCCGGTACGGCCATCCAGATCGCACCGCCCGAGCCGACCACGACGATCGGTGTCCCGACCGGGTCGAGACCGCCCGGACGGAACCTGTCGCGGACCAGCCGCTTGCTCAGGTGTCCCAGGCTGATCCCGCTGCCGATGCACCGGAGCACCCGGCGCGCGCTCGTCCGGCCCGCGCACCAGCCGGGCGACGGCCCGTGCCTGCAGCCCCACCAGGTACGACGGCGCGCTGAGGGCCGTGCCGAACGACACCCAGTCGCGGACGACGTGCTCGGGGCCGCCGGTCATGTAGGGCACGTCGACGTGCCGGCGCCGCCGCAGCGCGCAGACGTGACCGGCCGGCTGCGCGGGCGGCTGGACCGAGGACACCGCCACGAGCGGCGATCGGTGCGCCATGTGTCGCACCATGGGGCTCCCGCCCGCCCCGGGGGCGGAGCCGACGTCACCGGGTTCCGCCGCGGCCGCCCGGGGGAGCTTCCCGGTCGGCCGGGAAGTGGCCGGATGCGGCGGGGAACGGCGGTGGCCCACGGTTACCGGGTCCCGCGCACCCTCGAGGAGCTCGGCTCGATCCCCTCGACCAGTACCTCGATCGGTGCGCACCGGAGCCACGATCGAAGAGGTCTGCCATGTCCTTCCCCACCCGGAGCCGGGCGCCGATGGTCGCCGGCGTCGCATTCGCCATCCTCGCCGTGGCGGGCAACGCCCTCCTGGGGGCAACGCCGCCGCTGCACGGTGACGCCGCGGCCGTCGCACAGTTCTACGCCGACGCCCCCACCCGCATCGCACTGGCGATGACGCTCTCGCTGATCTCGGTGTTCTTCCTCGCCGCGTTCCTCGGCACCCTGCTCCAGGTCCTCGGCTCGGCCGGAGGCCCGGACGCCTGGGCCGGACGGATGGCGGGGATCGGCGGCGCGGCAACCGTCGCCCTGGTGGCCGGCGGATCCGCGCTGAACTCCGCCGGTGCGCTTCGGGCCGTGGACGGCGGCCTGCTGGCGCCGGAGAGCGCGGTCGTGTTCTACGACGGCGGACTCGCCCTGTCCGGCCTCGCTGCGCCGCTGGCGATGGCGGTGCTGCTGGCGGCTACCGCTCTCGGAGCGCTCCGTGGGCGGTTGCTCCCCCGCTGGTTCGGATCGATCAGCGCAGTGCTGGCCACCGTCGGTGTGGTCACGCCCGTGTCGTTCCTCCTCGCCCTGCTCTTCCCCGCCTGGGTCGTCGTGGCCGGCGTCGTGCTGTCCCGCCGACCGGCTCCCACGGGTGAGGCGGTGCTCCTCCGGTGACCGCCCGGTCCGTCCGGGCGGCCGGGCAGTCCCGCCCGAGGGCGTGAGACGACATCATGATGCGCATGACCAGGGCCGGCTCCGCGGCGTTGTGGCTGGCCACCCTGGCCTGCGTCACCACGGCGACCGGAGCCGCGGCGGTCGCCCACGACCGCGGGCTCCTCCAGGCCCAGGCCCGCGTCGTCGACGCCGTGGTGGTGGCGATGTTCGTCGTCGCCGGGGCCGTCGTGCTCGTCCACCGGCCCCGGCACCGCATCGGTGTGCTGCTGTGGGTCGGCGGTGGCCTCTGGGGCTTCGCATCACTGCCGATCGAGCTGGCCACCGCCGAGCTCGTGGCACGCCCGCAGCAGCCGGCGTGGGCCCTCCTCGCGGTGGTGGCGCTGGCGGTACGGGGGGCGGGCTGGATCCTCGTAGTCGTCGCGCTGCCGCTGCTCTTCCCCGACGGCCGGCTGCCCTCGCCCCGGTGGCGTCCCGCGGCGGGCACCGCCTGCTGCGCGTTCGCCCTGTTCGAGCTGGCCGCGCTCACCGCTCCGGAGCCGCTGGACTACCGGCTCACCGGTGTCGACAACCCCATCGGCCTGCCCGCTGCCTGGCGGCCGGCGGCGGACCTCGTGCCGGTGTCCGGCTTGGCGCTCGTGGTCATCAGCGGCCTCATCGGCCTGTGCGCGGTCGCGCTGCGGCTGCGGCGGGGCGACCCGATCGTGCGCCAGCAGATCGGCGCACTCGCCGTCGCCGCCGCCGTGTCCGTCCTGGTGGGCGTCTGGATCGTCGCCGACCTCAGCGAGCGTGCCATCGCGTTCCCGCTCGCGGTGGCGGCCGTTCCGGTCGCCGTCGGCGTCGCGGTGCTCCAGTACGACCTGTACGACCTCCGCCACGCGGTCAACCGCACGCTCACCTACGGCGTGCTGACCGCCGCTGTGGTCGCCGTCTACGTGGTCGTCGTGACCAGTGCCGGCGCGCTGCTGGGGGCGCACGGCTCGGGCTGGCTGCCCCTCATGGCCGCGGCGGTCATTGCCGTGGCGTTGCAACCGATGCGGGACGCGGTGCAGCGGTCGGTCAACCGGTTGACCTACGGGACCTGGGACGACCCGTCCGAGCTGGTCGGACGCCTGGGTGAGCGACTCGCCGACGCCGCAGCCCCGGAGCAGTCCCTGCCGACGGTGGTCGATGCCCTCGCCGACTCGCTGCGGCTGCCCTACGTGGCTGTGCTGGACGCCGAAGGTGCCGTCCTGGCGTCCCGTGGCACGCCCGCGGAGCGCACGCACGACGTGGCCCTCGTCCATGAGCGCGCCCGTGTCGGGGTCCTGCGGGTGGCCGGCGTCCGTCCCGGCCGCTCCGTCGACGTCGTCCTGCGCACGCTGGCCGCGCAGCTGGCCCCCGTCGTCCGGGCGCTGGAGCTCGCCGGCGAGCTCCGGGCATCGCGGGAACGTCTCGTGCTCTCCCGGGAGGAGGAGCGCCGCCGGCTGCGCCGTGACCTTCACGACGGCCTGGGCCCCTCGCTGGCCGGCCTCACCCTCCGGGTGGACACCGCGCGGAACACCGTCGGGAAGGACCCGGCGGTGGACCGTGCGCTGATGGAACTCCGCGACGACGTGCAGGCCGCCGTCGCCGACGTCCGCCGCGTGGTGGAGGACCTGCGCCCGGCGGCGCTGGACGACCTGGGTCTCGTCGGCGCTGTGGAGGCGCTCGCCCGGCGACTGGCGCCCGGGCCGCTGGCCGTGGTGGTCGAGGCGTGCGCCCCGGCCCTGCCGGCGTTGGCTGCTGCCACCGAACTCGCTGCCTACCGGATCACCCAGGAGGCGGTCACCAACGCGGTGCGCCACGCCGGCCGCACCGCGGGGCGCGTGCACGTCCGCATCGGCACGGAAGCGGAGCGGCTGCTGACGCTCGTGGTCGAGGACGACGGGTGCGGAAGCGTCTTCAGGTCGGGGTCTTCTGGTCGCGGCAACGGGCTGACGACGATGCGGGAGTGGGCCGACGAGTTGGGTGGGGTGCTGACCGTCGACGACCGGGCAGGCGGTGGGACGGTGGTGTGCGCCGCCCTCCCGCTCGCTCCCCGCCCCGGCGGCACGACGTGACCGCCCGGATCACCGTCGTCGTAGTCGACGACCACCCGATGTTCCGCCGGGGACTGCGGGGTCTGCTCGAGTCGGTCGAGGACACGGTCGTCGTCGGTGAGGCCGCCAGCGGGGAGGAGGCGGTCCGGCTGGCGACCGAGCACCGTCCGGACGTGCTCCTGATGGACCTGAACCTGCCCGGCATCCCCGGGGTGGAGGCGACCCGCCGGCTCGTCCGGGCCAGCCCGCAGACCGCTGTGCTGGTGATCACCATGGTGGAGGACGGCGATGCGATCGTCTCGGCCATGGAGGCCGGTGCCCGCGGCTACGTGTTGAAGGGCGCCGGTCAGGAGGAGCTGCTCGGCGCGGTGCGCGCGGTCAGCAGCGGTTCGGCCGTCTTCGGCAGGACCCTCGCCTCCTGGGTCGTCGCCGGTCTACGCGAGGGACGGCACACCGGGCCGGCCCGGGTTCCCGGGCTCAGCGAGCGGGAGAGCGAGGTGCTGCACCTCATGACCGAGGGATTGGACAACGCCGTCATCGCCCGACGACTGGGCCTGTCGGTCAAAACTGTCCAGAACCACGTCTCCCGGCTGCTCACCAAGCTCGATGCGGGCAGCCGCGTCGAGGCGGTCCTCCGGTTCCGGGGCGAACGGTGAGCCGGCGACCGACGGCCTGAGGACCCACGGCCGGTGGGGTCGGGAGAACCGCCTCCCCCACCGGCCGGGCCGCTCAGCGGGAGCCGCCGCCGATCATCGGGTCGTCGCCGGGCTCGGCTCCGCCACGCTCGACGCCTTCGCTGGACGTCCGGGTGGTGTAGCCGGCCGGGTTCGACTCGTCCACCACCACCTCGTCCCGCACCACGTCCGCCGGCGGCTGCGGGACGACGGCGACGTCCTCCTCCGGCCGGCTCCCCCGCTGCTGCGGGCTCTCACTCTCCTGACCGCTCGAGGACCCGGCGGCGACGGCCCCCGCGGCCGCGGCCGCCGCTCCGGCCACGGCGGCTCCGGCGGCGACGGCCTTGCCCGAGACGCCGGCCTTACCGCTGTCCCCCCGCGACGAGAAGGCGGCGTTGGCCCCGGGCGTGCCGACGTCCTGGCCCGGGTTGATCGTTCCGCGCCACCCGCCGGTGGCGTACCCCGGGCTCTCGACGAGGGCCTTGAACCGCTCGAGGTCGGCGTCGACCTGCCGCTCGACGACGCCGAGCTTGTCACCGACCTTCTCGACCAGCCCCTCCGGCTCGTACTCGAGCGACAGGTGGACCAGCGTGGACCCGGCGCCGACCGGCTCGAACCGGACGGCCCCGGCGTTGGTGGCGCCCTCCGTCGCGGCCCACGCGATCTTCTGGTCGGGGATCTGCTCGATGATCGTGGCGTCCCACTCCCGACGGACGCCGGCGATCTCGGCCACCCAGTGCAGCCGCTTGTCGCCGTGCTGCCGGACCTCCTTGACCCCGCCCATGAAATGGGGGAAGTCCTCGAACTGGGTCCACTGGTTGTAGGCGGTGGACACCGGTACGTCGACCTGGATCGACTTCTCTGCCTTGGTGGTCATCGTTGACGCCTCCTCGTGCGGGATCCGTGCTGGACTGTGCGGGTAGCGCTACCCGTCCGGCCGGTGGTGAAAGCCCGCACCGTGAACCGATCCGATCCGGTCCACCCGGAGCCGGCTCCGGCACCGGCTGGTCGACCTGGCGATCGAGTCGTCAGCTGCCGCCGAGATGCCGGGCGCCGAGTCGCTACCGCGAGGAGAGGGCGTCGGTCAGCAGGGCGACGAGCGCCTCCAGCTGCACGTCCGCCGACGACGAGACCTCCTGGTCGGACCCGTCGAGCGCCCGGGCGGCGAGCCCCGCCTTGCTGTCGATCAGCTCGGCGATCCGGGCGTCCATCGTCTGCGCGGCGATGATCCGCCAGGCGGTGACCGGCTCGGTCTGCCCGATGCGGTGGCTCCGGTCGATCGCCTGGGTCTGCTCGGCGTCGGTCCAGGACAGCTCGGCCAGCACCAGGTTCGAGGCCACCTGCAGGTTGAGCCCCACGCCGGCCGCCGTCAGCGAGCACACCGCGACGGCGACGTCCGGGTCGTTGACGAAGACGTCGATGTTCCTCTGCCGCGACGACGGCGTCTGGTCGCCGCGGATCGAGGAGAACCGGACGCCCTGCCGGGTGAAGGTCTCCTCCGCAGCGTCCATGACGTCCACGTGCTTGGCGAAGAACACCACCTTGCCGGCACTGCGGGCCAGCTGGGCGGCGTAGTCCGCGGCGAGGCCGGCCTTGGCGCGCCCGATGCGGCGCATCATGCCGAACACGTTCTCGCCGGCCGTCGACGTGGTCGCCTCCTTGAGCTCCCACCGGGCCACCTTGCGCACCAGCTCGGCATCGATCCCCTCGACGACGTCGGCGGACTCGCGGGCCGCGAGCGCGCTCTCGTACCGCTTCACCAGCCGGCGCGCGAGATCCCGCTCCGCCGCCCGGATCGACCGCCCCGCCGCCGCGTCCAGCTCGACGGGGAGGTCGGCGATCCGCCGGGCCGGGATGTCCGCCGCCACGTCCACCTTGCGGCGGCGGACGATGCCGAGGTCGATCACGCACCGGCGGGCGGCGGCGTAGAAGCCGAAGTCCGCGGGGGTCAGCCCGGTGTCCTCGAGGGCGTCCATCAGCTCGCCCAGCGGCTTGCTGTCGTCGATCCAGCCGAGGAACTGCCAGATGGCGCGGAAGTCCTCGATGTCGTTGATCAGCGGCGTGCCGGTGAGAGCCATGAGCAGCGGGCGCACGGTGCGGGCCCGGATCCGCGCGGAGAGGTCGAGGACGTTGCGCGACCGCTGCGAGGACTTGTTCTTGATGAAGTGCGCCTCGTCGACCACCATCCCGCGGAACCCGAAGTCGCCGATCCAGCCGACGTGGCGGTCGAGCACCTCGTAGTTGACGACGACGATGTCGGCGAAGCCGTCGATCGTCTCGCCGTCGCCCTGGATCACGGTGGCCGGACGGTGCGGGGTCCAGAGCCCGGCCTCACGGGCCCAGTTGGTCTTGACGACGCTGGGGACGACCACGAGCAGCGGGTAGGCGTCGGCCGCCTCGGCGGCGAGCAGGGCCTGCGCCGTCTTGCCCAGGCCGGGCTCGTCGGCGAGCAGGAAGGTCCGGTGACCGGCGGCGGCCGCGGCGACCAGCTGCGCCTGGTGCGGCATCAGCTCCAGGCCCTTGGGCACCGGCAGCCACGACGGCGTCGGCAGCGGCATGCACGCCGGCTCGCCGCTGCCGGCGCGCTCGAAGGAGCTCAGCAGCGGGTCGAGCAGCTCCCAGCCCGCCAGGCGGCGCGGCCGGGACACGCGCGGGGGCGCCGCGGAGAAGTCGGGCGCGAGGAAGGGGTTGGCCAGCTGCCGGGAGACCACCGACTGCGGCACCACGCGGCGCTCGGGCAGGACGGGGACAGTCGCCGGCTCCGCCGGCGGGGCCTCCTCGGGGGCGGCCTCGATCCCGGCGTCCCTCAGCAGCTCGCGGCGCAACGCCCGGGCCGCGTCGGAGGCGACGGCGTCCTCGGCCAGCAGCCCCAGCAGCCCCGCGTCCTGGACGGCGGTCGTGGCCAGGATCGTGGCCACGCCGTCCAGGCGCTTGAGCTGCTCGGCCCGGTGCGCCTCGCTGCCGGTCGTCTCCTCCCGGACGCGGGCGCGCTCCTCGCGCAGCAGGAGGGCGACGGCCTGGAACTTCGTCCGCACGGCGGGCGTCACGCGGCCGCGCTGGGCGGCGGCCTCGACCTCGCGCACGGTGCGGGCGAGCACGCCGATGACGCCACCGTCCCGGACGCGTCGCTGGCTCCGCGGAGCGGTACGGCGAGTGCCCGCCCGGGACTGGCCTCGTCGAGCCACGTGCTCCTCCTTCGCGACGCCCGGCAGTGTTGCCGCAGCGGTGTGCCGCCCGGACCCGCGGTCGGGCGGCCGACGTCCCCGGCGGAGCGCTCCGTGCCGCTCCGGGACTTCGAGCCCGGACGCACGGACCGGCGGCGGTCCGGCGCCGCACGGTTCGGCAGCCTCCCCGTGGCGGGCGGCTCCGGCCACCGGTCGAGGACCGGGGCGCCGGCTGATCTGGGACGACGTCGCCGCACGGGCGAGGGATCGCCCCGGGGTCGGTACGCCACGATGCTAGCCCCTGCCGGCCCGGCGTGACGGGCGGCGCCTGCCGGGGCTCCCCCGTACCGCGTGCGGAACAGTCCCCGGCCGCCCCGCGCTGCAGCTGCCGTGATCGACGCGCGGCTCTCCCTGCTGGACCGGTCCCGCACCCGGGCCGGCGAACCCGACATCGCGGCGCTGACCGGCACCGTCGTCCGCGCCGTGCACGCCGAGCGGCTGGGCTTCGACCGGTTCTGGGTGGCCGAGCACCATGGCGTGCCCGGCATCGCGGGCGCCGCCCCGGCGGTGCTGCTGGCGGCCGTGGCCGGCCGGACGACGGTCATCGGGCTGGGCTCGGCCGGCGTCATGCTGCCGCACCACCAACCGCTCGTGGTGGCCGAGCAGTTCGTCACGCTGTCGGCGTTCGCGCCCGGCCGGGTGGCCCTGGGGCTGGGCCGCTCCCCCGGGTTCACCCCGCCGGTGCGCCGGGCGCTGCGGGAGGGCGAGCGGGACTTCGCCGCCGACCTCGCCGAGCTGCGCGGTTTCCTCACCGGAACGGCGGAGATCACCGTGCACCCCCGGCCCGCCGGCCCGGTGCCGATGCACGTGCTCGCCACCGGGCGCGGCCTGGAGGTCGCGGCGCAGCTCGGGTTGCCGGTCGTCGTCGGCGGCCCGCTGCTGGGCGTGGCCGGCGATCCCGAGCCGGGGCTCGCGGCCCTGGCCGGCTACCGGCGCGCGTTCCGCCCGTCGGCGCAGCAGCCGCAGCCACGGGTGGCGGTCAGCCTGGACGTGCTGGTGGCCGACACCGCCGCCGAGGCCGCCGACCTGCTGCTGCCCGAGGCCTGGGCGATGGCCCGGGCGCGCACCACCGGGAGCTTCCCGGCACTGGAGCCGGTGGCCGCCGTCCGGGCCGCCGACCGCACCCCGCGCCAGCAGCAGTACCTGGAGCAGACCGCCGCGGCCGCGATCGCCGGCACCCCGGCGCACGTGGAGGCGCGACTGGCCGAGCTGCTGGAGCGCACCGGGGCGGCCGAGCTGGTGGCGAGCAGCAGCACCTTCGACCGGGGCGCCCTGGCCGCCTCGGACGCAGCGCTCGCCACGCTGTTCGGCCGGTCCGCCGGCCGCGGCCCCGCCCCGGCGTCGCCGGCCTGATCTCCCTGGCACCGCGGGGCAGCCGGAGGCGTCGGTCAGCCGCCGACGGTCTGCTGCAGGTCCCCGCGCGGTGCCACCCGCAGCGCGCGGTAGGGCAGCCCCTCCGCTCCCGGCTGCGTCCACTCGACCTCGACGACCTGGCCGGCCCGGAGCTCACCCGGCGTCGATGTGCCGGGCTCGACCACGGATCCGTCCGCCCAGCACCCGCCCGGCAGGTCCGGGACCTCGATGAGCGCACCGCCGCGTTCGTCGTCCCACCGGACCACCGTGCCGAAGCTGGTGCCGCCGCCGGTCATACCGTCGAGGTTGCGCCGTCCCCGCCCGGGAGGCAAGCCGACGGCGCACGGCACGCCGTCACGCGCGGCGCCGGCGCCCGAGGGCGGGCCGGCGGCGCCGGCCACGATCCGCTCCCGGCGACCGCTCGTCCTCCCGCCGCTGTGTGGCCTCGATCCACTCGTCGATGGTCTGCCACCAGGAGTAGAGCCACTCGGTCCGCTCGTCCTCGCCGCGCGGCACCTCCGCGGCGGGGACGAACCACCAGCGCAGGTGCAGGGTCTTGTCCACCGGGAGGTGGCGCCAGACGTCCCGCATGGTGCTCAGGTGCTCCAGGCCGGTGTGCGCGACGAAGACGACGTCGGCGTGCGGAGCCGCCCGCAGCGCCGCGGCCACCCCGGCCGGGCGCGGGGGCAGGAGGTGCTGCATCGCCTCCGCCCGGCGCACCGCCTGCTGCAGCCCCCGATCGCGCAGCCGCTGGATCGCCCGCACCCGGCGGCCCGGGGTGGCGTTCGCCCCCTCGGGGAAGATCAGCAGGGCGTCCTCCTCGCCCAGGTCGCGGGCCAGGTCGCCGATCGCCCCCACCGAGCCGGTCCCGGGCCCCGCCGTCACGAAGTGGTTGGGCAACCGGTTGAGGTAGACGTCGAGCAGCGGGTCCAGTTGCAGCACGTCCTTGAGCACGATCCGCGGCCGGCGCAGGTGATCGCGGTCCATGAGCGTGTGGACGAGCAGGAACGAGTCACCGGGCCCCGCGTGCCGGGACAGCACCACCATCGCGTTGGTCGAGCCGGGCCGGCCGTCGTCCAGCGGCGACCAGGACTCGCCGTCGGTGACCAGCCGCAGCGCGAACAGCCGCCGCGCCGCGCGCATCAGCACCTCGAGCAGCAGCCGCAGCACCGTGTAGTGGGCCGACCGGTACGCCGCGGTGTGCGCCCGGCGGCCGAAGCCGGCGAGCACCCACAGGCCCCCGGCGGCCACCAGTCCCGCCACCTGCAGCGCCAGGTACACCAGCGCGAAGCAGAGCAGCCGCAGCGCCTGCCAGCGACCGGGCAGCCACGCGGAGACGACGGCCGCCACGAGCACGAGCACGGGCAGCAGCGCGACCGCGGCCACCAGCGCACCGATCAGCAGCGGTCCGGTCAGCCGGCGCACGCGACGGGGTGGCAGCACCTCACACCCCGCTCTCGCCCCGGCCGGACCGGTCCAGGTGCTCGCCCGCGGCGGCGTGGGCGCGGTCGATCCGGTCGGTGACGCCGGAGAAGTCGCGGTAGCGCAGGCTCCGCAGGTCGCCGGCCGACGGCGGAGCCTGCTCGCCGGAGGGGAGCACCTGCACGGTCACGCCGTCGGGCAGGGCGGCCAGGTCGGCGGCGAAGCGGTGCCGCCGGGCGATCTCGAAGGCGACCAGCGCGACCTCCCACGGCCTCGTCGGCGCGCGCAGCGGGCGGTCGATCCGCCCGACGTGCAGTACGTAGATCGTGTGGGCCCCCAGCGCGACCGCCCGGCCGACCGGGATGCTGTGCACCAGGCCGCCGTCGAGGAAGTGCTCGCCGTCGAGCTCCACCGGGGGCAGCAGCCCGGGCACCGCGCAGGAGGCGAGGACCGCGTCGACCAGCGCGCCGTCGGTGAACCAGTGCTCGGCGGCCCGCTCGATGCTGGCGGCCACGCACTGGAACGGGACGGGCAGCTCGCCGAAGGTGCGCACCGGCAGGTACTCGGTGAGCAGGTCGCGCAGGGGCTCGCGCGGGTGGACGTGCGTCCGCGTGCGCACCAGGGTGCCGACACGGGAGAGCATCGATCCGGCGAATACGCCCCGCGAGGTGAGGTCGGTCCAGACCCCGCGCAGCCGGTCCACCCCGGCAGGCGTCGGGTCGGCGGCGACCAGCGCACCGTTGATCGCCCCCACGGACGTGCCGACGACCAGGTCCGGCCGGATCCCGCGCTCGACCAGGGCCCGCAGCATCCCGACCTCGGCCGCGCCGAGCACTCCGCCACCCCCGAGGACGAACGCCGTGCCGCCCCGCCCACCGGGCACTCCTGTCGACGACATGGGGCCATCGTGCCAACCCGTGGCCGCGCCGTCGGCCGGAGGACGAGGCGCTGCGCCGCGGGCCGCGCGCTGGTTGACTTCCCGGATGGTCGAACCACTGCCGCAGCCCGACCCGCAGATCGATCCGGACCAGCCGGTCCCCGACGATCCCGGCGAGCTGCTCCCCGACACCCCGGACACGCTCCCGCCCCCGCCCATCGAGCCCACCCCGGACGATCCCGGCGGCGATCCCGGCAGCGTGCCCGAACCGGCCTGACCCGGCGCCCGCCGGCACCGACGAGACAGGAGACGACGCTCATGTGGGCCCAGCGGCTGAGCGGACCTTTCACCTTCGAGCGGGTCGAGGTCGGCGCGCCACGCGCCGACGGGCTGGCCGAGGGCCAGGTGCTCCTCGCCCCGAAGGCGGGCGGCATCTGCGGCAGCGACCTGCCCTTCTTCAAGGGCGCGCCGTTCCTGCACGCCGCCAACCCGGGGAGCGCGACGACGCCGGCCCCCGGGTTCCCGATGCACGAGGTGGTCGGCGAGGTCGTCGCCAGCCGGCACCCGGCCCACGCGGCGGGCGACCGGGTCGTCGGCTGGGCGTCGGCGTTCGACGGGCTGGCCGAGCTGGTGGTGACCGACGGCGAAGGGCTGGCCGGCTACGACACCGGGATGGCGCCCACCACGGCGGTCATGCTGCAGCCGCTGGCCTGCGTGCTGTACGCCGTCGAGCAGCTCGGCGACGTGCGGGGCCGGACGGTGGCGGTCATCGGCCAGGGGCCCATCGGGTTGCTGTTCAGCCACGTGCTCAAGCAGCGGGGCGCCCGGCACGTCGTCGGGGTGGACCGGGTCGACCGCAGCGCCGCCGCGGGGACCTTCGGGGTGGACGAGACGGTCACCGCCAGCGCGAACCTGTGGGCGGCGACCCTCGGCGAGGAGGACCGTCCCTTTCTCGTCGTCGAGGCGGTCGGCCACCAGGTGACGACCCTGACCGACTGCCTGCAGGCCGTGGCCCGGGGCGGGCAGGTGCTGTACTTCGGCATCCCCGACGACCAGGTGTACCCGCTGGACATGCTCACGTTCCTGCGGAAGAACCTGACCCTGCGGGCCGGGGCCACGCTGGAGCGACGCCGGGTGCTCACCGATGCCGGGAGCTACCTCGCCGGGCACCCCGCACTGCGCGAGGCATACGTGACCGACGTCCATCCCGTGGACGACGTCCAGGCCGCCTTCGCCGCGGCGATCCAGCCCCGGCCCGGCCAGTACAAGGTCGTCGTCGACCTGAGCTGACGCCCGCGGGCTCAGGCCGCCCCGACGTCCACCCGGGCGGTCTCGATCCGACCGGCGCGCGGACCCGGGCGCCAGCTCGGGGCCGTGCAGACGAAGAGGGTGCGCCCGTCGTCGCCACCGAGCGCGCAGGCGTAGGACAGCGACCCGCTGCCCACCGCCACCCGGCCGGTCACCTCGCCGCCGTCCCGGACGCGCAGCACCTCGGATGAGCGGGCGGTGGCCACCCACACCTGGCCCTCGGCGTCGAGGCAGATCCCGTCAGGGGCGATCCCGGGCAGCTCGGCGAAGACCCGCCGGCCCGACAGCGAGCCGTCCGCGGCGACGTCGAAGGCGGTCAGCCGGGCCGCGTAGGTCTCGGCGAGCACCAGCGTGCGGCCGTCCGGGGTCAGCGCCATCCCGTTGGGGAAGACGACGCCCTCGGCGGCTCCGGACACCGAGCCGTCGGGGTCGACGCGCACCAGGACCGTGGGCTCCGGCTCGGCACCGGCTTCGAGGTCGAAGCCGAAGCTGCTCACCCAGGCCCGTCCGGCGGCGTCGACCACCAGGTCGTTGGCCCGGAAGCGGGTGACGCCGGAGAGGTCGGCGTGCAGCCGCGGTCTCCCGTCCACCACCCGCAGCAGCGCCCGCTGCACCATCGAGACCACCAGCAGGTCGCCGCCGGGCAGCCAGCCGAGCCCCGACGGGCTGTCGTCCAGCTCCAGGGCCACGGACAGCTCGCCGTCCGGCGCGAGCCGGCGCACCACGCGGTCGTGGAAATCGGAGAACCACAGCTGCCCGTCGTGCCAGCGGGGGGCCTCCGGGAAGCCGAGGTCGTCGGCGAGGACGGTGGTCGTCGTCGTCACGGGCCGGACCGTAGCGGGCATCACCCGGGGCCGGCGCCCCCGGGAGGTGCGGCGGGCCGGGGCAGCCGCCCCATCAGGAAGAACTCGGGGTTGGGGGTGATCGCCGCGAAGTGCGCCAGCCGGTTCGACAGGGCGAAGAACGAGGTGATCATGCCAACGTCCCAGACGTCGTCCTCGGTGAGGCCGTGCTCGGACAGACCCGCCAGGTCTTCCGCGGTGACGGCGGCCGGGTCGGCGGCCAGCCGGGTCGCGACCGCGAGCACCGCGTGCATCCGGGGCGGCAGCGGCGCCTTGCGCCAGTCCACGGCGACGTGGTCGGCGATGTGCGGGTCCCGCGTGCGGACGCGCGCGACGGCCCCGTGCGCGACGACGCAGTACAGGCAGTCGTTGCCGGCGCTGGTCGCCACCACGATCAGCTCCCGGTCGGCCTTGGACAACCCCGGGGTGTCCTTGTCCATCAGGGCGTCGTGCATCGCGAAGAACGCACGGGCCTCGTCCGGCCGCCACGCCAGCGCGGCGAAGACGTTGGGCAGGAAGCCCGACCGCTCCTCGACCTCCGCGTAGCGCTCGGCGAGGTCGGCCGGCAGCTCGGTGGCCGGGCGGAGCGGAAAGCGGCTGATCGGCATCCGGGTCACCGCCCCACTCTGGCAGCGACTCCCCCGGTGCGCACCGCCCGACGTGCGCGCACGTCCCGCCCGTGGTGACGTTGAGGCCGGTGGCGGTACCCCGCGTCGGGCCGGGCCCGGCGCATCGGCGAACCGGGAGGTCGCGTGCGACGGGTGCATCTCCTGGCGACCGGGGGCACCATCGCCAGCCGGCGCGGCCCCGCCGGGCTCGCGGCCACCACCCCGGCGGCCGAGCTGCTCGCCGCGGCAGGGTCCCCGGACGGCGTCGAGGTCACGGTGCGCGACCTGACCACCGTCGGCAGCTACGCGCTCTCGGCAGCCGACCTCCGAAGGCTGGTCGCGGAGGTCCGCCGCTGCCTCACCGACGACGACGTCGACGGTGTCGTGGTCACGCACGGCACCGACACGATGGAGGAGTCGGCGTACCTGGCCGACCTCGTCCACGACGACCCGCGCCCGGTGGTGTTCACCGGGTCGCAGCGACCGTTCGACTCCCCCGCCCCCGACGGCCCGGGCAACCTGGGCGCCGCCCTCGGCGTGGCCGCCTCCCCGGCGGCCCGCGACCTCGGCGTGCTGCTCTGCTTCGACGGCCTGGTCTTCGCCGCCCGCGGCGTGCGCAAGGTCGAGACCCTCCGCAGCGCCGCCTTCGCCGCACCCGGGAGGGGGCCGGTGCTGCAGGTGGCGGACGGAACCCCGGTTCCGCTGGCCCGTCCGGTGCGTCCCGCGCCGCTGCCCCTCGACCTGGACCGGGAGCTGCCTCGCGTCGACGTCGTCGCCTGCTATCTGGGTGCCGACGCCGCGCTGCTGCGCGCCGCGGCCGCGGCCGGCGCGCAGGGGGTCGTGCTCGAGGCCTTCGGCGCGGGCAACGTGCCGCCCGGCATCGCGGAGGAGGCCGGCCGGCTCGTCGGCCGCGGCATCCCGGTGCTCGTGTGCTCCCGGGTGCCGTCCGGCCCGGTCGCCCCCCTCTACGCCGGTGGCGGCGCCGGCCTGGCCCGCGCCGGGGCCCTGTTCGCCGGCGACCTCAGCCCCTGGCAGGGCCGGCTGCTCCTGGCCGCCGCGCTCTCCCTCGACCCCCGGGAACCGCACCGGCTGCTGGCCGACCGGCTCCCCCGGTGATCCACCCGTCCACGTCCGGGGCCGCTCGCGGCCACCAGGGAAGGAACCGACAGGGATGACCAAGGAGATCTACGTGGCCTTCGGCGTCGACATCGACGCGGTGGCCGGCTGGCTCGGCTCCTACGGCGGGGAGGACTCGCCCGACGACATCTCCCGCGGCCTCTTCGCCGGGGAGGTCGGCGTACCCCGCGTCCTCGAGCTGTTCCGGCGGTACGGGCTGACCCAGACGTTCTTCTGGCCGGGCCACTCCATCGAGACCTTTCCGGAGCAGTTCGACGCCTGCGTCGCGGCGGGGCACGAGATCGGGGTGCACGGCTACAGCCACGAGAACCCGATCGCGATGAGCCGGGAGCAGGAGCGGGCGGTCCTCGACCGCTGCATCGAGCTCATCGAGCAGCGCACCGGGCGCCGCCCCACCGGCTACGTCGCGCCGTGGTGGGAGTTCAGCCCGGTGACCAACGAGCTGCTGCTCGAGCGCGGCATCACCTACGACCACTCGCTGATGCACCGGGACTTCGAGCCCTACTACGTGCGCGTCGGCGACAGCTGGACGAAGATCGACTACTCGCAGCCGGCCGAGACCTGGATGCAGCCCCTGGTGCGTGGCGAGGAGACCGACCTCGTCGAGATCCCGGCGAACTGGTACCTCGACGACCTGCCGCCGATGATGTTCATCAAGTCCAGCCCGAACAGCCACGGGTTCGTCAGCCCCCGGGACATCGAGCAGTCGTGGCGGGACCAGTTCGACTGGGTGTACCGCGAGCAGGACTACGCCGTGTACACGATGACCATCCACCCCGACGTCGCCGGGCGGCCCCAGGTGCTCCTGGCGCTCGAGCGGCTCATCGAGCACATCAACGCCCACGACGGCGTCACCTGGGCGACGTTCGACGAGATCGCCCGGGACTTCCTGCGCCGCCGGCCCCGGACGGGCGCGGGTTCGTGAGGCCCGGGCACCCCTGATGTGCGGCGGCTGCCGCGGCGCGGCGGGGCCGGCGCCTCCGGAGGACCTGCTCGCCGGGGCCGGACCGGCGCAGCGGGTCGCCCGTGCGGCGGCGGCCGGCCGGTTGCTGGCCGGCCGGCGGATGCGGGTCTCGGCCTGGCGCGGTGGATACCTGCTCACGGCCGCGACCGGGCGGGCCCACGTCGCGGCATCGCTCGAGGAGCTCTGGAACGCCGCCGGCCTCCCGCGCGCGGCACCCCACCGCCCGGCCGCCGAGGAGTGGGCGGAGGCGGCGCCGCCGGCCGGCTGGGACGTCCAGGCAGGCGTCGTCTGGTTCTCGGCGGCGCTCCGGAGCGGCGAGGTCACCGAGGCGGCGCTGCCCGCCGGGCCGACCGGCCGGATCGGCGTCCGCGGACCGGAGCCCGGGCGGGCGCTCGCCGGCCTCCTCGCCTTCGGGTCGGGGGACGGCCCGGCGTCCCCCGACACCCGGTCGTCGGCCGCGCCCGACGCGTCCGGCCGCAACGCCGCCTAGCCTCGGCCGCGTGGGTTTCTCCGTTCCCGACGCGCACCTGCTCGCGCTCGACGCGCACGACGGGCAGGTCGACGAGCAGGGGCACGACCACTACCTCGCGCACCTGCGGCCCCTCGGGGAGGCGCTGCGCCCGTACGGCCCCGACGCGGTGATGGCCGGGCTGCTCTCGGGCATCGTCGAGAGCACCCGCGACCACCCCGACCCCGCCCGCCGCTTCGACCTCGACCGGTTGCGGGGACTGGGTGTGCCGGAGGTCGTCGTCGAGGCGGTCGACGCGGTCACCCGGCGGCCCGGCGAGCCCTACATGTCCGGCCTGGTCCGGCGGGCGGCCACCCATCCTCTCGGCCGCCTGGTCATGCTCGTGGCCAACAGCCGCGACCTCGCCGCCAGCGCCGCCCTGGCCGCGACCGATCCCGACCGGGCCCGCACACTGCGCGAGGGCCGCTACCGCCCGGCGCGCCGGATGCTGCTCGCCGCCGAGGCCGCCGACCGCCTGCACGGGTGCCGCGTCCTCGTCTGACGCCCTCGGGGAGGTGCACCGACAGCCCGGTGGCCCCGGCTCGCAGGTAGCCCACCGGCTTGCCGGCTCGGAAGTCGCCGATGTCCTGCTGCGCGTCCTCGGTGGAGCCGCCGACGTGCGGGGTGAGGACGAGGTCGGGCAGCCCGCGCGGCTCCGACCCGGACGGGCCTCCCGGGCCGGTCGGCTCCTTCGGGAAGACGTCGGAGTCAGCCGCCAGCTACTCCGGGGTCGCGCATCGGCGGGCGTCGCCGAGGGCCGGGGATCAGCCGAGGAGGGGACGGACGTTCTCCGTCCACACGTCCCAGCCGACCCGGCCGATCAGTGCGGTGACCACCACGAGGAAGACCACCCGGATGAAACCGCTCCCCCGGGTGGCCGCCGTCCGGGAGCCCACGTAGCCGCCCAGCATGTTCGCCGCGCCCAGGACGAGCCCCAGGCCCCAGAAGACCGCACCGTGGGGGGCGAAGAACAGCAGCGCCCCCAGGTTCGTGGCGACGTTGACTATCTTGGCCTTGGCGCTGGCGTTGAGGAAGTCGTAGCCGAGCAGCGAGACCATGGCGAACACGAGGAACGACCCGGTCCCCGGGCCGAGGATGCCGTCGTAGAACCCGATCACGGCACCGACCAGCCCGGCGACGACGTGGTGCCGCTGCCCGC
Organism: Blastococcus sp. SYSU DS0973; assembly: GCF_054051055.1. Taxonomy (NCBI): domain Bacteria; kingdom Bacillati; phylum Actinomycetota; class Actinomycetes; order Geodermatophilales; family Geodermatophilaceae; genus Blastococcus; species Blastococcus sp. SYSU DS0973. Next base: position 174,678 of record NZ_JBJHAN010000003.1, read on the forward strand.
TGTGCCGCAGCGCCGTCACCTCGCCCAGCGATGGGCGCAGCAGGGTGAACGCGGCGATGGCGATCAGCGCCACGACGATCACCGGCTTGAACACCGCGGCCGGCAGCGCTGCCGCGACCGACGCCCCCGCGAAGCTCCCGACGAGCGCGATCCCGGCCATGGGCAGGGCCGTCCGCAGATCGGGGTGGACCCGGCGGTAGTAGGTGACCGCGCTGGTCGTGGTGCCGAAGATCGAGGCCAGCTTGTTGGTGGCCAGCGCCTGCACCGGGCTCATCCCCGGGACGAGCAGCAGCGCGGGCAGCTGGACGAGCCCACCGCCGCCGACGACGGCGTCGATCCACCCGGCCGTGAGCGCGGCGAGCAGGAGCAGCAGCAGGATGCCCGGGGTCAGGCCCTCGGGCAGCAGGTCGGCCGGGACGGCGTCCAGCATTCCGCCCACGACCTCCTCGTCCCCCGCCCCCGGCCCGGGCGTCCACGGGAACGGTAGGGCCCGCCGCCCACCTACTCGACCGCGGGGTGGGGCCGGGGCGCCCCCGCGTGGATCAGGTCGCGGATTGTCCGCCCTGGCCGCGCGGGGAACCGGCACCCCGGGTGCTCTGGAGGCGCCGGTTCACCACCGCTACCTGCTCCGGGGAGCCGATCAGCCCACCGATCGCCTCCTGCTCGGCCTGCAGCCCCTCGGCCAGGCCGACCCGGCCGGCGAGGTCGACCAGGCGCTTGACGTGCCGGGTGGCGGTGCGGCTGTGCCCGGCGATCTCCCGGGCCAGCGCGCCGGCCGCCTCGAGCGGGTCGTCGGCCCACCGCGTGGCCAGGCCGAGGCGTACCGCCTCCGCGCCGTCGACCTGCCGGCCGGTCAGCGCGAGGTCCTTGGCGACGTCGCGGCCGACGAGCTCCGGGAGCAACTGGGTGCCCATCATGTCGGGCACGAGCCCCCAGTGGACCTCCATGACCGCGAGCCGGGCGTCCGGGGCGACGATCCGGATGTCGGCCCCCAGGGCGATCTGCAGCCCTCCGCCCAGCGCCACGCCGTGCACCGCCGCGATCACGGGGGCCGGTACGAGGGACCACACGTGCACCGCCTGCTGCGCCAGCGCGCGTGCCGCCCCGAGCGGCTCCCGGGGCGCCGCCGCCCCCGACCGGCGGCCGTCGCCCATCGCGGCGAACTGGGCGAAGTCCAGCCCGGCGCAGAAGGCGCGGCCGTTCCCGGCGAGCACCACCGCGCCGACGTCCTCACGTGTCATGAGCTCGGTCCCGACGGCCACGAGCGACTCGAACATGGCGGGGTCCAGCGCGTTGAGCTTCTCCGGCCGGTCGAGCCGCACGTGGGCGACCCCCTCCACCACGTCGAGGGTCACGCGTCGGTCCTGGTCGCTCACGGCCGCCTCCGGGAAGTCCTCGGCGGCACCGTCGCGGCCCGCCGGCATGCTAGTGAGCGCCAGGTCACGTGCGGTCAGCCGGTGAAGGCGCGGGTCTCGGCCAGCCGGGCGGGGGGCACCGTCTTCAGTTGGGCGACGGCGCGGGCCAGCGGGACGAGCTCGATCTCGGTTCCGCGCAGGGCGACCATCTGGCCGGTGCGTCCCTCGTGCGCGGCGATCGTCGCGTGCAGCCCGAAACGGGTGGCCAGCACCCGGTCGAAGGAGGTCGGCGTCCCGCCGCGCTGCACGTGGCCCAGCACGGTGGCCCGCACCTCCTTGCCCGTGCGCCGCTCGAGCTCCTCCCCCAGCTGCTGGGTGACCCCGGTGAAGCGGCGGTGGCCGAACTCGTCGACGCCGCCCCGCCGGAAGGCCATCTGCCCGGGCAGCGGCTCGGCGCCCTCGGCGACGACGCCGATGACGTGGGAGTCCCCCCGCCCGAAGCGCTCGCACACCAGCGAGACGACCTCGTCGACGTCGAAGGGCTGCTCGGGCACCAGGGTGAGGTGCGCCCCGGCGGCCAGGCCTGCGTGCAGCGCGATCCACCCGGCGTGCCGGCCCATCACCTCGACCAGCAGCACCCGCTGGTGGGACTCGGCGGTGGTGTGCAGCCGGTCGATCAGCTCGGTGGCGATGCTGACCGCGGTGTCGAAGCCGAAGGTCAGGTCGGTGCAGTCGATGTCGTTGTCGATCGTCTTGGGGATGCCCACCACCGGCACGCCCGCCTCCGACAGCAGGTGGGCCGCGGTCAGGGTGCCCTCGCCGCCGATCGGGATCAGCACGTCGATGCGGTGCTCGTCGAGGGTGCCGATCATCTCGTCGATGCCGGCGTGCAGCTTCTCCGGCGCGACGCGGGCCGAGCCCAGGGTGGTGCCGCCACGGGTCAGCAACCCGTCGACGGCGGCGACGTCCAACGGCGTCGACCGGTTCTCCAGCAGCCCGCGCCAGCCGTCGCGGAAACCGACCACCTCGCTGCCGTAGTGGGCGCCGGCGCTGCGGACCACCGAGCGGATCACGGCATTGAGACCGGGGCAGTCCCCGCCTCCGGTCAGTACTCCGATGCGCACCGGCTGGCTCCTCGCGGTCGTTGGCCGGGACGCGCCCGACGGTACGTCATGACGTCTGGACGAACCGGCGACGCGCGGACCGCCGCGGCCGGTCGTCACCGGCTGCGGTGCCTGCACGCGCCGTTCGTCAGCTGCCCGGGCGGAACGGGTTGCGACCCGGCCGGAACAGCGTCTCCTGGGTGAAGCTGGCGGCCAGCACGCCGCTGGGTGTGGTGATCGAGCCGGTGTACCAGCCCCGCCCGCCGGAGACCGTGCGCGGGACCATGTCCATGAGCACCCAGTCGTCGAGCCGGGCGTGCCGGTGGAACCAGACCGCGTGATCCAGGCTCGGGCCCGGCGCGGCCTCGTCCTCGGGCAGCGCCGAGAGCCCGGTGCCGATGTCGGACAGGTAGGTAGGTCAGCACGCAGGCGTGCACCAGCGGGTCGTCGGGCAGGGCCACCGTGGACCGGGCCCAGAACCGGGTGGGCCAGTGCGCCGCCGGGAAAGGCTGGTCGGGCCGGCGGGCCGCCATGGAGAACAGCCGCGGCAGGTCGAACCGGGGCAGCGCGTCCGGCGCCTCGACGGTCGGCGTCTCCTGCACCCGCTGGTCGGGCCCCGGCCCGGGCACCGAGAAGGATGCGGACATGCTGAAGATGACGTCGCCGCCCTGGACGGCGACCACCCGGCGGGCCGAGAAGGAACCGCCGTCGCGGTCCCGGTCGACCCGGAAGATGGTCGGGCGAGCGGAGTCCCCGCTGCGCAGGAAGTACCCGTGCAGCGAGTGCGGGAGCCGGTCGGCGCCCAGGGTGCGGCCGGCCGCGTACAGCGCCTGGGCGGCCACCTGACCGCCGTACAGCGGGAACGGGTCGGTGAACAGCAGGGTGCTGCGGTAGAGGTCCCGGTCGATCTCCTCCAGCGCCAGGACGTCGAGCACGCTCGGCCCGGCTCCGGATCGGTCCTCGCCGCTGCCGGCCGCCACGGATCCCGCGCCGGGACAGTAACCGCAGCTCCCTGCCGCCCGGGGCGAGCGGGCCGGCCGACCGACCGGGCGCGGTGATCACCGGGCTCTGTACCGTCGTCCGCGCGCAGCGGCCGCACACCGGCCGGGGACGACGGGCCGGTCGGTACAGCGGTCGCCGGGGCGACCGGGAGCGGAGCAGCGATGAGCGAGCCACGGCGGAACGGCGACGGGCGCCCGCCCCGCAAGCGGACACCGCGGATCGGGGAGGTCGTCCGCACCTCCTGGATCACCCCGCACATGGTCCGCGTCGTGCTCGGCGGCGAAGGCCTCGCCGGTTTCCCGGACGGCAAGTTCACCGACCGCTACGTGAAGCTGATGTTCCCGCCGGCAGACGCGACGTACGCCGTTCCCTACGACGTCGAGCAGCTGCGCGCCGAGCTCCCGGCCGACCAGTGGCCGGTCACCCGCACGTACACGGTCCGGGCCTGGGACGCGGCGGCCGGTGAGCTGACCATCGACTTCGTCCACCACGGCGACGAGGGGATCGCCGGGCCCTGGGCCGCCGCGGCCCGCCCCGGCGACCGGATCCAGTTCATGGGCCCCGGTGGCGCCTACGCGCCGCGGCCGGATGCCGACTGGCACCTGCTCGCGGGGGACGAGGCCGCCCTGCCCGCGATCGCCGCGACCCTCGACCGGCTGCCCGCCGGCGCCCGGGCGCTGGTGTTCGTCGAGGTGGCCGGGCCCGAGGAGGAGCAGACCGACGTCGCCACCGGGACCGGCGTGGAGCTGCGCTGGCTGCACCGGAACGGCACCGAGCCGGGAACGGTGCTGGTCGATGCCGTCCGCGCCGTTCCGCTGCCGCCTGGCGACGGGCACGTGTTCGTGCACGGCGAGGCCTACGCGGTCCGGGAACTGCGCCGGCACCTGCGCGCGGAGCGGGGCCTGGACCCGGCGTGGACGTCGGTCTCCGGCTACTGGCGGCGGGGTGACACCGAGGACGGCTGGCAGTCGACCAAGCGGCAGTGGAATGCCGCCATCGAGGCCGAGGACGCGGCCGGCCGCTGACCGTCACCCCCTCCCGGGCGGCGGGGCGAGGAGGCGCTCACGGGCCCACCGGCCGCGAGCGCTCCGCCGGCGAGCACGGTGACGACCACGAGGCCCGGGCCGTAACACAACCGTCGTGCCTGCTCGGGGCGCCGGCGGGTAGGCGTGAGGCCATGGACTCCTCCCCCCAGCTCACGACCGCCACCCGCGACGAGCTCCTGCGCCTGGCCCGCGAGCACGGGATCCCCGGCCGGAGCCGGATGAGCAAGGAGGAGCTGGCCGCCGCGCTACGGCAGCGGGAACGGCCCGCGGCGCAGCGCGGAACCGGGCGCCCGGAGTCCGGCCGGCGGCGGATCGGCTCGCGGGTGGACGCCTTCCGCCGGCTCGCCGAGGCCCGGGCAGCGGGCGAGATGGTGCCGGTGCCCCGCATGCTGACCGGCAACGACCGCCGGATCCACGTCCGCGAGACGGTGCGCGAGGACCACGAGACCCGGATCGCCAGCCACGACGTCGAGGCGCAGGAGAAGTTCGACAAACTCGCCCGGTCGGTCTTCCAGTTCTTCCGCGGTACCGCCTTGCTCTTCTACCGCGACCTGGTCGGCGAGGACGCCCGCATGCCCACGGTGCTCGCCCTCGGCGACGTCCACCCGGGCAACTTCGGGGTGATGCCGAGCGCGGACGACGTCCCGATCTTCGGGGTCAACGACTTCGACGACGCCTTCTACGCCCCCTTCACCTGGGACCTCAAGCGCGGTGCGGTCGGCTTCCTGCTCGGCGCGGGCGAGAAGGGCGGGCAGGGCCCCGCGAAGCAGCGCGCCATCGCCCGCCGGTTCGTCCACGGCTACGTCTCGGGCATCGCCTCCTACGCCGCCGCCGCCACCGAGGACTCCGAGCAGCTCCGGCTGGACAACGCCCCACCGCTGATCGCCGACCTCATCGCCGGTGCGCTCGAGGTGAGCCGGGCCGACTGGCTGGCCGGCCTCCTGGACGACGCGCGTAGCGGCTTCCGCACCGACGACGAGGTGGTGCCGGTCAGCAGCCGCCGCGCCGAGTTCCAGCAGATCGTCGACCGGTACGTCGCCGACAACGAGGTGCCGGTGCCCGAGCGGGCCGGCCGGATGCGGGTGAAGGACGTCGCCGAGCGCAAGGGCGCGGGCACCGCCTCCCTCGGCCTGACCCGCTTCTTCGTCCTGATCGAGGGGCCGCGCGCCGACGGGACCGACGACCTCCTCCTGGAGTTCAAGCAGGCCCGCCGGTCCGCGCTCGACGGCGTGGTCCCGCCCTCGGACTACCGCATGGACGGCCTGGCCGACCGGATCCGGCACGCCCAGCGGGTGCACCTGGTGGACGGCGACGTCTTCTACGGCAGCGTGGACATCGACGGCCGCAGCTTCATGGTGCGCGAGCGCGCGCCCTTCCGGGACTCGATCAGCCTGGGCAAGCTCTCCGGCCGCGAGTGGAAGGAGTACGCCGAGATCTGCGGCCGGGTCCTCGCGCACACGCACGCCATGTCCGACGACACCGGGAACGTCGACTACGACCTGGAGCCCGCGATCCTCGACGCGATCGGAGGCCGGGACCTGTTCGTCGACGACGTCCTGCGGTTCGCCGAGGAGGCGGCCGCCCGGGTCCGGCAGGACCACGAGCACTTCGTCGCCGACCACGCGCTCGGCGCCTTCCGGAGCGTCGACGTCGTCTACCGCTGACCGCTGCCCGCGGACCCGTCCACGGCGGCCGCGGCGTCGTCCCCGGCGACGTCCCCGGGGAACCCCTCGGCGTCGGCGGACTGCGGCCGGCCGCCCTTGCCGAACGTGGCCTCCACGCGCTGGAACCCCTTGTACCGCTCGCTGCGCGCGTAGCCGGTGTACGCGCGGACGTCGGCGGGCGTGAGCTCCACGTCGTCGGTGAACGGGGTCAGCAGCGACCGGGGGTAGAGCCGCCGGTGGCGGACGACGTTGATCTCCGCGGCCAGGACGACGACGAGCGCCTGGAGGTAGATCCAGACGACCAGGCCGAGGATCACGCCGAAGACGCCGTAGACGTCGCTGGACCGCGTCACGTACGTGCCGAAGTAGTAGGTGCCGAGCACGTGCAGCAGCTCCCAGAGAACCGCGGCGATGACGGCGCCGACGGCGACGTTCCGCCAGTCCAGCCGGCGCGCCGTGAGCACCTGGTAGACCACCAGGAAGATCCCGACGTTGATCATCAAGCTGGTCAGCGTGGCCGCGACGGTCACCACCGGCCCCGGCACCGGCAGGGCGCCCGAGAGGGACGACACGGAGGCGGTCAGCGCGGTCGACGTCACCGCGCCCAGCCCGAGGGCCAGGACGAGCAGCAGGCTGCGCAGCCGGGACAGCAGCGGGTTGGGCTGGGCGAAGCGCGGCACGGCGTAGATCCGGTTGAGGGCGGCCTGGGCCGCCTGCATGACGCCCAGCCCGCCGTAGAGGCTGCCCAGGATCCCGATGACCAGCGCGACGCCGCTCCCCCGGAACGTGCCGATGTTCTCGACCAGCACCGGCCCGAGCAGCGGGAAGTCCGACAGCGCGGACTCGAGGATGCGCTGCTGGAGCCCGGGGTCGTCCTGCAGCAGGAAGCCGAGCACGGACGTCAGCATCAGCAGCAGCGGGAACAGCGACACGAAGCCGTAGTAGGTGATCAGCGCGGCGAGGTGCGGTCCGCGGTCGTCGGCGAACTTGTAGACCACCGCCAGTGGGAAGGCCACCGCGGGATGCCTGGCCTGGAACGCGTCGAAGCGTGCGGCGAGCGCCATGCGTGCATCCCTCCTTCGTCGGCGGCTACCCCGTCCCCGTCACCGCACTCACCACCGCCGGGTAGACCTGCTCGGCGACGGCCCGCAGCTCCGCGTCGGTGCGGTCCTGGACCGGGTGCGGCACCAGGACCGACGGCGCGGGGAAGCCCAGCGCCTCGCCCTGCAGCCGGGATGCCTCGGCGAACGCCTCGCTGGCCAGGAAGACCCCGACCACACCGCGGCGCTCGAGATCGGCGATGTCGTGCACACTGCACGACGTGCAGGAGCCCTAATCGGCGAGCGCCTCGATGACCACCTCGCACTGCTCGGCGATCTCGTGGCGCAGGTCGACCGGGGCGGTCCGGGCGAACGTGGGCTTGCGGTACCGGCGCACCACCGCGCCGTCCGCGGTCAGCAGCTCCTCCAGGCGGTCCAGGACGACGTCCCCGCGGGCCTTGCTGATGTCGAGCAGCCCGACGGTTCGGCCGCGCAGCGAGGGCGGCCGGGGCAGCAGCTCCCGGGCGGACGCCTGCCGCTCACCCGTCGGGTCCAGAACCGTTCTCATGCGCGCACCTCTCGTGTCACGGGGACGCTTCCCGTCGCACCGGCCACCCAGCCGCCGACGATCGCGCTGAACAATCCGGCGTCGCCGCCCGCGGAGGTGACGAGCAGCCCACCCGGGCGGAACTTCGGCACGGTTCCCTCGACCGGACCGGGCAGGCCCTCGGCCATGCCGTCGACCCCCCGGACCAGCTCGGCGGCCGGCAGCGCGAGCAGCCCCTCCAGCTCGGCCAGCAGACGGGCCCGGTCCCAGCCCGCCGCGCGGAACACCCGGCCGTGCTCCGGGGAGACGACGAGCATCGCATCGAAGGCCATCGGCAGTTTGGGGTGGGCGTTGACCCGCAGGCAGGCCGCGAACGTGCGGGCCAGCGACTCCGGGTCGCGGCTGAGCTGGTCGACCACGGGTTGGACACCGGACCCCGCGAAGACGGTGACCGCGTCGCCGGGGACGCCCCGGTCGGCGGCCAGCGGGCGGAACGGGCTGGTCTCCTCCCGCTCGGCGAAGCAGAAGGTGAACTTGCCCGGGTTGCCCATGGTCGCCCGGTCGACCTCGCCGGGTCGCCCACCGCCGACGTTGCGCACCACCAGCTGCAGCGCCCGGCCGATCGTCGCGTTGGCCCGGTTGCCCTGACCGAACGCGTTCACCCCGCTGTTCATCCCGATCCGCCCGGCGACGGGCCCGTTCACGATCACCACCGGCCCGGCGAAGTACGTCGTCGCCAGCAGGCCGTGCAGCGCGAACTCCTCCGCGGAGGCCGCCTCCAGGGCGGCCAGCACGACCGGGAGGTACTCCGGCAGGCAGCCGGCCATCACCGCGTTGACGGCCACCTTCTCGACCGTGCACTCCACGAGGTCCGGCGGCACGAGGGCGATCACCTCGGCCGGGTCGCGGGTCGTGCCGCGCAGCATCCGCAGCACCCGTTCCCGCGTCGGCGGGACGACGGGCAGCCCGTCGGTCCAGCCGCGGTCGAACATCGCCTCGTGTTCGTCCTCGAGGTCGGCCAGCTCCACCCGCCGGCTGGTCAGGCCGCTGGCGCCGTACCGCGCCTCCAGGGCGTCGACCCGGAAGGGGTCCACCGACAACGAGCCGCAGCCGGGCCGGTGCTCGGGCAGCTCCGCGCCGAGCCCCGCCACACCCGTCAGCTGCTCCCACTGCTCCCGGCTCCAGCCCACGACCCGGGCCGTCTCCACACCGTCCTGCACCCGCAACAGCGTGGGGACGGTCTCGATCCCCAGCCGGTAGGACAGCTCCAGCTCGGTGTCGTCCCCGGGGAACCACGCGGCGTCGTCCTGGCACCACACGGCCGCGCCGAGCTGCCGCAGCACCGGCTCGACCAGCACGCAGGTGGGGCAGTCGCGCTTGACCACGGCGACGAGGCCGTCAGGGAGGCGCACCCCCGGACCGTACCGAGGTGCCGCTCCCCCGGCCACCGACGCCCTGGGCCGGCTCCGCTACCGATCGGCGCGCACCTCGTCCGGGTCGTGCGGGGCCCGCGACCGTGCGGCCAGCCACTGCTGCCACTCCGCACGGCCGCTCGCCCCCTGGCGGGCCGAGAGGGTGAACAGCGTCGCCACGGCGACGAGCGCCACGAGGATGACGACGGAGGCGAGGACGTGCCAGTCGAACAGCGGCGGAACCGTCATGCTGCCGGGGGCCGGCACGGGAGTGGTCAGGGCCATGAGGAACGGTCTGCCCCGGCGCCGCGCTGTTCCACCCTCCGCGCGTCGTGGCTCACCCGTGCGGGGGATGTCGCGGGGAGCGACCGCTGAGGAAGGCGACGACCCGGACCGGGCGACCCCTCCCACCCGCCCGGGTGATCGGCCGCCACGCGCGGGAGCGGACCGGCGCCCCGCCCACCTAGCGTCGGTGCGATGACGACCAGGCGGGCACCCGAGGGGCACCGATGAGCGCGGCGACGCAGCACCAGCGCCCTGCAGGGATCACCGGTGGCGACCCGTCGGCCGAGCGCGAGCGGCCCAACGTCACCGGCGACCTGTCCACGCTGTTCCGGGCCGCGCCGATGTTCGGCCGGGCGCTGGCCGGTTACGACCGCTTCCAGGTCGACACCTACGTCCAGTGGGCGGAGGACGAGCTGGCGACGGCGGAGCGGGAGCGCGAGCACCTGCTGGCCCGCTGCCTGGACACCCGGAGAGAGCTCGCCGAGGCCCGGGAACTGCTCGACCACTCGGCCGGCGCGGGCGAGTTCCTCCGGCTGTCGGACCGGATCGGGTCGATGCTCGCCGCCGCCGCCGACGAGGCCGCGGGCATCACGGCCGAGGCCGAGGCCGTCCGCGCCGCGGCGCAGGCGGAGGCCGAGGAGCTCGTCGCCCGTGCCGCCGCGGAGCTCGCCGACGCCCGGACGCGCGCCCGCGAGATCATCGCCGACGCGACGGCACGGGCGGAGACGATCCTCGCCGCGGCCGGCCGGACGCGCGATGACGCCGAGCAGGCTCGACGCGACGCCGCCGAGGAGGCCGCCGCCCGGATGGCCGAGGCGGGGGCGGTGGAGCAGCGCGCCGCCGACCGGGCCGCCCTGCTGGGGCGGCAGGCCGCGGCCGACGTGGCGCACCTCCGGTTGCAGGGCAGGGACGAGGTGGTCCGGATGCTGGCGAGCGGCCGGGCGGAGCGCCGCCGTGCGGACGCCGCGGCGGAGGTGGAACGGGAGCGCCTGGACTGCGCGGCCGCAGACCGCCGCGCCGCCCTGCTGGCCGACGTGACCGCCCTCGTGCGCCGGCGGTCCGAGCTCGAGGCGGAGCTCCGGCGCGCGGCCGGCTCGATCCCACCCGCGCCGGGAGGTCCGCCGTCGGCCGCCGGCAGCCTCTCCGCCCGACGGCGCTGGACCCGGCGCAGGAGCTGACATCCGCAGGGCAGCGAGCGCACGTCGCCGACCGCGCCGAGGTTCCCCCGCGCACCTTCCTCGATACTTTCCGTCGACGGTCGAGTCGGCGTCGACGCCTACCCCGCTCGCCTCCGTGCAGGCCTGCGCCGTGCGCACCGCCCTCCACCGCCGGCCGGCCACCGACCTCGCCGCATGTTCCTCCGCGGATCCCGACCCACCCCGGCCTGCGCCCACCTCGCTGCCGTGCTGGACTGGACGCGTGATCCGCAACGTGGTCGTCGGCCGGGTGCGAGCGGGAGTGCCGCAGCAGCGGATCGAGGAGGCGCTGGCAGCCGTCGTCGCCCTGCATCCGCCGGGCTGCCTGGACATGCGGGTCGGTGTCGACGCAGGCCTGCGGGCAGGCAACTGGAGCTTCTCGATCACCGCGGACTTCGTCGACGCGGACGCCTACCGGGCCTACGACGCCGAGGCCGAGCACGACCGGGTGCGTCGGGAGCTCTTCGCTCCCATCAGCGAGGAGGTCGTGCGCATCCAGTTCGAGGCCTGAGCCGGCCGCGCGAGGGCGGCCGGAAAGACCCAGGAGACCTGGCGCGCCGTCCGCCAGCGCCTCGCCACGGCCGTCACCGCGTGCCGGCGAGCTCCTGCAGCGCGGCCGGGACCGTGGGCCAGACCGCGCTGCGCGGATCGATCACGGCGAAGTGCCCGGCCGGAACGGGGACGAGCACGGCCCTCGGGCGGGCGGCCGCGTAGGACTCGCTGAGCTCGAGGGGTACCACCTCGTCCGCCGTTCCGTGCACGATCCGGACCGGCACGGCCGGGGCCGGCAGCTGCGCGGGGTCCAGGTCGGGGCGCGCCGCCGCGTCCTCCCCGAGGAAGGCGGCGACCGCGCCGCCGCCGCAACCGAGCGCCTGCGCCCGGCGCAGGTCGGCGACCGGCGCGAGCGCCGCCACCCCCACCGGCGCCTCCGGCCCGACCATGGTCGCGGCCGCCTGCAGCACCAGGTGCCCGCCCGCGGAGTGACCGACCAGCAGCACCCCGGCGGACCGCGCCCGGCCGGCGACCGCCCGCACGGCCGCGTGGACGTCCTGGACGGCGAGGTCGGGGCGGCCGGGGACGCGCCGGTACTCCGGTGCCACCGTCGTCCAGCCCGCGGCGGTCAGCGCCTCGGTCATCGGCCGCACGTGGAGCCGGTCGTACTCCGGGCGCCAGAACCCCCCGTGCACCACCACGACGAGCGGCCGGTCGGCCCGGCCGTTCCGGACGTCGGCCACCTGCTCCTCCTCCGGGCCGTACCGCAGGACCGTGTCGGGCCCCGGCACCCGCCGGGTGAGCACCGACCGGTCCTCCGGCGCGGGAGGAGGAAGCACGTCCGGAAGCATCGGCCACGTCCGCTGCCGGCGTCCAGCGGCGATGCGGACGGTCGTCGGGGCGCCGAGTCGGCGTCGTCCCAGACCTCCGGCGGCCCGCCGGGCTGGCCACGGCCTGGGGACCGGCTGGACGGTCCGCGAGTGAACGTCGTCATCGGCTCAGCCGGGCACGGTAGGAAGGTCGCATGGCCGATCCCTTGCCCTCCCTCGCCGATCTCGCCGCCGAGGAGGCCGAGCTCCAGCTCACGTCCTTCACCAACGACGACGCCTGGGAGCTCGGCTCCGCGCTGGTTGCCGCCGCCCGCCGGGCCGCCGCGCCGGTCGCCGTCGAGATCTCGCGCAACTCCCACCGGCTGTTCGCGGTCGCGCTGGCCGGCGCCACCCCGGACAACGCGTCGTGGATCGAGCGCAAGTCGCGGGTGGTGCACCGGTTCGGGCACAGCTCCCTCTACGTGCGCCAGGACAGCATCGAGCGGGGCACCACCTTCGAGGCCGAGTTCGGCCTGGACCCCGCTCGGTACGCGGCCCACGGGGGCGGCTTCCCGCTGCTGGTGCGCGACGTCGGCCCGATCGGCGTCGTGACGGTCTCCGGGCTCCCCCAGCTCGCGGACCACCGCATGGTCGTCGGGGCGCTGCGGGAGCACCTCCGCCGCTGACCGGCCGGCGCTACGGCGCCGCCGCGGCGCGGAGCAGCTCGGCGATCTCCGGCTCCGCCGCGTGCGCGCCCGCAGAGAGGAACGCGTGCCGGACGACCTCGTCCAGCCGGGCGCGCGACATCATGTCGGTGCCCATGACCTCCTGCTCCTCGGGGCCGGGCGTGAACACCACGGTCCGGATCCCTTCGGCGCGCAGCGCCCGCACCTCGCGCTGCAGGAGGCGGTCGGAGTACCGGCGGGCAGCCGGGAACACCCCCGGCCGCCACCCGGTGGGACCGCTCATCGGCGCGATGACGATGACGACGTCGAGCCCTTGACCGCGGAGCACGGCTGCGTTGGTCGGCGAGTGCACGCCGCCGTCGATGTAGCTGTGCCCCCCGATGGTCACCGGGGCGAAGTAGCCGGGCACCGCGCACGACGCCCCGATCGCCAGGTGCAGCGGCGCCTCCGGCGATCTCGGGCGACCGAACACCACCCGGCGGCCGTCCCGGCGGCGCACCGCGCAGATCCACAGGGCCGGTTCCGGCCAGCCCGGTCCCTCCAGTTCCCGGAGGGCGGCCAGCTGCTCGACGACGTCGTGCCGCCCCGGCGCCATGAGCGCCATCCCGGCCGCCATCGGCCGGAACTGCAGCGGCCGGGTGAGCGCCCGCTGCACCATGTGCCGCCCGGGCAGCCGCAGCGGGCGGCACAGCAGCTCCCAGGCGCGGAACGGCGCCAGCTCGGGCACCGCGGCGTCGGCCATGTACCGGAGCACGTCCTCGGTGCCCGAGAGCGGTGCCCGCACGGTCCAGGCGGCGAGGTTCTCCGCCGACACGCCCAGCCGCAGCAGAGCACCGGTGATGGAGCCGGCCGAGGTACCCACGACCACCTCGGCGGTGCGTGCGTCGAAGCCGGCGTCGTGCTGGAGCACCGCCAGCACGCCCGAGTGGTAAGCCTGCCCGACGACGCCGCCGCCGCCCAGCACCAGGCCCACGCGCGTCACGGGCCCGAGCCTGCCACGGGCGGCCCACGCGGGCAGGTCGTCACCGTCCCGGGCCCCGGCTGCCGGACGTCCACCGCCCGGTTCCTCACCGGGCCGACCCCGGCAGGCTGCTCGTAGTCTTCCTGCTGGTGGCCCCGGCCCCCGCGATCCGCACCGCCCTGGCCCGGCGGAAGTCCGCCGGGCGCCCCAGCGACACCGAGGAGCTCGCATGACCGTCCTGGTCGGATACCTGCCCACCCCCGCGGGCGAGGCCGCCTTCAGCGCAGGACTGCAGGAGGCGCGGCGGCGCTCGGAGCCGCTGGTCGTGGTCAACACCGCCCGGAGCGGAGCGCCGGTGAGCGCCGAGGTCGCGCCCGAGCACGCGGTGCAGCAGATGATCCAGCGCGCCGCGGCCGAGGACGTGGCACTGGACCTGCGGCAGACGAGCCACGACGGCGACGCCGCCGACGAGGTGCTCCGCACCGCCCGGGAGGTCGACGCCTCGGTGATCGTGATCGGCCTGCGCCGCCGCTCCCCCGTCGGCAAGCTCCTGATGGGCAGCGACGCCCAGCGGATCCTGCTCGACGCCGACCGCCCGGTGCTCGCCGTCAAGCCCTGAGCCGCCCGCGCTCGGTGTGACGAACGTCCACCGACCAGGCCGGTCGGAGAACCTACCGATCCGGTCGGGCGGTCGTACGCTCGTCGCCATGGCGCGACCGTTCCGGCAGCAGGCCGACGACGGCATTCTCGACCGGGCCGCCGGGCTCTTCGCCCGCCGCGGCTTCGCGAAGACGTCGCTCCAGGACATCGCCGCCGCCGTCGGCCTCTCCAAGGCGGGGCTGCTGCACCACTTCCCCAGCAAGGAAGCGCTGTACGACGCGGTGCTGGCCCAGGCCGGCGCCCTCGGCGAGCGGGTGCTGGGCCAGGTGAGCGACCTGCCCGTCGGGGCGGAGCGCGACCGGCGCGCCATCGAGATCCTGGTCGACATCGCGTTCGACCACCCCGGGGTGGTCGCCCTGCTCCTCACGCCCCTGACCCAGGACAGCTCCGGCCGCGGTGAGGCCGAGATGGACGCCGCCGGAGCCGCGGCGCTCCAGGCGCTCGGCGTCTCCGCCGAGGCCCCGGTCTCCGAGCGGGCCATCCGCGCCATCGGCGCCCTCTCCGCGCTCGCCGTGCTGACCCTGGCGGCGCACGGCCAGGAGGAGCCGGCGACCTGGCGGGCCGCCATCGTCGCCACCTGCTTCGACGCGCTCGGCCACCCCCGGCCCGGCGCTGCCCTTCCCGTTCCGCACCAGGTGGAGGCCTGATCCCGCATGGCTGTGCTGTTGTCCCGGCTCGGCGCCTTCTCGCACCGGCACCGGCTGTCCGTGGTCGCCGTCTGGCTGGTCCTCCTCGTCGGCGGGAGCGTGGGTGCGCTCACCTTCGCGGGCGAGACGTCGAGCAGCTTCGCCATCCCGGGGCAGGAGTCGACCATCGCCCTGGACCGGATCGGCGCGGAGTTCGGCCCCGGCGGTGACGGCGCCACCGCGCGGGTCGTGGTGCAGGCGCCCGACGGCCAGACCCTGACCACGCCGGAGAACGTCGTCGCGCTGGGTGAGCTGGTGGCCGGGCTCGGTCAGCTGCCGGGCGTCACCTCCGCCACGAACCCGCTCGACCCGGCCGCGCCGTCGGTGAACGCGCAGCAGACCACCGCCTACAGCACGGTCACCTACGACGCCGCACCCGGCGAGGTGACCCCGGCGCAGCAGGAGGCGCTGCTCGACGCGGTCGCGGACGCCCGCGCCGGCGGGTTCACCGTCGAGGCCGCCGGTGAGGCGATCCAGGAGGCCCCGCACGTCGGTGGCCCCAGCGAGGCGATCGGCGTCGTCGTCGCCCTCCTCGTCCTCGCCGTCACCTACGGCGCGCTGGCGGTCGCGGGCCTCAACCTGCTCACCGCCCTGGTGGGCGTGGGCATCGGCGTCCTGGGCGTCACCGTCGCCACCGGGTTCATCGAGCTCTCGTCGACCACCCCCACCCTGGCCGCGATGCTCGGCCTGGCGGTCGGCATCGACTACGCGCTGTTCATCATCACCCGGTACCGGCAGGAGGTGCGCTCCGGCTCCGACGTCGGCACGGCCATCGCCACCGCCGCGGGCACCGCGGGCTCCGCGGTCGTCACCGCCGGCCTGACCGTCGTCATCGCGCTGGCCGGCCTGTTCGTCGTCGGCATCCCGTTCCTGACCCAGATGGGGGTGGCCGCCGCGCTGACCATCGTGGTCGCCGTCCTCGTGGCTCTCACGCTGGTGCCCGCCGTGCTGGGCTTCCTCGGCTACCGGGCACTGCCCCGCAAGCACCGCGCCGCAGCGCGGGAGGCGACCGCGGGCAGCGCCGCGCCGGCCGGCGGACGCGGCTTCCTCGCCGGCTGGGCCACCACGGTCACCCGCCGCCGGGTGCCCTCCCTGCTGCTGGCCGTCGTCGCCCTGGGGACGATCGCGCTCCCGTTCCTCGCCATGCAGACGACGCTCGTGCAGACCCCGCCCGAGAACTCCACCCAGGCCCGGGCGCAGGAGCTGCTGGCCGACGGCTTCGGCGCCGGCTTCAACGGCCCGATCACCATCCTGCTGGAGGGCGAGGGCGCGTCCGGCGCCGCCGGACGGGCCGCCGCACCGATCGGCCGGCTGGATGACGTCGCGCTCGTCACGGCCCCGGTGCCCAACGCCGACGACACGGCGGCGCTGCTCACCGTCATCCCCAGGTCCGGCCCGACCGACCCCGCCACCGAGCAGCTCGTCGCCGACCTGCGCGACCGGCTCGCCGGCGTGGAGGGGGTCGACGCCTACGTCACCGGCCAGACCGCGGTGAGCGTGGACGTCGCCCAGAGCCTGGACGAGGCACTGCCGGTCTACCTGGCGCTCGTGGTGGGCCTGGCGCTGGTGCTGCTGGTCCTGGTATTCCGCTCGCTGCTGGTCCCGCTGGTCGGCGTGCTCGGTTTCCTGCTGACCATCGGCGCCTCGCTCGGCGCCACCGTGGCGGTGTTCCAGTGGGGCTGGCTGGCCGACGTGGTCAACCTCGACACCACCGGGCCGCTGATCAGCCTCACTCCCATCCTGGTGATCGGCATCCTCTTCGGCCTGGCGATGGACTACCAGATCTTCCTGGTGTCCCGGATGCACGAGGCGCACAGCCACGGCACCCGCCCGCTGGACGCGATCCGCACCGGCTTCGGGCAGGCGGCCCCGGTGGTCGTCGCCGCCGCGCTGATCATGTTCTCGGTGTTCGCCGGGTTCGTGCCCGCCGGCGAGGCGACGATCAAGTCGATCGCCTTCGCCCTCGCGGCCGGGATCCTGTTCGACGCCTTCGCGGTCCGGATGGTGCTGGTGCCGGCCGCGCTGGCGTTGCTCGGCGAGCGGGCCTGGTGGCTGCCGGGCTGGCTGCGGTGGCTGCCCGTCCTCGACGTCGAGGGCGCCGCGCTCGAGAAGGCCGCCACCCCTGCCGGGGACCGGGAGCCGGTCGGCGCCAGCCGCCGCTGAGCGCCGCCCCCGTCCCACCCCGCACGGCCCGTCCCCCGGGAAGCGGGCCGTGCGCCGTCCGGGGTGGCAGCTCAGCCCGCGTCGCTCCCGTCGGCTCCGGGAGCGGACGCATCGCGATCCCGCGGGAACCAGAGGACCCGCTGCGGGAAGGGGATCTCGATGCCGGCCGCGTCGAGCGCCTTCTTCAGGGAGACGGCGACCTCGTTGCGCACCCGCCAGCGGCTGGCGATGTCGGCCGGGTGCCAGTAGCGCACCGCCACGTTGATGGAGGACTCGCCGAACTCCTCCACCCACACCTCCGGTGGCGGGCTCGGCTGGACGCCGTCGGCACGGGCGCACGCCTCCGCGAGCACCTGCCGGGCCCGATCCAGGTCGGCGTCGTAGGGCAGCCCGACGGTGAGCGACGTCCGGCTGGTCGGCGTCCGCGTGTAGTTGATGATCGGGTTCTTCAGCACCTCGGCGTTGGGCAGGTACACGGTCAGCCCGTCGTAGGTGCTGAGCTGCGTGGTCCGCAGGTTCACGTCCTCGACCACCCCCTCGTGGTCCCCGCTGCCGATCTGCTCCCCCACGCGGAAGGGGTGCCGGACCTGGAGGAGCACCCCGGCGACGAAGTTCTGCAGGATGTCCTGGGCGGCGAAGGCGATCGCGATGCCGCCCACCCCGAGGGCCCCGACGAGCGGCCCGATGCGCACCCCGAGCAGGTCCAGGGCGTAGACCCCGGCCACGGCCGCGACGACCACGCTCACGAAGCGCCCGACGACCCGGCCGATGTGGCGGCTGCCCTCGCGGTCGATCGCCCGGACCATCACGCGGCGGACCACGACCGCCAGCACCAGGCCGAGGAGGAAGACCACCAGCGCCTGCACGGCCTCCTGCCAGGTGATCGGATCGGTGACCACCGGGTCCTCGACCGCGAGGAGAACGGTTCTGGGCAGGGCTCCGGGCACCTCCGGAGGCTAGGCAGTGGCGGGCGTTCGCGCAGACCGGCACCCGGCGGCCGGCCCCGCGGGCATGGATCGGCGCCCGTCGGTGTTGGCTGGATGACGGTCCGTCCCGGAGGGACGCCGACCACCTCAGCCGTTCCCCACCGAAGGACGTCGTTTGCCCCAGCACGACCCCCAGCCCGCCGCCACCTCGCGACGCCGGGAGCGCTCTGCCACCCGCCGATCGGCGGGGCGGCAGACCGACCGCGCCGCCGCCCTCGAGGAGCGGCTCGCCCAGCAGAGTTGGGTCGAGGGCGCCGAGCCGGAGCTCCCCGCCCGCCCCACCCGGCCGGAGAACGTGGTGTTCCACCTCGGCCCGACCAACTCCGGCAAGACCTACGACTCGCTGCAGGCGCTGGCCGCCACGGGGTCGGGCGTCTACGCCGCACCGCTGCGCCAGCTCGCCCACGAGGCGTACGCCAAGCTGTCCGCCCAGCTCCCCGAGGGCACGGTCGGCCTGTCCACCGGCGAGGAGGAGATCGATCCGTTCGCGCCCATCGTCTGCTGCACGGTCGAGAAGGCGCCCGACCGCGGCCAGATGCTGGTGCTCGACGAGGCGCACTGGGTCACCGACCCCGATCGCGGCCACCACTGGGCCCGCCTCCTGCTGACCGGCGAGTACCGGGAGATGCACCTCATCTCCGCCGCCGAGGCCTACCTCGTGCTCAAGCCGCTGGTCTCCGACGCCGAGCACGTCGAGGTCGTCAACCACAAGCGGTTGTCCCGGCTCGACGTCCTGCGCGGCCCGGTGCGCCCCGAGGGCGTCCGGCCCCAGACGCTCGTCGTCGCCTTCTCGCGCAAGGCGGTCTACGCCGTCGCCGCCGAGCTCGACCAGCACCGGCCCGGCAAGGTCGGCGTCCTCTACGGCGCCCTCCCGCCGGCCACCCGCCGTGAGGTCATCGAGCGGTTCACCAGCGGCGAGCTCGACGTGCTGGTCACCACCGACGTCATCGGCCACGGCATCAACGTGCCGGCCACGACCGTGCTCTTCGCCGAGACCACGAAGTTCGACGGCCAGGAGATGCGACCGCTGCGCACCTGGGAGGCCGCCCAGATCGCCGGGCGGGCCGGGCGCTACGGCCTGACCGGGCACGGCGGTGTCGGCATCCTCATCGGGGTCAGCGGGCTCAAGCCCGTGGCGTCGCTGGTCGGCGCCGGTGCGGCCGTCGCCCGCGGCGACGAGATGAGCGACCTGCCCAAGCGCGCCCCCCGGCTGCGGCCGGAGCTCGAGGACCTCGGCGCCTTCGAGGCGGTGGACCTGCCCGAGGCGCTGACCCGCTGGATGGCGTGGGCCCGCGCCGCGACCCGCGACGAGGCGATGACCGCCGACGACGTCACCAGCCTCGTGCTGCGGGTGCACGCCCTGTTGCCGCTGCTCCGCGGCCCGCTCGGGGCGGCCGGCGACCTGGCCACCGTCTGGCGGCTGGTCAACCTGGCCATCGACTACAACCCGCCGCGGCGCACGCGCTGGCTGGTGCTCGCGAAGGCCGCGCTGCAGCACGCCGTCGGCCTGCCCGTCCCGCCGGAGACCGTGCTGCCGGACGTTCCCCGGGGCGGCACCGTCGAGGACTACGAGCAGGCCGCCGCGGCGGCTCGCGACGCCCAGACCCTGCTCCGCCAGTTCCCCGGCGTCGCCGGACTGGACAGCGAGGACGCCGCGTGGGTCGAGGAGGAGTGCGCCGAGATGATCACCGAGCTCCTCCCCGACGCCATCGCGCTGGGCCGCTCGGGGAAGTGCGCCGAGTGCGGCAACGCGATCGCGCCCTGGTTCACCACCTGCCGGCCGTGCAGCGCGCCGGCCGGCCGGCGGGAAGGCGATCGCGACCGCCGTCCCGGTGGTCGTCGGCGGGCGGCGGGCCGGGCGGCCGGTCGCGCGCTGGGCGGCCGCCAGGGTGGTCCCCGGGGACGGACCCGCCGCGGCTGAGCCGGCTCACCGCCGACCACGGACGGCGGTCGCAAGGGGCAGATTTCACCAAGAGCGGCGCCGGTTTCGTCCAGTTCTTGCCAGTGCCGACCCGCCGCCCGGTCCGTAGCGTCACTGACAGCAGCCGGGCCGTACCGGTCCGTCACCCGTCGTGTCCCACGACCCCGAGGAGCTTCCCATGCCTTCCCTCTTCCGCCCCTCCCTGACCCTCGTGCACGACGGCGAGGCCCGCCTCGACGGCGCCGTTCCTGCGCCCCACACCGCGCCGGTGTGGGAGGCCGCGCCCGAGTGGGACGACGCGCCGCAGTGGGGTGCCGGCTCCCCGTGGCAGCAGACCCCTGCGTGGACCGGTGACCAGGCGGGCGAGGACGCGTGGCGGCAGGACGCGCTGTGCGCCGAGACCGACCCGGAGGCGTTCTTCCCCGACAAGGGCGGGTCGACCCGGGAGGCCAAGCGGGTGTGCACCGGCTGCCCGGTGCGCGCCGAGTGCCTGGAGTTCGCACTGGCCAACGACGAGCGGTTCGGGATCTGGGGCGGGCTCTCCGAGCGGGAGCGCCGCCGGGTGCGGCTGCAGCGCCGCAGCTCGATCAGCGCCTGACCCCGCGGTCCGCCGGTCAGCCGAGGGTCGGCGCAAGGCGCTTCCGGCACCGCCACGGCCGACTCCGGGCAGTCGGCGGTGGCCAGCCGGGCACCGTCCTCGCGACCGGCGAGCACCTCCCCGTCGCCGGGCACCGTGCCGTAGCCGCCCTCGTCCTGACCGAAGAGGTCGGGGCTGAGCTCGTAGCAGCGGCCGTGCCCCTGGCAGCGATCCGCGTCGATCTGCGCTCTCATGGGTCGGTTCCCAGCTGTTCTCCGGTGTGGACAGGGGCGAGGTCGGCCATCTGCGGCCGGCCGTGGGCCCGGGGGGCGCCGACCAGCAGCTCGGCCTTCGACGGGGAGCACGCGTAGCGGGCGCAGTTGCTCACCCCCGCCGCGTCGCGCTGTCGGGGACCCGGGCGCCGTCGTGGCCGCGCCCGGCGCAGACGTCGGCAGCAGCCGTTCCCGGGTTCCTACGGCGCGCCCCGTGCACCAGTCGAGGGGTGATTCCATTCACCCGGCAAGTGCTCCGGACGGGACGAGGTGGACGACCGACATGCCGCTCGACGACGAACGGCCGGCACCCGCACGGCAGCCCACCGGCGCGGGCTCCGGTGGGCTGGCAGAGCTGCTCCAGCTGGAGGCGGCCCCGCCGGGGCGCTTTCGCGCCGGGCCCCGCAGCGCCGTCCCGGGGCCGGCCTTCGGGGGCGCGGTGGCGGCACAGGCACTGCTCGCCGCCGGGCGCACGGTGCCGCCCGAGCGGGCGGTGCACTCGATCCACGGCCACTTCCTGCGCCCGGGCGACGTCACCGCACCCACGGATTTCTCCGTCATCCCGGTCCGCGACGGCGGCAGCTACTCCACCCGCTCCGTCGTCGCCGAGCAGCACGGTGCGGCGGTCTTCGCGCTGACCGCCTCCTTCCACGTGACCGAGGAGGGGTGGGCGCACCAGCTGCCCCAGCTCGACGCACCGGCACCCGAGGAGCTGCCGACGCTGGAGGAGGTGGCGGACGCGAGCGAGGGACCGGCTCGGGAGTGGCTCCGCTGGCTCGCCCAGCGGCACCCCTTCGACATCCGCTTCGCCGGCGACTCGCCCCGGCTGGCCGCGGCGCGCGGTGAGCGCAGGCCTCCTCTCCAGCAGTTCTGGCTGCGCAGCCGCACCCCCGTCCCGGACGAGCCGCTGGCGCACGGCTGCGGGATCACCTACGCGTCGGACATGCTCCTGCTCGGCACCGCCCTCACGCCGCACGGCACCATGATCGGGGAGCCCGGCGTCGCCGCGGCGAGCCTGGACCACGCGGTGTGGTTCCACGAGCCGGCCCGGATCGACCAGTGGCTGCTGTTCGACCAGGAGAGCAGCTGGGCCGGCGCGGGCGGACGCTCTGCCGCGGCCGGCTGTTCGACCACGCGGGCCGGCTGGTCGCGACCGTCGCCCAGGAGGGCATGCTCCGCCGCCGCTTCCGCTGACCGCCGGCGTCGGTCCCGCCGCCGCGGCCGGGGACGATCGCGGAAATCGACGTACCCTCGATGCGGTGAGCGTCGCACCGTCTCCGACAATCGTCCTCGGCGACCACTTCGCCCGTGAGCTCGGGGAGATGGCCCTCCCCTGGCAGGCGGAGGAGGCGCCGGATCCTCGCCTGCTGGTGCTCAACGAGCCCCTCGCCACCGAGCTCGGTCTCGACCCGGCGGCCCTGCGCACCCCCGACGGCCTCCGGCTGCTGGTGGGCACCCTCGTGCCCGAGGGGGCCACCCCGGTGGCACAGGCCTACTCCGGGCACCAGTTCGGCAGCTTCAACCCGCGCCTCGGCGACGGGCGGGCGCTGCTGCTCGGTGAGCTGCCCGGAGCCGAGGGCGCCCTGCACGACCTGCACCTGAAGGGCTCCGGCCGGACCCCGTTCGCCCGGGGCGGCGACGGCCTGGCCGCCGTCGGCCCGATGCTCCGCGAGTACGTGATCAGCGAGGCGATGCACGCCCTGGGCATCCCGACGACCCGCTCGCTGGCCGTGGTCGCCACCGGGCGCGCCGTGCGCCGGGAGACCCTGCTGCCCGGCGCCGTCCTCGCCCGGGTCGCGAGCAGCCACCTGCGCGTCGGCAGCTTCCAGTACGCCCGGGCCACCGGCGACGTCGACCTGCTGCGCCGGCTCGCCGACCACGCGATCGATCGCCACCACCCCGGCGCGGCCGGCGCGGAGAACCGGTACCTGGCCCTGTACGACGCCGTCGTGGCGGCGCAGGCGTCGCTGGTGGCGCAGTGGATGCTCGTCGGCTTCGTCCACGGGGTCATGAACACGGACAACACGACGATCTCCGGCGAGACCATCGACTACGGCCCGTGCGCCTTCCTCGACGCCTACGACCCGGCCACCGTGTACAGCTCCATCGACGCCGGCGGGCGCTACGCCTACGGCAACCAGCCGGTCGTGGCCGAGTGGAACCTCGCGCGGCTCGCCGAGGCGCTTCTTCCGCTGTTCGACGACGACCAGGAGCAGGCCGTCGCCGTGGCCGTGGAGTCCCTCCGCGGTTTCGCACCGCGGTACGAGGCGGCCTGGACCGCCGGCGTCCGGGCCAAGCTCGGGCTGCCGGAGGGGCTCGACGACGCGGTGGTCCGTGCCCTGGCCGAGGACCTCTTCGTCCTGCTGCGGCAGGACCACGTCGACCTCACATCGGTCTTCCGGGCCCTGGGCGGCGCCGCGCGCGGGGACGTGGAGCCCGTGCGGCTGCTCTTCCTGGATCTCGCCGGGATCGACGGCTGGCTGGAGCGCTGGCGGGCCCTGGCTCCCGACGCCGCCGGGATGGACCGGGCCAACCCGGTCTACATCCCGCGCAACCACCTGGTCGAGGAAGCCCTCGACGCCGCGACCGAGGGCGACCTCGCCCCGCTCGGGCAGCTCCTCGAGGCCGTGACCGCGCCCTTCGACGCGCGGCCGGGTCTGGAGCGGTACGCCTCGCCCGCCCCGCAGGACTTCGGCGCCTACCGGACCTTCTGCGGCACCTGAGTCGCGTCGGCGCCGGCCGGCCGCCGGTTGGCGCCCGGCCCCGCGGGTAGTCCGGCCCCGTGCCCCGCGAGATGGACCCCAAGGACCCCGACACCCTCTACGCCGAGGGGCCGGTGGCGCCCGAGCCCCCGGACGACGACGTCCCCGACACCTCTCCCCTGGTCGACTCCGGCGGCACCGGGCCGGGGCCCGACGACCTCGACCGGCTGCTCTGAGGCTTCCGGCCGCCTCCCCGGAACCGGGGCCACATCCGTCTGAGAGGCTTGCGGAACCCGGTCCGCGTGGCGACGCGCCGTGCCGGCCACGTGCCCACCGAGCAGGAGGACCTGTGCGCGCCGCCCAGATCAGCTCCCACGACGGCCCCCGCGCGGTGCGGGTCGTCGACATCCCCGAGCCCGAGGCCGACGGAAAGGTCCTCGTCGACGTGCACGTCGCCGGGGTGACCTTCCCCGAGGTGCTCCTCAGCCGCGGCGAGTACCAGCTCAAGCCGGAGCTGCCGTTCGTCCCGGGCAGCGAAGTCGCCGGCACGGTGCGCAGCGCCCCCGAGGGCAGCGGGCTGCAGCCCGGTCAGCGGGTGGCCGCGTTCCCCGGATTCGGCGGCTTCGCCGAGGCGGTCGCCGTGCCCCCGTCGCTGGTCTTCCCGCTCCCCGACCGCACCAGCTTCGAGCAGGGCGCCGCCCTACCGATGAACTACCTGACGATGCACTTCGCGCTGCACCGCCGGGGTCGGCTGGCGGCCGGCGAGACCGTGCTGGTGCACGGCGCGGCCGGCGGCCTCGGGACGGCGGCCGTCCAGCTCGCCCGTGCCGCGGACGCCCGCGTGCTCGCCGTGGTCTCGACCGAGGCCAAGGGCGAGGTCGCCCGGGCCGCCGGCGCCGACGAGGTCGTCCTCGCCGAGGGGTTCCGCGACCGCGTCAAGGAACTCACCGGCGGGCGGGGCGTGGACGTCGTCGTCGACCCGGTCGGCGGCGACCGGTTCACCGACTCGCTGCGCAGCCTGGGCCGGGAGGGCCGGCTCCTCGTCCTGGGCTTCACCGGCGGCGACATCCCCACGGTGAAGGTGAACCGGCTGCTGCTGAGCAACGTGTCGGTGGTCGGCGTCGGCTGGGGCGCGTTCTGGTCGGGTGGCGAGCCGGGCTACCCGAAGGAGCAGTGGGTGGAGCTGGCTCCGCTCCTCGAGCAGGGCCGGTTGGACCCGCCCCTGGGCTCGGTCCACGAGTTGGCCGATGCAGCCGAGGCCGTCGCCGAGCTCGACGAGCGCCGCGCCACCGGGAAGGTGCTGCTCCGGGTCCGCGGCTGACCGACCCGGGGGGCAGGCCCCAGGTCAGACCCGGGGGTCGGCCGTGCCGTCCTCCGGGTCACCCGCGTCGCCGTCCTCGTCGCCCTCCGGGGTGGTCGGGGTCTCCGTCGTCCCGGTGGACGGGATCTCCGTCGTCCCGGTGGACGGGGTCTCCGGCTCGGCGACGGGGGTGGACGGCTCGGTCGGCTCCTCCCCCTCTCCGGTCGGAGTGGTCGGCGTGCCGGTCGCCTCGTCGGCCGGAGTGGTCGGCGTGCCGGTCCCCTCGTCGGCCGGAGTGGTCGGCGTGCCGGTCCCCTCGTCGGCCGGCGCGGTGGGCGTGCCGGTGCCCGGATCGGTGGGGTCGCCGGCCGGGCTGCTGGGCGCCGACGTCCCGGGCGCCGGCTCGTCGACGGCCGGCGGCTCCGTCGTCGTGGCCGCCGGCGCGGGCGCAGGGGCCGGCGCGGGCGCAGGGGCCGGCGCAGGCGCAGGGGCCGGCGCGGGCGCAGGGGCCGGCGCAGGCGCAGGGGCCGGCGCGGGCGCAGGGGCCGGCGCGGGCGCAGGGGCCGGCGCGGGCGCCGTGGCGCCGCCGCCGTCGGTCGACGACGACGTGTCCGGCGCGGCGGGTGGTGCCGCGACGCGGACGAGGACCTCGTCCCCGGGCTCGGGTCGCGCATCGGCGGCCTCGACTCCGGTCACTGTCCCCGCGACACCGCCCGGGGTCGGCTCCTCCTGCAGCCGCACGGTCAGGCCGAGCGCGCTGAGTTCGGCGACGACCTCCTCGACCGGCCGCCCGACGTAGTCCGCGGCCACCAGGTCCACCTCGGCGACCGACTGCGACTCGACGGCCCCGGCCGCACCGCCGGGATCGGAGGCCGACGCGGCGAGCAGGGCGGCCACGCCTCCGCCGAGCAGGAGGAAGACGATGACCGGGAGGAGGACCAGGAGGACCGGCCGGCGCCCCGCGGGTCGCTCTGCCGGCGTCTCCCGGCGGGCGCCGGCCTCCCCGACCGAACCGGTCCCCCGGTGCGCGCCCGTGCCGCCCCGGGAGCCGGTCGCGCGGGCGGCCGCCACGACGGCCACGGGCCGGGTGAGGGACGCGGTGTCCGGCGGGCCGTGCATCGTCTCCTCGACCGCGTGCAGGAAGGCGTTCCCGTCGGGCAGGCGGTCGTCGGGGTCCTTGACCAGCGCGGCGTCGATGAGGGCGCGGACGTCCCGCGGCAGCGCGGCGGGCAGGGGCTCGGGGTGCTCCTGCACCTGCTTGAGCGCGACGGTCACCGGGTTGTCGCCGTCGAAGGCGGCGTGCCCGGCGAGGGACTCGTAGCCGACCAGCCCCAGGGCGTAGACGTCGCTCGCCGGGCCGACGTGCTCGCCCCTGGCCTGCTCGGGGGACATGTACTGCGCCGTGCCGATCACCTGGCCGGTCTGCGTCAGCGGCACGCTGCCCGCCGACCAGGAGATGCCGAAGTCGGTGAGCTTCACGGTGCCGTCGTGGGTCAGCAGGATGTTGGCCGGCTTGACGTCGCGGTGCACCACACCGGCCCGGTGAGCGGCGGCGAGCCCGGCCGCGGCCTGCTGCAGGACCGAGAGGGCGGCGCCGGTGCCGAGCGACCCGTCCTCGGCCAGCAGCGCCGACAGCGGCGGCCCGTCGACCAACTCCATGACGAGGTAGGCGAGGTGCTCGCCGGTGCCCTCCGCCGTCGACTCGCCGTAGTCGAGGACGGCGGCGATGTTGGGGTGGCTGAGGCTGGCGGCGTTCCGGGCCTCCGTGCGGAACCGCGCCACGAACACCGGGTTGTCGGCGTACTCACTGCGCAGCACCTTGACGGCCACCCAACGGTCGAGCAGCACGTCGCGGGCCCGCCACACCTGGCCCATCCCGCCGACGGCGATCAGGTCGCGCAGCTCGTACCGGTCGCCGAGGATCTGCCGGCTGGTCTCGGCCGTGGCCACTCCCGATTCCCTCGTGCTGGTCCCCGCGAGGCCGTCCCCGCCCGTCGCCCGTGCCCCTGTGGGTGCCCGTCCCGGCCGTAGCCGAACCCCGTCGGCCCCGAGGAGGTCAGACTGGGGTGGTGCACCCGTTCCCCTCCCGTCCGTCCGCGCAGGTGCGCGGCGTGGTCCGGCTGCTCAACACGGCCGGCGGCCGGGTGTTGTGCCTGGCCGGGGAGGTCGACGACGCCGTCGTCGACGCCTTCCTGCAGCACTACGGCGGCGAGCCGGTGCGCGTCGATGCGGTCGACGCCGGCTCGGTGACCGGGCTCTCCGCCGCCGGCCGGCAGCTGCTGCTCGACCACCTCGACGCCGCCGCGCGGGCCGGTCGGCAGCTGCCGCTGCGCCGTTCCGCGGCGCTGACACGGGCCCTGGCCGGCACCGGGTCCGTACCCGCCGAACCGGACTGACCGACGGGCGAGCCGGTCGGCAGGCCCCGACGCATGAGCACGTCGACCGCCCACGGCTCCATCCGCTCGGAGAGAGATCAGCACGTCCCCGTGTGGGCCCCGGGTGCCGATCCCCCACTGGCCATGCGGGTGCTGCCGCTGTCGGTCGTCCGGAAGCTGACGCTACGTCCTCCGGGGGTCGAGCGGCCCGGGCCCTGCCGGGCCCGGGGCGTCGGCGATCAGCCCCGGTAGTTCACGTGCGGGTGATCCATGTGGTTGGCCGTGGGGCTGCCCCGGTTCGCCATGGGCTGCCAGGAGCCGTTCGCGGACGACAGCATGCGCTGCTGCCAGATGATGTAGTCCACCCCGAGCTCGGCCCAGTGCGCACGGTGGTACGCGACGATGGCGTCCCCGAGCGCCGCGTTGGACATGACCATGTAATCCAGCGCCAGCCCGGACGGGTGACCACCCGGATCGGCCGCGCTGGCGCGCGTGCCGCCGATCGTGATGCTCGCCGCACCCGGCACGTTGCTGACCACGGCGTCGGCCGCGGCCTGGGCCTGCGGCCTGACGGCTCCGGCGCTGTTGCTGATCCGCGCGACCGCCGACGCGGCCACCGAGGCGGCCGGCGAGCTGGACACCGGCGCCTGCCGGCTCCGGCTCGCGGCAGCCGGTGCCGCGGCAGCCGGTGCCGCGGCAGCCGGTGCCGCTGCCTCCGCGGCCGCGGCGGCCTTCGCCTCGGCCTCGGCCTTCGCCTTGGCCTCCGCCTCGGCCATGGCCTCGGCCTCGGCCTCGGCACGGGCTGCGGCCTCCGCCTCGGCCTTCTGCCGGTCGAGCTCCACCTGGTCGGCGGCGGCCTGGGCCTGCTGCGCCGCGACCTGCTCGGCGGCGCGGGTGCTGCGGCTGGCGGTGAGGTCCTGCAGCGGGGCCAGGTCCTCGGTCACGTCGATCGGGCCGGACTGGGCGGTGAGCCCGAGCTCCTGGGCGACGCTGACCGACTGCGGCGCATCGGCCTCGGCCTGCGCCGCCGGGTCCGCGCCGACGAGGACGTTGACGAGGAGCGCGCCGGCGGCGGCGGCACCCAGGTACAGGGCGGGACGGCGGACGTGCGCCGGCGGGCGGCGGCGGCCGGAGGTGGTGGTGCAAACATTCATGGGTACGGAAGCTCCGAGGGTGTTCGCGCGACCGGCCGGAGAGCGGGCCGCGGCGGGGTGCGGGCAGCAGGGCGCCGGCGTCAGGACGACTGCCTGGGCCACCGGGAGACGGCGGGGAGCCGGTCGAGCGGGAAGTGCTCGGTGGTGGGCGGCAGTCGGCGGGGCGCCGGGCGTGGCGCGGTCAGTTCCGCGGGCGCACCCGGATGCGGCGGTGCCGGGTGGTGCAGGGACGTGCGGCGGTGCAAGGGCGCGCCATGCGGCGGCTCTCCGTTTCTTCCGTTGCCGCCTACCGGGTTAGCTGACGGATTCGGGCGGGAAGTAGCCCTACCCGCGCCGCCGACGTGCTCGGCGCAGGATTCACCCCAGTGCTGCGGTGGGTCCCCGGCTCACCCGCAGCGCGATGGCAGTGGGTGACTCGGCGGCGCCGATCGGACTCCCCGGACGGGGACGTGTCGACCGATCGGACCTGGCCACGGTAACCGCCGTTATGCAGTTGTGACAATCGAGGGCCGGTTATTTCCACGGCGTGACGTGTGTCGCCTGCCCCTCACCGGCCCCCCGGCGGTGTAGGGCGGACCCCGGCTCAGCCGGCGTCGGCCCACGACCGGACGACGGCGACGTCGAGCGGGAAGTCCACCGGGAACGCGCCGAACAGCAGGCGTCCGGCGGTCGACGCGGCGGCCCGGACCGCCTCCACCACGTCGTCGGCCAGGTCTTCCGGAGCGTGCACGACGACCTCGTCGTGCAGGAAGAAGGCCAGGTGCGGCCGCTCGGCCGGCGACCCGGTCCCGCCCAGCCGCCACAACCGGTTGCGCAGGTCGGCCATCCAGCACAGCGCCCACTCCGCGCCGGTGCCCTGGACGACGAAGTTGCGGGTGAACCGGCCCCCACGCACGGCGGGCGCGGTCGCGGTCCTCCCGGGAGCCGGCCTGCTCCGCGGGCTCCCCGAGCTCGACCGCCCGCTGCGCCCACGCCCCGGTCGGCGACGGCGCCCCCCGGCCCAGCAGGGTGTGCACCACCTCGCCGCGCTCCCCCGCCCGGGCCGCCTCCTCGACCAGGCCGATGGCACGCGGGTAGCGGCGGGTGAGCCGTGGCATCATGCGGCCGCTCTCCCCGCGGGTCCCGCCGTACATGGCGCCGAGGATGCCCAGCTTGGCCTCCGCCCGGGACGCCACCGTCCCACCGGCGACCATGCCCTCGTAGAGGTCCGAGGCGCGCGCCGCCTCGGCCATCGCGGTGTCGGCGCTCATCCCCGCGAGCACCCGCGGTTCCAGCTGGGCCACGTCGGCGACGACGAACCGCCAGCCGTCGTCCGCGACCGCCGCGGGGCGGATGAGCGTGGGCACCGAGAGCGCGCCGCCGCCGGTGGAGGCCCACCGCCCCGTGACTACCCCGCCGGGGAGGAAGGAGGAGCGGAACCGCCCTTCCTGCACCCAGGTCTCCAGCCAGCTCCAGCCGTTGGCCGTGAGCAGCCGCATCAACTTCTTGTACTCGAGCAGCGCCGGGATCACGGGGTGGTCCAGCTGCTCGAGGGTCCACGAACGGGTGTCTGCCACCGGGAGACCGGCCTGCTGGAGCGCTCGCAGCAGCTCGGCCGGCGAGTCGGGGTTGAGCCCCGGGACGCCCAGCGCCGCACGGATCTCGCCGAGCAGCCGCTCGAGCACCGCCGGCCTCCCGCCGGCCACCGGGCGGGGGCCGAGCAGCGCGGTCAGCAGGCGCTCGTGCACGTCGGCCCGCCACGGCAGGCCGGTGTACGTCATCTCGGCGGCAACCAGAGCGCCGGCGGACTCCGCCGCGAGCAGCAGGGCGAGCCGGCCGCGCCGCGGCGAGGCGGCCAGGGCCGCCTGCTGGCGCCGGTGCTCGGCCGCCGGGTCGAGCAGGTCAGCCGGATCAGCGGGCGGGAAGAGCGCGGGGCCGGCCGCCGCGACCGGCTGCAGCGCGTCCCAGCCGGCGGTGTCCCCACCGACGAGGAGCGCCTGGTCGGCGAACGGCGACCGCCGCAGCAGGGCGTGGCTCAGCCGCAGGTCGGTGCAGCGCTCCACGCGCGCCCCGGCCGCCAGCAGGGCCGGGTACCAGCGGGTCGTGTCGTCCCAGACCCAGCGGACGGGCGCCGGTGCGGCCTCCCGCTCGGCGACGACGGCGGGCAGCTCCTCGACCGGGATGCGGGTGGCCGCCGCCGTCGACCCGTCGTCGCTGTGCTCCGTGACCTCCACCGCGGACTCGCGGCGCCGGAGCAGGACCCGCTGCACCCCCGCAGTGTCGCCGACGGCACCGAGGGATCCACGGGCCGGTCCCTAGCCGAGCAACCGGCGCAGACAGCGGGCCGGCGCGGTGAGCACCGTGCGGGCGACGTGCACCCCCAGCCGCAGCAGATCGGCGTAGTCCGGTGGCCGCACCGCCGCAGGGGCGGCCGGCCCGGTCGGTGCCGGCCGCGCGGTCGGCGGGCGGGACGGCGACGTGGCGGCCGGCGCGGCCGGGTCCGCGGGCACGCCCGGCGGCGGCGGGTCCGGGAGCAGCAGGTCGACCGCCGACCGGCGGCGCGGGCCGCGCAGGGAGGCGAACGACGGGATCGCCGGGGCGGCCGGGGACTCCTCCTCCGCCGCCGCGGGCTCCCGGTCGGCCGCGGGGTCGGCCGGCGGCCCGCCGGCCGCGGGCAGCCGCGCGGGCGGCTCGGGGACGACGGTGCGGATCGCGGCCACCATGCCGGGGCCCAGCCCGGCGACCGCGCTCAGCTCCCGCCGGGTGAGCGCGGCCAGCGCCCCGACGTCGGTGATCCCCGCGCGGGTCAGCGCGGTCACCGCCCGCGCGGGCAGGCCGAGGTCCCGGATCGTCCCTGCGGGCTGGTCGGGCGAGCTGATCGGCATGTCGGCCAACCCTAGCGACGCCGCTCCGGCGCCGCCGACGCGCCCGATCAGCGGGCGGCCACCTCGTAGGTGTGGCCGGCGGTGCGCAGCCGCTCCACGAGCACCTCGCCCATCGCCGTGGCCGGCGTCAGCGACCCGGCCCGGTCGGGCAGCCGGTCGCCGTCGAGGGCGAGCGCCAGGGCGCTCTCCCCGAGCATGACCGCCGTCGCCGCGTAACCCGGGTCACCCTTCCCCGCCGCGGTCGCCCGGTACCGGCGCCCGTCCTCGGTCTCCGCGTCGACCACCATCCGGAACCAGCCCCTCTGCCGGGCCGCCTCGCCCGGGCCGGTGCCGGGCGCCGGTAGCACCCGGTCCAGGAGCGCGCGGGTGGGCGGGAAGGCCATCGCGGAGACGGCGCCGACCAGGCCGGCGCTGATGCCGGCGGCGGTCACCGCGCCGACGGGGCCCCGACCGCAGCCCATCACCTCGCCGTAGCTCATCCCCCGCCCGTACGCCCAGCCCTGCAGCGCGTTGCTCCGCCGCACGATCCGGGTGTTGAACGGGGCCATGACGAAGGCGGCCGTCCAGCGCCCGTCGGCGGTCCGGGTCGGCAGGACGCCGTCGCGGGGCTGCCGCGTGTCGGGCTCGGCGGCCCGGTCCGGGCTGAGCGCGAAGGGGTCGCCGACGACGCGGCGCAGCGACGGGTCCTGCTGCAGGACCTCCACCTGCGCCCGCATCGAGTCGATCGTGCCGCCGCTGAACCCGCCCCGGGCCGTGGCGACCAGCTGGACGTCGCGGAGGCCGCCCGCACCGTCGGCCGCGGCCCGCCGGCCGAGCAGGAACACGCTGAGGTCGGAGGGGATGGAGTCGTAGCCGCAGGCGTGGACGAGGCGGGCGCCGGTCTCCTTGGCGACGGCGTCGCAGCGCTCGATCGCGTCGCGGACGAACAGGACCTCACCGGTCAGGTCGGCGTAGTGCGTGCCGGCCCGGGCGCACGCCTCGACCACCGGCAGGCCGTACCGGGCGTAGGGGCCGACCGTGGTGACCAGCACGCGGGCGCTCCCGGCGAGGGCGGCCAGCGAAGCGGCGTCGGTGGAGTCGGCCTTCTCCAGCGCCCAGTCGCGGCCGGCGGCCGGCAGCCCGGCGCGGACCTCCTCGAGCCGCTGCCGCGACCGCCCGGCCAGCGCGATGCGGGCTCCCTCCGGGGCGTGCTCGGCGAGGTAGGCCGCGAGCAGCCGCCCGACGAAACCGGTGGCCCCGTAGACGACCAGGTCGTAGGTCCGTCCGTCAGCTGCCATGCGGCCATCCTCGCCTGCCCGGCCGGCCCCGGCAGCCGGCGGCCCCACCTCACGGGCAGGTCACGGAACGGCACACGGATCACTCCGGTGCGCAGGAGGCACGGGCCTTGCTGCCGCCCTGCCGATGGAGGTCGCATGGCAGTGCGGCTCGCAACGGTGCGGACCGCGACCGGTCAGCAGGTCGCGGCCCAGACGTCGTCGTCCCCCTGGTGGCGATCGGCGGTGGTGTACCAGGTCTACCTGCGCTCGTTCGCCGACGGCAACGGCGACGGCATCGGCGACCTCGCCGGGCTGCGCTCGCGCCTGCCCTACCTGTCCTGGCTGGGTGTCGACGCGGTGTGGATCAACCCGCACTACCCCTCCGGTGGCGCCGACGGTGGCTACGACATCGTCGACTACCGCGCCGTCGACCCCGAGTACGGCGACGTGGCCGACCTGGAGGCGCTCATCGCCGAGGCCCGCGCCCTCGGCCTGCGAGTCGTCCTCGACGTCGTCCCCAACCACACCTCCGACCGGCACCCCTGGTTCCAGGCCGCGCTGGCCGACCCGGACTCCCCCGAGGCCTCCCGCTACCACTTCGCACCCCCGTCGGAGGAGCCGCCGAACAACTGGCGCTCGCTCTTCGGCGGGCCGGCCTGGTCGCGCACCCCCGACGGCCGCTGGTACCTGCACCTGTTCGCCCCCGAGCAGCCCGACCTCAACTGGCGCGACCCGGCCGTCGCCGCCGACTTCGAGCGGACCCTGCGCTTCTGGCTCGACCGTGGCGTCAGCGGGTTCCGGGTCGACGTCGCCTACGGGCTGTTCAAGGACGCCGGCCTGCGGAACAACCCGGGCGTCTACTCCCCCACGCTGTTCGGCCACGGCCCCGAGCAGGCGATGACCTGGAACCAGCCCGAGGTGCACGACGTCTGGCGCCGGTGGCGGTCGGTCTGCGACGAGTACCCGGGCACGATGCTGGTCGGGGAGGTCTGCCTGGCCGACCCGCGGGAGGTCGCGCTCTACTCCCGCCCGGACGAGATGCACCAGTCGTTCTCCTTCCGGCTGCTCAAGTCGCCCTGGTCGGTGGAGTCCTTCGCCGACGGCGTGCGCAGCGCCCTGGACGCCTTCGGCGAGGTCGGCGCACCGGTGTCCTGGGTGCTCGGCAACCACGACAAGGACCGGCAGGTGACCCGGTTCGGCGGCGGCGCCGTGGGCACCGCCCGGGCCCGGGCCGCCGCGCTGCTGATGCTGGCGCTGCCCGGCTCGGCCTACGTCTACGCCGGTGACGAGCTGGGCCTCCCGCAGGCCGACGTGCCCGACGAGGCCAAGCGCGACCCGATCTTCTTCCGCAGCGGAGGGGCCCGCTCGGGCCGCGACGGGTGCCGCGTGCCGATGCCCTGGAACCCGTCCCCCGGAGTCGGCTTCTCCACCCGCCCGGCCGAGCCCTGGCTGCCGATCCCCGACGACTGGGAGCGCTACGCGGTGTCCCGCCAGTCACGGGACGGCGGCTCGATGCTGACCCTCTATCGCCGGGCGCTCGCACTGCGTCAGGCGCACCCGGCCCTCGGCTCCGGCGAGGCCACGGTGAGCACACGCGGCGACGTCCTCACCGTGCGCTGCACCGCCGCGGACGGCGCCGTCGTGCGGTGCGTGGTCAACATGGGCTCGGCGACGGCGCTGGTGCGCTCCCGCGGCCCGGTGCTGCTGGCCTCGAACACCAGCGTGCGCCGGTCCCCGGCCAGCGTGGCGCTGCCTCCGCACACCGCGATCTGGCTCGCCGAGGGCTGACGGCGACGGCCGCCCCGGCCTGGCAGGCGGGGCGGCCCTCCGTCGTCGTGCGCGGCGACGGCCTCAGACGGGCTCGACCCCGAACACCCGGGCCAGGCGCTCGATCTTCCGGGCGCGCCCGAGCCGGGGCAGGTCGCTGCCGTCGCGGATGACCTGGCCGCGCGCGTCGAAGTCGGCGAGGAAGTCCCGCGCCCACGCGACGTCAGACGGCGTGGGGCTGATGACCTCGTTGATGACCGGGAGCTGGTCCATGTCCAGGCACAGCTTGCCGGTGAGGCCCAGCGAGACGGTGACGGCGGTCTGCTCGCGCAGCACCGGGTGGCTGCTGCTCACCGTCGGTCCGTCGATCGGCCCGGGGAGCCCGCCGATGCGGCTGGCCACCACCAGCCGCGAGCGCGGGTAGGCCATCGCCAGGTCGTCGGCGCTCGTGCCGGTGTCGCGCCGGTAGTCGCCGCTGCCGAACGCCAGCCGGAAGGCGCCGCGGGCGCGGGCGATGTTCACCGCCTCCTCGATGCCGAGGGCCGACTCGACCAGCGCCAGGACCGGCGTGGCGCCACCGAGGCGGTCGAACGTCTCGGTCACGTGCTCGGCGGCCTCGGCCTTGGCCAGCATCACCCCGAGCAGCCCCGGCAGGCCGGCCAGCCCCGCGACGTCGTCGGCCCAGAAGGGCGTCGAGTGGTCGTTGATCCGCACCCAGGCGCTGCGGTCGCCCCGGGAGAGCCACTGGACCACGCCCTCGCGGGCCTCCGCCTTGTGCGCGGGGTCGACGGCGTCCTCGATGTCGAGTACCACCGAATCCGCCCGCGATTCGTGCGCCACGTCGAACAGCTCCGTGCGCGCGCCGTTCACCAGCAGCCAGGAGCGTGCGTCCTCCGGCCCGACGTTCCGTTTTCTCGCCACGTCCACATCCTCGTACGGATCAACCGGCGGCACCGCTCCGGGTCCCCGCCGGGCCGGTTCCGGCCCCTCGCCTCCGCGTCAGCCGGCCGCGACCCGCGGGAGGACCTCGGTGCCCAGCAGCTCGATCCCGCGCAGCAGGTCCTCGTGCGCCAGCCGCGGGTTGGTCATCTGCAGCGCCACCCGGTCCACGCCCCCGAGCTGGTCGGAGACGCGGCGCAGCTTGGCCGCGACCGTCTCGGGATCGCCCATGAAGAAGGCGCCGTCCGGCCCGCTGGTCGCGTCGAACTGGGCCCTGGTGGGCGCGGCGAACCCGCGCTCGCGGGAGACCTTGGTGAACATCTCGTGCCACCCGGGGTAGATCGTGTCCGCGGCCGCCTGCGTGCTGTCGGCGACGAAGCCGAAGACGTGCAGGCCGACCTGGAGCTTCTCCGGCGCGTGCCCGGCGTGCGCACCGGCCCGCCGGTAGAGGTCGACGAGCGGGGCGAACTGGCGGGGTTCGCCGCCGATGATCGCCACCATCAGCGGGAGGCCCAGCAGCCCGGCGCGGACGAAGGACTCCGGCGTCCCGCCCACGCCGACCCAGATCGGCAGCGGGTCCTGGAGCGGTCGCGGGTAGACCCCCTGACCGGTCAGCGGCGGCCGGTGCTTCCCGGACCAGGTGACGTGCTCGCTCTCCCGGATCTGCAGGAGCAGGTCGAGCTTCTCGGCGAACAGCTCGTCGTAGTCGGCCAGGCTCAGGCCGAAGAGCGGGAACGCCTCGGTGAAGGAGCCGCGGCCCACCACCAGGTCGATGCGGCCCCCGCTGATCAGGTCCAGGGTGGCGAACTGCTGGAACACGCGCACCGGGTCCGCGGCGCTGAGCACCGCCACCGCGCTGCCCAGCCGGATGCGGGACGTCCTCGCCGCCGCGGCGGCGAGGATCACCGGCGGCGCGGAGTCGTAGTACTCGGGCCGGTGGTGCTCCCCGATGCCGAAGGAGTAGAGCCCGACCCGGTCGGCGAGCTCGATCTCCTCGAGCAGGTGCGCCATCCGTTCCTCCGGGCCGATGACTCGCTCGGTGCGGGGATCGGTGACGGCGGAGACGAAGCTGTCGACGCCGAGGTGCATGGCCGTCCTCCGGGGGTGCGCGGACGGGCGCCGGCCGGCCGGCCGGCCCCGCGGGGATCCGGCCGTCAGTCAAGCACCGAGGGGCTGCCGGGGCAGGGCAGGGCACGTCCGGCCCGGACCCGCCGAGGACCTCGACCGGCTGGCCTGGTCGCCCCGGCTCCCGATGCGCCCGACCGCAGCGCGGCGGCCACCTCGCCGGAGGTGGCCGCCACGTCGCGTGCCGGCTCAACCCGCCGGCGGCACGACCCGGTCCAGCCAGGCGAGCAGGTCGCGGACCACCTCGGCGCGGTTGGTCTCGTTGAACACCTCGTGCCGGGCGCCGGGGTACGCCTGCAGCGTCACGTCCTCCACCCCGGCCTCCCGCAGCCGCTCGACCAGGACCCGGACCAGCGTCAGCTGCCCGTTGAGCGGATCCGCGTCGCCGACCGCGACGTACACCGGCAGACCCGGCCGGATGCGGCGCACGCGGTCGGCGTCGGCCAGCTGCCGCCCCGAGAGGAACATCTGCCGGCTGTCCGCGGTGGCCAGGCCGAACCCGCACCGCGGGTCGGCGACGTAGGCGTCGACCTGCGCCTCGTCGCGGGAGAGCCAGTCGTAGTCGGTGCGGGCCGGCGCGAACGGCGCGTTGAACGCCGAGAGGTCGGTCGGCCCGTCGAGGTCGACGGCGGGCTCGAGCAGGTCCAGCACCGTCGTCCCGGTGAGCACCAGGCCGGCCAGCTCCGCGGAGTGGTCGAGGACGTGCTGCTGGGCGGCGAAGGACCCCATGCTGTGCCCGAGCAGGACCAGCGGGGCGTCGGGCAGCCCGGCGCGCACGTGGGCGCTCAGCCGGCCGACGTCGCGCACCAGCTCGTCCCAGCCACCGGGTCCGAGGTCGCCCCAGCGGCCGTCCTCCGCGGTGGCGCCGTGCCCGCGGTGGTCCTGGCCCACGACCACCCAGCCGGCGCCGGTCAGCGCGGCGGCCAGGGGCTCGTAGCGGAGCAGGTGCTCACCCATCCCGTGGGTCAGCTGGACGATGCCGCGCACCGGGCCGGCGGGATCCCAGCGGTAGGCGGTGACGCGGACGTCGGAGGCGGAGTCGATCGAGAAGGTCTGATCGGGCATGCCGGGAGGCTACGGGCGACCCCCGGCCGGGAGGACCCGGGAAGGAGGCAGCGGCGCCGCCTCCGCAGAACGGGATGCGGCGCCGCTGGGCGACGGGACCAGGAACTCAGTCGGCCGGGGCCTGCTCCGTCTCCTCGGTCGACTCGGTGCCGTCGGTCGAGTGCGTGCCGTCGGTCGAGCTGCCGGGGTCGGCGGCGTTCCCCCGGGGGCCCTTGCCCCCACCGCGGCCGGGGAACGTGCGCCCGATCCGCTCGGCCATCCGCTCCTCGACGTCGGCCAGCCGCTCGTCGGCCTGCCCCTGGGTGATCCGGCCCTGCTCGACGGCCTCGGCGATCCGCTCCTCCTCCGCCTGCACCAGAGCGTCGAGCAGGGTGTCGGTGGCCACCCCCTGCGCCTCGGCGACGTCGGCGAGCGTGGTGCCCTCGGGCTGCAGCGCCGTGTGGAGCTCCTCCTCGCTCAGCCCGAGCGCCCCGGCCGCGGCCGACAGGTCCAGCCGGCCAGCTCCGTGGTGCCCACCGCGGCCGCCCGGCCCGCTCTCCGCCAGCGTGTCGGCGACCTCGTCGGCCTGTTCCTGGCTGATCGAGCCGTCGGAGACCAGGCCGGACAGGGCATCGCGGATGCGGTCGGCGGCGGTGGACGCCGCCTCGGCGGTCGTGCCCGGCGCGGCGAGGGCCGGTACGGCCACGGCCAGCCCGGTCAGGCTGAGCGCACCGGCGGTGGCGCCGATGATGATCTTCTTGCGCACGGAACTCCTCCTCCTCGGCCGGCACCTCCGACCGCTGCCGCCACCCTCCGGGCCGCTGCTGTGGCGTACCTGTGATTCCGCCGTGAACCGGCCGTGGGCCACCCACGGGCGGGGCGTCCTCCAGCTCCGGCTGGCCGCCGGCCCCGTCGCGGTGACCGCCCAGCCGACCGCCTCGCCCGCTCCGGGGCGCCGCGGACGGCGCCGTCGGGGAGGATCGGCCGACGACGCGGCCGCGCCACCCGGGTGCCGGCGCGCACGACCTGACGGAGGGCCCGCGCCATGGCCGGGGACGGCCGCATCCAGCACCCGGACCTGGCGCGCCGGGTCGTGCCCACGGTGTCGCCGCGGCCGCCCTCATCGGCCCCGGCGACACCGTGGGCATGAGCGGGTTCACCGGCGCCGGCTACCCCAAGCCGGTCCCCGAGGCGGTCCCCGAGGCGCTCGCCCGCCGGATCAGCTCCGCACACGCGGCCGGGGAGGCCTTCCGCGTCAACGTCTGGACCGGCGCCTCGACGGCCCCGGAGCTCGACGGCGTCCTCGCCGCGGCCGACGGCGTCGACCTGCGGCTGCCCTACCAGTCCGACCCGGTCACCCGCGCCAAGATGAACGCCGGGGAGACGGACTACCTCGACGTCCACCTGTCGCACGTCGCCCAGCTGGCCTGGGAAGAGGTTCCTCGGGCCGCTGGACGTCGCCGTCGTCGTGGTCAGCGGCATCACCGCCGACGGCGACCTCGTGCCGTCGTCCTCGATCGGCAACAACAAGACCTGGCTCGACCGCGCCGAGCGGGTGGTCCTCGAGGTGAACTCCTGGCAGAGCGCCGACCTCGAGGGCATGCACGACATCTACTACGGCACCGCCCTCCCCCCGAACCGGCTGCCGATCCCGCTCACCGGGCCGGCCGACCGGATCGGCGTGCCGCATCTGCGGTGCGCGCCGGAGAGGATCGTCGCGATCGTCGAGACGCACGCACCGGCCCCGAACAGCCCGCTGGCCGCCCCCGACCAGACGTCGCGGCGGATCGCCGGGCACCTGGTGGAGTTCCTCGAGCACGAGGGGGCCCGGGGGCGCCTGCCCGACGGACTGCTTCCCCTCCAGTCCGGGGTGGGCAACGTGGCCAACGCCGTACTGGCCGGCCTGGAGTCCTCCCGCTTCCAGGGGCTGTCGGCGTACATCGAGGTGATCCAGGACGGCATGCTCGAGCTGCTGGACTCGGGCACGCTCTCATCGGTCTCCGCGACCGCCTTCTCCCTGGGCCCGGAGGTCGCGGCGGCGTTCAACGACTCGGCCGCCGCCTACCGTGACCGGATCGTGCTGCGGCCGCAGGAGATGAGCAACCACCCGGAGATCGTCCGGCGCCTCGGGGTGCTGGCGATGAACGGGATGATCGAGGCCGACATCTACGGCAACGTCGACTCCACGCACCTCATGGGCAGCCGGATCCAGAACGGCATCGGGGCTCCGGCGACTTCGCGCGCAACGGCTACCTGTCGTTCTTCCTGAGCCCGTCGACCGCCAAGGGCGGCGCGATCTCGAGCATCCTGCCGATGGTCTCCCACGTCGACCACACCGAGCACGACGTGCAGGTGCTCGTCACCGAGCAGGGGCTGGCCGACCTCCGGGGGCTCTCGCCGCGGCGGCGGGCGCACGCGGTCATCGCGCACTGCGCGCACCCCGACTACCGCCCGCTGCTGGAGGACTACCTCGAGCGGGCCGAGCGCGGGGCGTACGGCCGGCACACCCCGCACCTGCCTCCCGAGGCGCTGTCCTGGCACACGCGGTACCTGGAGACGGGTTCGATGCTGCCCCGCTGAACGCCGCCGGCAGGCTCGGGTGTCCACCGCCTCGTGGGTGTTCACCCCGGGGACCCGGCGCACCGAGCCCCAGCCGGACCGGCATCCCCGGCGGCCGCCTACCCTCGGCCCGGGAGCTCATCCCGCACCGGTCAGAGCTGCGGATGCGGATCGGCACCGCGTTCCCGGGCCCGGGTGGCGCCGGGCATCCCGGAGAGCACCTGGTGGAGGTCGTCGAGGATCTCCAGCATCGCGTGCAGGTCGGCCGGCACCCGGCCCAGCTCCCGGCTGCTGGGCAGCTCGTCCCCCTCCAGCGCGCCGGTCAGCCACGGCGCCCGGTCGACGAGCGCCGCCAGGTGCTGGGTGCGTTCCCCCGTGAGCACCGCCGCGCCGCGCTGCAGCAGGTCGGCGAGCTCCTCGGCGCGGGGCTCCGGGAGAGCCTGCTCGAACCGGGCGAACAACCGCAGCGCCGCCGCCAGGCCGCCCTCGGGGATCAGTCGCTCCAGCCGCTCCACGTGCTCCTCGGCGAGCACCCGGTCCAGCCGGTCGCCGACCCCGCGCAGCCGGTCGTCGTGCAGCAGTTCGTCGGCGCGGTGCAGGACCCGGTCGGCGCGGTCGTCGGCGAGGAGGGCGTCGAGGCGGGCGAGCACCCGGTCGGCCCGCCCGTCGGTCACGAGGTCCAGCACCCGGTCGGCCCGCCCGTCGGCGGCGAGCTCCAGCACCCGGTCGGCCCGCCCGTCGGTCACGAGGTCCAGCACCCGGTCGGCCCGCCCGTCGGCGGCGAGCTCCAGCACCCGGTCGATCCGCCCGTCGGCGGCGAGCTCCAGCACCCGGTCGATCCGCCCGTCGGCGGCGAGCTCCAGCAGCCGGTCGAGGAGCCGGTCGGCGCGGCCGTCGGTGGCCAGGTCCAGCAGCCGGTCCAGCCGCCGGTCGGCCAGCACCCGGTCCAGCAGCTCCCCGACGGCGGCGGTCCGCTCCGGCGTGAGCACCCCGGCCACCCGTTCCAGCACTGCCGCCGCCGTCCCGACCACCCGGGGCAGCGCCGGCAGGGCTTGGCCGATCGCGGGCGCGGCGCGGTCGAGCAGGACCCCGGCGCGCGCGAGGACGTCCTCCGCCCGCGGCATCAGGGCCTCGACCCGGGGCAGGACCGCGCCCAGGGCGCGGACGGCGTCGGTCACGGCGCCCGGGAGCCGGAGGAGGTCGGCGGGCGGTGGCAGTCCCAGCGGCATGGGCGCCCGTTACCCCGCCGCGCCGGATCCAGGCGCGGCGGTCGGTGCCGGACCGCTCAGCCTTCCTCGGCGATCCGCTTGATGGCCGCGAGCGTCGCGGGGATGCCCTCGCGCGCCTGGCGGGTGCGCAGGTCGATCTGCTCCTGCGCCTTGTCGCCGAAGCGCTGGGCGAAGTAGGCCAGCCCGGCGGGGAGGAACTCCCAGGACTCGGTGAGCCGCGTGCCGCCGTCGGCCGGCCCGAGGGTGAAGCCCCAGCGGACGTAGCCCTTTCCGACGAGCCAGGCGAACTCCCGGCCGCGGTCGGCCGCCACGACCTGCGAGCGCGTCTCCCAGGTCCGGTCGGGGGTGACGTTGCGGCCGGTGAACCAGTCCCCGACCGTGCCCGAGGCGCCCTCGTCCCACCAGCAGGCCGCGCAGACCGGGCTCCACTCGCCGGTGCGGGTCACGTCGGAGACCAGGTCGTAGAGGTCCTCCGGGGACGCGGCGACGGTGATGGACTCGGAGTGACGTAGCTCGCGCACACCAGAAGTCTCGCAGTTGTGATGCGTGGTCGGGTGGAAGGCCCGGGTATGCGCGCCGCGTGGAAGAGCTGCTGCAGGAAGTCGTCGACGTCCTGGTCGTCTTCGTAGAGGCCTGCGGCGCCGCGGTCATCATCGTCGGGGCGGTCTGGGCCTTCGTCCGGTTCCTGTGGGTCGGGTTGCGGCACCGCGCGGCCGACGGCTTCCTCCCGGTCCGCCTGACGCTGGGTCGGTTCCTCGCCCTGGGGCTGGAGTTCCAGCTGGCCGGCGACGTCCTGCGCACGGCCGTGGCCCCCAGCTGGGAGGAGATCGGCCAGCTCGCCGCCATCGCCGCGATCCGGACGGCGCTGAACTACTTCCTGGGCAAGGAGATCGCCGAGGAGCGCCGGCAGATGGAGGAGGACGAGAACCGGTCCACCGACGGTCCGGACGACGCCTCGTCGCCGGGGACGGACCGGTCGACGTCGCGGGCCGGACGCACCAGGTGATCTCCACGCTGGCGGCCGTCTCCGGTACCGCCGCGCAGCTCGTCGCCGGCGCGGCGCTCGTCAGCGGCCTGGTCACCCTCGCCGCCACCCGCCGGCCCGCGCTGGCCCTGGGCGTCCTGCTCGACATGCTGGTCGCCGCAGGGCTGCTCCGGCTGGTCGGTGACCCCAGCTGGCAGGCGCTGGCCACCGCGGCCGTCGTCATCGGGCTGCGCCACCTGGTGGGCTACGGCCTGCGGCTCGGGGCCCGTTCGTGGGCGGAGACCCGGCCCCGCCGCCCAGGCCGGCCGCCCCGGCGGTACGACGACGCGGCGCGCCGCCTGCTCCGGCCCGCCTGGCGGGCGTGACGACCGGCCGGCCCGGCTGCGATCCGCCGGCCACCTCCCCCGTCGTCGGGCCATCCCCGGTCGACAGCCCCGAGACGGTCGGCAGCCCGCCGGATCAGGACCGGCCGGCGTCGACGGCGGCCGGCGTCTCCCCGCCCTCGAGGTCGCCCTCCGTGTCGAGGTAGGCCTGCTGCAGCTCGGCGAGCAGCGCCGGGTCGGGCTCGGCCCACATCTTCCGATCGACCGCCTCGAGCAGCCGCTCGGCGATGCCGTGCAGCGCCCACGGGTTCGACGTCTCCATGAACTCGCGGTTCTCCGGGTCGAGCACGTAGGTCTGGGCCAGCTTCTCGTACATCCAGTCGGCGACCACGCCGGTCGTGGCGTCGTAGCCGAACAGGTAGTCGACGGTGGCGGCCAGCTCGAAGGCGCCCTTGTAGCCGTGCCGGCGCATGGCGGCCAGCCACTTCGGATTGACCACCCGCGCGCGGAACACCCGGGCGGTCTCCTCGGTCAGCGATCGGGTGCGCACCTGCTCCGGGCGGGTGGAGTCACCGATGTAGGCCTTCGGTGCCGCACCGGTGAGCGCCCGCACCGTGGCCACCATGCCGCCGTGGTACTGGAAGTAGTCGTCGGAGTCGGCGATGTCGTGCTCGCGGGTGTCGACGTTCTTGGCCGCGACGGCGATCCGCTTGTACGCGGCCTCCATGTCCGGCCTCGCCTGCACGCCGTCGAGGTCGCGGCCGTAGGCGTAGCCGCCCCAGACCGCGTACACCTCCGCGAGGTCGGCGTCCCCGCGCCAGTCGCGGCTGTCGATCAGCGACAGCAGCCCCGCGCCGTAGGCACCCGGCTTGGACCCGAACACCCGGGTGGTGGCCCGCCGCCGGTCGCCGTGGGTGGCGACGTCGGCCTCCACGTGCGCCTTGACGAAGTTCTGGTCGTCGGGCTCGTCCAGGGAGGCCGCCAGGGTGACGGCGTCGTCGAGCATGGTCACCACGTGCGGGAAGGCGTCCCGGAAGAAGCCGCTGATCCGCACGGTGACGTCGATCCGCGGGCGGCCCAGCTCGTCGAGCGGGACGGGTTCGAGCCCCGTCACTCGCCGGGAGGCGTCGTCCCACACCGGGCGGACGCCGAGCAGCGCGAGCACCTCGGCGACGTCGTCGCCGGAGGTGCGCATCGCCGAGGTGCCCCACACCGACAGTCCGACCGAGCGGGGGTGGTCGCCGGTGTCGGCGACGTAGCGGGTGACCAGCGACTCGGCCATGGCCTGCCCGGTCTCCCAGGCCAGCCGGGAGGGCACCGCTCGCGGGTCGACCGAGTAGAAGTTGCGCCCGGTCGGCAGCACGTTGACCAGCCCGCGCAGCGGCGAGCCCGACGGCCCGGCCGGCACGTAGCCGCCCTCGAGCGCGTGGAGGGTGGCGTCGAGCTCGTCGGTGGTCCGCGCCAACCGCGGCACCACCTCGTCGACGGCGAAGCGGAGGATCGCGGCCACCCCGTCGTCCGTCCTGCCGAGCACGTCTCCGACGACGTCGGCGACCGCCGCCGGCGACCAGCCCCGGGCCTCCATGCCGGCCACGAGCGCCTCCGCCCGGGCCTCGACCTCGTCGGTCGCCTTGAGCCCGGCGGTGCCGTCCTCGCGCAGGCCGAGCGCTTCCCGCAGCCCCGGCAGCGCCACCGACCCGCCCCAGATCTGCCGCGCGCGCAGCATGGCCAGCACGAGGTCGATCCGGTCCTGGCCGGCCGGCGGGGTGCCGAGGACGTGCAGGCCGTCGCGGATCTGGGAGTCCTTGATCTCGCAGAGCCACCCGTCGACGTGCAGGATCATCTCGTCGAAGTGGTCGTCCGCGGGCCGCTCGTTCAGGCCGAGGTCGGCGTCGAGCTTGGCGGCCTGCAGCAGGGTCCAGATCTGGGCGCGGACGGCCGGCAGCTTGGCCGGGTCCATGGCCGCGACGTTGGCGTGCTCGTCGAGCAGCTGCTCTAGCCGGGCGATGTCGCCGTAGGAGTCCGCGCGGGCCATCGGCGGAACCATGTGGTCGATCAGCGTGGCGTGCGCGCGGCGCTTGGCCTGGCTGCCCTCGCCGGGGTCGTTGACCAGGAACGGGTAGATCAG
The DNA here is from genome assembly GCF_054051055.1 of Blastococcus sp. SYSU DS0973. NCBI lineage: Bacteria > Bacillati > Actinomycetota > Actinomycetes > Geodermatophilales > Geodermatophilaceae > Blastococcus > Blastococcus sp. SYSU DS0973. The sequence continues at coordinate 219,291 of NZ_JBJHAN010000003.1, forward strand.
CGGCAGGTCGCCGATGGCGGCGTCGGGGCCGCACGAGGCCGACAGCCCCACCGTCTTGCCCGGCAGCCACTCCATGTTGCCGTGCTTGCCGACGTGCACCAGCGCGTGCGCACCGAAAGACTCCCGCAGCCACCGGTAGGCGGCCAGGTAGTGGTGCGAGGGCGGCAGGTCGGGGTCGTGGTAGATCGCGATCGGGTTCTCGCCGAAGCCGCGCGGCGGCTGCACCATCACCACGACGTTGCCCGCGCGCAGGGCGGCGAAGACGATCGCCTGGTCGTCGCCGTCGCCGTCCACGAACAGCGAGCCGGGCGCCTGGCCCCAGTGCTCCTCCATCGCGCCCCGCAGGTCCGCGGGGAGTGTGTCGAAGAACGCGCGGTACTCGGCGGCGGGGATGCGGACGGGGTTGCCGCTGAGCTGCTCCTGCGTCAGCCAGTCGGCGTCCTGGCCACCGGCGGCGATGAGCGCGTGCACGAGCGCGTCGCCGTCGAGGTCGGCGACGCCGGGCAGCGCGCCCGGCCCGTCGAAGGGGCCGATGTCGTAGCCCTGGCCGGCCATCGCGGCGAGCAGCCGGACGACCGAGGCGGGGGTGTCCAGGCCGACGGCGTTGCCGATGCGGGCGTGCTTGGTCGGGTAGGCGGACAGCATGACCACGATCCGGCGCTCGGCGGGCGGGGTGTGCCGCAGCCGGGCGTGCGCGACGGCGGTGCCGGCCACGCGGGCGGCCCGCTCGGGGTCGGCCACGTAGTGCGTCAGCCCGTCGGCGTCGGTCTCCTTGAACGAGAACGGCACGCTGATCAGCCGGCCGTCGAACTCCGGGATCGCCACCTGGTTGCCGACGTCGAGCGGCGAGAGGCCGTCGTCGTCGGCCAGCCACTCCGCACGGGACCGGGTGAGGCACAGCCCCTGGATCACCGGCACGTCGAGCTCGGCCAGGGCCCCGATGTCCCAGGCGCCGTCGTCACCGCCGGCGGAGGCGGTCGCCGGCCGGGAGCCGCCGGCGGCGAGCACCGTGACGACGAGGGCGTCGGCCCCGCGCAGCGTGTCGAGGAGGTCGGGCTCGACGGTGCGCAGGCTGGCGGTGAACACCGGCAGCGCCTGGCCGCCGGCGTCCTCGATCGCGGTGCAGAGCTCCTCGACGAACGCGGTGTTCCCGGCCAGGTGGTGCGCCCGGTAGTAGAGGACGGCGATCCGCGGGCCGGTCGTCGCCCGGGCGGTGCGCTCCAGCAGCCCCCAGGCGGGGGCGACCGACGGCGGGTCGAACCCCTCGCCGGTGAGCAGCACCGTGTCCGAGAGAAAGCGGTGCAGCTGGACGAGATTGTCCGGCCCGCCCTGGGCGAGGTAGCCGTGCGCCTCGGTGGCCACGCCCATCGGAACGGTGGAGAGCTCCATCAGCTCGGCGTCGGGCACCTGCTCGCCGCCGAGGACGACGACCGGCGCGGGCCCGGCCAGCAGCGGCGCGAGCATCTCCTCGTACTGCCGCCGGACGCCGAGGATGCGGACCACCACCACGTCGCTGCCCTCGACGAGCGCGGCGACACCGTCGGTGCCGAGGCGGACCGGGTTGCCCAGGCGCCAGTCGGCGGCGCTGGCACGGGCGGACAGCAGGTCGGTGTCGCTGGTGGAGAGCAGGGTGAACACGAGTTCCGCCTCCCTCGGGGTCCGCGCCCCGGTCCGCTCGGCACGGCAGCCGGAGTGTCTGGCTCACCCGAGGGCTCACAGTGGCGGGACCGCACCGGGATCGCACCGGTTTCCTCGCTGCACTGCCGTGATGTGGCCCGGACGCTACCGGGGTGCCTGCGCGGCGCGGGGCAGCACCCACCGTCCGCATCCGGGGGGAAGGAGGGCTATCGACCGGTTCCTCGGCGAAGGGCGATGCGGAACGCGGAGGTCGCCGTCGTGCAGCACACCGCGACCCCCGACCAGCACCGCCGCGCGGCCGCCATGGCCGAGGCCCGGAGCCGGGCGGACCGCCGCGGGTGCGGATGTCCTTCGACGCCGGCGGGCCGGGCGCCGGGACGTAGCCTTCTCCGCCATGACCTTCCCGGCGGCGGCCCGCGACCGTGCGGACGCCTGCCCGGGCGCCCTGCAGACCCACCCGGCCGCCGACGGCGCGCTGGCGCGGGTGCGGGTGCCCGGCGGCGTCCTCACCACCGCACAGCTGCGGGTGCTGATGACCGCGGCCGGAGAGCTCGGCGACGGCGCGCTCGAGCTGACCAGCCGCGGAAACGTGCAGTTGCGCGGGCTGGCGCGCGGATCGGAGCCCGAGCTGGGCGAGCGGCTGGCGGCGGCCGGGCTGCTGCCGAGCCCGACGCACGAGACCGCGCGCAACGTGCTCGCCAGCGTGCTCAGCGGCCGCTCCGGCGGGCTGGTCGACGTGCGTCCGTGGGTGCCGGCCTTCGACGCCGGTCTGTGCGCCGACCCCGCCCTCGCGCAGCTGCCGGGCCGCTTCCTGGCCGCGTTCGACGACGGCCGCGGCGACGTCGCCGGGCAGGGTGCCGACGTCACCGTCCTCGCGCTCGCCCCCGACGCGGTGGCACTGCTCCTGGCCGGCGCCGACTCCGGCGTCCGGGCCCGGCCCGAGGACGCGGTGGACCTGGCGCTGGCCGCCACGCGCGCCTTCGTCGCCGAGCGGGCGGCCCAGGGCGGTACCGCCTGGCGGCTGGCGGAGCTGGCCGGCGGCGCGGAGCGGGTCGCCGCGGCCCTGGGCGGCGCCCGGGCAGAGCGGGTGCCCGCACCGAGCGCACCCCGGACCGGCCCCGCCGGTCCGGTGGCCCAGGACGACGGGCGGACGGCGCTGGTCGGCGTCGTCCCGCTGGGGCGACTCACGGCCGGACAGGCCGCCGTGCTCGCCGACGTCGGCCCGTCCGAGCTGCAGCTGACGCCGTGGCGCAGCGTCGTGGTACCCGACCTCGCCGACGGGAGCGCGTCGGACGCCCTGGCGGCTGCCGGTCTGGTCCTGGAGCCGGGCAGCCCCTGGCTGCACGTCACCTCCTGCGCCGGCCTGCCCGGGTGCGCGAAGTCGCGAGCCGACGTACGTGCCGACGCCGAGGCCGCTGTCGCAGCCGGCACCCTGCCCGCCGGCGGGGCACGACAGCACTGGGCCGGCTGCGAACGCCGCTGCGGCCGGCCGGCCGGCGGCGTGGTCGACGTCGTGGCGACCGGCTCGGGCTACCGCGTCGACAGGGATCCGACTTCCCGCTGAGGCAGCGCCGGCGACGAGAGCCGTCGGCCCGTCAAGACGTCACGGCAAGCTGTGGACGAGCCGCTCACCTGGGGATTCGTCCTGCGTCGGCGGCGGGCGGGCGGTATTCTTCGTACATGCGTTCGACGGGTGGGTCCGATGCGCTGAGCCGGTTGGCGGCCGCGCTGGACGACCTGGCCGCCGAGGAGCTGGCGGACCGGTTCGGCCCGGAGTTGCTGGACCGGCTCGGTGGCCTGTTGACCGCGTCGAACCGGCTGGCCGCGCAGGTGGCGCGCACGGTGTGGGAGTGCGAGGTCACCCAGGCCGCCGAGCACGACGGGCTGAAGACGATGGCCTCCTGGCTGCGCGGGCACGCCGGGTTCTCGGCGGCTGCGGCGTCGCGGTTGGTGGGTTCGGGGCGGGCACTGGCGGAGTTGCCGGCGGTCGCTGCCGCGGCGGTGGCCGGTGCGGTGTCGGCCGAGGGGGTGGCCGCGGTCGCGCCGGTCGCGGCGCCGGAGCACCTGGCCGCCGCGCAGGCGCAGGGCGTCGATGTGGCGGGGGTGGATGCGGCCCTGGCGGAGGTGGCGGCGACCCAGCCCTACGCCGAGCTGCGGCAGGTGGTGCACCACTACCTGGCCCGGCTCGACCCCGACGGACCCGAACCCGACCCGACCGAGCAGCGGTCGCTGGTGATCGTGCAGCACGCCGACGGATCGGTGTCCGTGCGCGGTGAGCTCGACGCCGTCGGCGGGGAGAGGCTGCAGGCCGCGGTCGAGTCGATCACGCAGGCCACCCGCCCCTCGGGTGACACGCGGACGCGGGCGCAGCAGTCCGCCGACGCCCTGGTCCAGCTGTGCGACACCACCCTGGCCGCCGGGCAGCTGCCGGTGCTGCGGACGGTCAAGCCGCACGTGGTGGTGCGCGTGGACCTGACCGACCTGGTCGACCCTTCGAGGGGCCCGGCCGCGGGGCGGATGGGCTTCGGCGCGACGATCTCCGCCGCCCGCGCCCGCTGGCTGGCCTGCGACGGCGCTGTCACCCGCATCGTGCTCGGCCCCGAAGGTCAGCCGCTGGACCTGGGGCGCACCCATCGGGTCGTGCCACCGCATCTGCGCCGGGCGGTGGAGGCCCGCGACGGCGGCTGCGTGTTCGCCGGCTGCGACGCCCCGTCCCACTGGTGCGACGTCCACCACCTGATCCACTGGGCCGAGGGCGGCGACACCTCACTGGACAACTCAGGGCTGCTGTGCGAACGACACCACACCAAGGTCCACCACGGATACCGGATCGAACGACAACCCGACGGACGATGGCGCACCTGGCGCCCCGACCGCACCGAAATCCTCCTCCTCCCCCGCCGCACCGAGCAGACGGCCGACGCACGCGCGGGCTGATCCCGGCTGCCCGCCGTTCCCCGGAGCGAATGGTCGCAGCGTGGGACGTAGCCTCCCTGCCGATGTACGACTACGAGAAGGACGGCGCCGAGATCTACCGGCGCTCGTTCGCGACCATCCGCGCCGAGGCGGACCTCGCGAGCCTGCCCGCCGACGTCGCCCAGGTGGCGGTGCGGATGATCCACGCCTGCGGGCAGGTCGACCTGGTCGACGACGTCGCCCACTCCGGCGCGGTGGTCGAGCGCGCCCGCGAGGCGCTGCGCGCCGGCGCGCCGGTGCTCTGTGACGCGCAGATGGTCGCCAGCGGCATCACCCGCCGGCGGCTGCCGAAGGACAACGACGTCGTCTGCACCCTGAACGACCCGCGCACCCCCGGCCTGGCCGCCGACCTCGGCACCACCCGCACCGCCGCCGCCCTGGAGCTGTGGCGCGACCGGCTCGACGGCGCCGTCGTCGCGATCGGCAACGCGCCCACCGCCCTGTTCCACCTGCTGGAGATGGTGGCCGCGGGCGCACCCCGGCCGGCCGCCGTCATCGGCATCCCGGTCGGGTTCATCGGCGCGGTGGAGTCCAAGGAGGCCCTCGCCGCCTCCGACCTGGAGCACCTGGTCGTACACGGCCGGCGCGGCGGCAGCGCCATCACCGCCGCGGCGATCAACGCGATCGCGAGCACCGAGGAGTGAGCACCACGGACGCCACCACCCCCGGCCGTCTCTACGGGGTCGGGTTGGGCCCCGGCGACCCGGAGCTGGTCACCGTCAAGGCCGCCCGCCTGATCGGGTCCGCCGACGTCGTGGCGTTCCACGCCGCCCGGCACGGGCGGTCGGTCGCCCGCGCGCTGGCCGAGCCCTACCTGCGGGAAGGCCAGGTAGAGGAGCTGCTGGTCTACCCCGTCACCACCGAGACCACCGACCACCCCGGCGGCTACCAGGGTGCGATCGACGAGTTCTACGAGGCCGCCGCCGCCCGGCTCGCCGCGCACCTCGACGCCGGCCGCGACGTCGTCGTCCTCGCCGAGGGCGACCCGCTCTTCTACGGCTCCTACATGCACATGCACAAGAGGCTGGCACACCGCTACCCGACCGAGGTGGTCCCGGGCGTCACCAGCGTCAGCGGCGCGGCCGCCGCCGTCGGCCGGCCGCTGGTCGAGCGTGACGAGGTCCTCACCGTCCTGCCCGGCACCCTGCCGGCCGACGAGCTCGCCGCGCGGCTCGCGGCCACCGACTCCGCCGCGGTCATGAAGCTCGGCCGCACGTTCCCCCGGGTGCGCGAGGCCTTCGAGCGGGCCGGCGTCCTCGACCGGGCCCTCTACGTCGAGCGCGCCACCACCGATCGCCAGCGCTGCCTGCCGCTGGCCGACGTCGACCCGGCGAGCGTCCCGTACTTCTCCCTGGCCCTGCTGCCCAGCCCGCTGACCCCACAGGGCACCGAGCCGGCCCCGCCGACCGGACAGGCCGCACCGCACGGCGAGGTCGTCGTCGTCGGCCTCGGCCCCGGCTCGCGGAGCTGGACGACGCCGGAGGCCGCCGAGGCGCTGGCCTGCGCCGACGACCTCGTCGGCTACGGCCCCTATCTGGACCGGGTGGCGGCCAATCCCCGCCAGACCCGCCACGCCAGCGACAACCGCGTCGAGGCCGACCGCGCCGCGCACGCCCTGGAGCTGGCGCGGTCCGGCCGGCGGGTGGCCGTCGTGTCCAGCGGGGACCCGGGGGTCTTCGCCATGGCGGCCGCGGTGCTGGAGGTCGCCGAGCGGCCCCAGTTCGCCGGCGTCCCGGTGCGTGTGGTGCCCGGGCTGACCGCCGCCCAGGCGGTGGCCTCCCGGGTCGGTGCTCCGCTCGGCCACGACTTCTGCGTCATGTCGCTGTCCGACGTCCTGAAGCCCTGGGAGGTGATCGTCGACCGGTTGCGGCACGCGTCCGCCGCCGACCTGGTCATCGCCCTCTACAACCCGCGGTCGAAGCACCGCCCGCACCAGCTCGGCGAGGCGCTGCAGGTGCTGCTGGAGACGCGCCCCCCGGAGACCGTGCTGGTCGTGGGCCGGGACGTCGGCGGCCCCGAGGAGACCGTCCGGGTGACCACCCTCGGCGCGTTGGACCCGGCGACGGTGGACATGCGCTGCCTGGTCATGATCGGCTCGTCGCAGACCCGGGTCACGCCGTCGGGAGCGGTCTACACCTCCCGCAGCTACCCACGCTGACACGCCGGACGGGAATGCCGCGGAGACCGTTGCCCTTGCCCACCACCGTGGCACCTCCGACGCTCTCCCGCACCCCCGCGTTCTGGACCACGGCCGGCCTCCTCCTGCTGGTGCTGGCCGCGTCCGGCGTGCCGACGCCGCTGTACCGCGTCTACCAGGAGCAGTTCGGCTTCGGTCCGGGCATGCTCACGACGGTCTTCGGCATCTACGCCCTCGCGCTGCTGGCCGCGCTGCTCGTCGCGGGCGGGCTCTCCGACCACGTGGGGCGCCGGCCGGTGGTGGCCGCCGGGCTGCTGCTGCAGGCGGCCGCCATGCTGGTCTTCCTGACCGCGGACGCGGTGAGCTGGCTGCTGGTTGCCCGCGTGCTGCAAGGCCTCTCCATGGGCGTGCTGACCGGCACGCTGGGCGCCCTGCTGCTGGACACCCAGCGCCCGGGCCGTCCGCTGGGCGCCCTGCTCAACAGCGCCGCGCCGGGCCTGGGCCTGTCGGTGGGTGCGGTCGGCGCCGGCCTGGTCGTCGAGTACGTCGCCACGCCGTCCCGCTGGGTCTTCGGCGTCCTCGCCGTCACCGTGCTGCTGGCCACCCTGGCCGTCGTCGTGCTGCCCGAGACCTCACCGCGCTCCCCGGGTGCCGTGCGGTCCCTGCGCCCGACCGTGCGGGTGCCCCGCTCCCAGCGGCCGGCGTTCCTCACGGTGCTGCCGGTCATGGTCGCGGCCTGGGCGCTCGGCGGGCTCTACCTGTCCCTCGGTCCGTCCCTCGTCGCCTCGGTGTTCGGCATCGAGGACCACCTGGTCGGCAGCCTGATGGTGCTGGCCATGCACGGGTCCGGCGGCATCGGCGCGATCCTCGGCCGGAACCTGCCCGCCGAGCGGGCCATGGTCGGCGGCGCGACGCTGTTCGCCGGCGGCGTCGCCGGCACGATCGCCGCCCTGCTCACCGGGCAGGTCGCCGTGCTCTTCGTCTCCGCGGTCGTCTCCGGCCTCGGCTTCGGCCTGTCGTTCCTCGGGTCGGTGGCGACCGTCAGCGCCGGCGTCGCGCCTGCCGAGCGCGCCGGGCTGCTGTCCAGCGTGTTCGTCGTCGGCTACCTGAGCTTCAGCGTCCCGGCGGTGGTCGCGGGCTCGGCCGCGGCGGTGATCGGCCTGGAGACCGTCACCGAGATCTACGCCGCGGTGCTCGTCGTCCTGGCGCTGCTGGCCATCGGCGGGGTGCGGCTGCGCCGCCGCCGCGCCCGGCTCCCCGGGGGCGCGCCCGGCGCGACCAGGGAACGCCTCCCGGCCTGACAGGAGGAGCTCGTCCTCCCCACCCCACGCAGGCCCGGGGGCGGAGCCGGGTCGGGGTCAGCTGTACGGCTGGGCCTTGAGCGCCCGCGCCAGGGAGGCGGCGTTCTCCGCCAGGGTCGCGGTCGTGGAGGCGACGGCCTCGGGCGTCTGGTCGAGGTCCATGTAGTCGGTGCCGCCCATCGCCTGGTCGTTCCAGTAGGTCGACCCCTGGGACGGGATGGTGAAGCCGATGTCGTTGAGCCCCTGGAAGAGATCGGCGACGATCTTGTGCGCGCCGTCCTCGTTGCCGACGACGGAGACCACGGCCACCTTGCCGGCCAGCAGCGGACGCCCGGAGTCGTCGGTCTCCGACAGCTCGCCGTCCAGCCGCTCGAGCACCCGCTGGGCCACGCTGCTCATGTGCCCCACCCACGTCGGCGTCGAGACCACGAGGATGTCGGCGGCCATCATCCGCTCGCGGATCGCGGGCCACTCGTCGCCGTCCCCCATGTCCAGCTCGACGCCGGGCACCACGTTCGAGTCGACGACGCGCACGACATCTCCGGTGACGCCGTGCTTGCCCAGCTCTTCCAGCACCTGCCGGGCGATGAGGTCACTGCTCGACGGTGCGGGCGAGGGCTTGAGGCTGCAGACGAGGGCCAGCGCACGGAGCGACGCGGTGTCGGTCATGGGCGATGCACTGCCCCGTCGACCGGCGGCTCCACACATGACGATCAGATCGCCTGCAATCGAACCCAGTCCGCAGCAGCCCCAACCGTCGCGGCCACCGGCACTCCCTGCGGCAGCGCCGGACGGCGCACGACCACGACGGGCAGGCCCAGCTCGCGGGCGGCGATGAGCTTCGCGGCCGTCATCGGTCCCCCGCTGTCCTTGGTGACGACGACCTCGACGCCGTGCTCCCGCATCAGCGCCCGCTCCGCCGCGACGTCGAACGGCCCGCGGTCGAGCAGCACGGTGGCCCGCCGCGGCAGCGGGGGCGACGGCGGATCGACCGAGCGCACCAGGCAGTGCCCGGGCACGTCGGCGAAGGCGGCGAGCCCCTGCCGGCCGGTCGTCACGAACACCGAGCCGAACCCGGCCACCGCGGCCGCGGCGTCGGCCAGCGAGTCGACCCAGCGCCAGTCGTCGCCCGGTCGCGCCGTCCAGCCGGGTCGCTGCAGGCGCAGCAGCGGGATGCCGGTGGCCGCCGATGCCTCGGCCGCCGTGGCCGTCATCCCGGCGGCGAACGGATGCGTCGCGTCGACCACCGCCGCGGTGGGCGCCTCCCGCAGCCACGCCACCAGCCCGGCGACCCCGCCGAACCCGCCGATCCGCACGCGCCCCGGCGGCAGCGCCGGATCGGCCACCCGGCCGGCCAGCGAACTGACCACGTCGATCCCCGCGCCCGCGAGCGCCGCGGCCAGCCGCCGCCCCTCGCCGGTGCCGCCGAGCACCAGCACCCGGCCGGTCACCTGATCCCGCCGTGCATGCTGATCCCGTGACGACGGCGGATCGGGCGGAGGGCACCGGCCTGCGCTCCGGCTGGACCACCGGGGCCTGCGCCACCGCGGCGACCACCGCCGCGTACACCGCGCTGCTCACCGGCGAGTTCCCCGATCCGGTGACCATCGACCTGCCGAAGGACCGCCATCCGTCCTTCGCGCTGGCCGTCGAGCGGCTCGAGGACGGCGCCGCCACCGCGGGCGTCGTCAAGGACGCCGGCGACGACCCCGACGTCACCCACGGCGCGCTCGTCTCCGTCCGCATCACCCCCGGGCAGCCGGGCAGCGGCGTGACGTTCCGGGCCGGCGACGGCGTCGGCACCGTGACCAAGCCGGGGCTGCCGCTGCCGGTGGGCGAGCCGGCGATCAACCCGATGCCCCGGCAGTTCATGCGGGAGCACGTGGCCGCGGTCGCCGCCCGGCACGGCGGAACCGGCGACGTCGTGGTGGAGGTGTCCGTCGAGCACGGCGCGGAGCTGGCCCGCCGCACCTGGAACCCGCGGCTGGGCATCCTCGGCGGGCTGTCGATCCTCGGCACCACGGGCGTCGTCGTGCCGTACTCGTGCTCGGCGTGGATCGACTCGATCCGCCGCGGGGTCGACGTCGCGCGCGCCGCCGGCCACGCGCACGTCGCGGCCTGCACCGGCAGCACCAGCGAACGGGTGGCGGTCGAGACCTACGGGCTCCCCGAGGACGCGCTGCTGGACATGGGGGACTTCGCCGGCGCCGTCCTCAAGTACCTGCGCCGCCACCCGGTCGAGCGGCTGACCATCGCCGGGGGCATCGGAAAGCTGGCCAAGCTGGCCGACGGCCACCTGGACCTGCACTCCGGTCGCTCCCAGGTGTCGACCGACTCGCTGTCGGCCATGGTCGAGGGCGCCGGCGGATCCCCCGGGCTGGCCGATCGGGTGCGCGCGGCCAACACGGCCCTCGACGCCCTGCAGCAGTGCCAGGCGGCCGGGCTGCCGCTCGGCGACCTGGTGGCCGCCGGCGCGCGCCGGACCGCGCTCGGCGTCCTGCGCGGCGCACCGGTCGCGGTCGACGTGCTCGTCATCGACCGCGCCGGGACCGTCGTGGGACGCGCCTAGCTGCGGCATCTCGTCGTCGAGTACAGGTGGCTGTCGGGGAACTCGCCGGCGGTGAGCACCGAACCCACGATCACCACGGCGGTGCGGGTCACCCCGGCCGCCTCCACCTGACCGGCGATGTCGGCCAGCGTGCCGCGGAGCACCAGCTCGTCGTCGCGGCTGGCCCGCGCCACGACGGCGACCGGGCAGTCGACCCCGTACGAGGGCACCAGCTCGGGAACCAGCGCGGCGATCCGCTGCACTGCGAGGTGGAGCACGAGGGTGGCGCGGGACGCGCCGAGGGTGGTCAGGTCCTCCCCCGGCGGCATCGGCGTCGACCGCGCGGACGTGCGGGTGAGGATCACCGTCTGCCCCACCCCCGGAACGGTCAGCTCCCGCTTGAGCGACGCCGCCGCGGCGGCGAACGCAGGCACCCCGGGGACGACGTCGTAAGGAACGCCGGCCGCGTCCAGACGACGCATCTGCTCGGCCATCGCGCTGTAGACCGACGGATCGCCCGAGTGCAGCCGCGCGGCGTCGAGCCCGGCCCCGTGGGCGGCCACCAGCTCCGCGGTGATCTGGTCGAGGTCGAGCTCCGCCGTGTCCACCAGGCGCGCCCCGGCCGGCGCGGTGTCCAGCAGCTCCCGGGGCACCAGCGCGCCGGCGTAGAGGCAGACCGGCGCGGTGGCGATGAGCCGGGCGGCCCGGACCGTGATGAGGTCCGCCGCTCCCGGCCCGGCTCCGATGAAGTGCACCGTCACGGCTTGACTCCCGACCAGATCGTCACGGGCATGGCGGCCTTCCAGCCGGTGAAGCCGCCCACCGGCACGGCGCTCGACACGGTGAGGCGGACCAGATCGCCGCCGTGCGCGGCGAACCGGGCGGCGAGCACCGCCTCGCTCTCCAGCGTGACGGCGTTGACCACCAGCCGCCCGCCCGGGGGCAGCGCGTTCCAGCAGGCGTCGAGCACCCCGGGCACGGTGGCGCCCCCGCCGACGAACACCGCGCTGGGCGCCGGGAGACCGGCCAGCGCCTCCGGCGCCCGGCCCTCCACCAACTGCAGCCCGGGCACCCCGAGCCGGACCGCGTTGCGCCCGATGCGCGCGGCCCGGGCCGGGTCGCTCTCCACGGCGACGGCCCGGCAGGACGGGGAGGTGCGCATCCACTCGATGCCGATCGAGCCCGCGCCGGCGCCGACGTCCCAGAGCAGCCCGCCGGGCAGCGGGGCCAGCCGGGCCAGGGTGACCGCGCGCACGTCGCGCTTGGTGAGCTGGCCGTCGTGCTCGTAGGCGTCGTCCGGCAGGCCCGGCACGGGAGGCAGCGGCACGGTGCCGGGATCGGCGAGGACCTCGACGGCGGTGAGCACCAGGGCGTCGGTCTCCGCGTGCGGCCAGTCCGCGGCGGTGCCGGCGAACCGCCGCTCCTCCGGCCCACCCAGCTGCGCGAGCGCGGTGACCCGGCTGGCGCCGTAGCCCCACCCGGTCAGCCGGCCGGCCACCGCGGCCGGGGTCGTCGAGTCCGAGCCGAGCACCAGCAGCCGGCGGCCGGGGGTCACGTGCGGGGCCAGCAGGTCGACCGGCCGGCCGACCACCGGGACGACGGTGGTCTCCTCCACCGCCCACCCCAGGCGTGCGCAGGCCAGCGTCACCGACGAGGGGTGGGGCACCACCTCCACCGCCCCGGGGCCGAGCACCCGCACCAGCGAGCTGCCGATGCCGGAGAGCATGGGGTCGCCGCTGGCCAGCACGACCACCTGCCGGCCGGGGTGGTCGGCCGGCAGCGACGCGATCGCGGGGCCCATGGGCGAGGGCCAGGGCACCCGCTCGGCGGTCACCTGCGGTGGCACCAGCGCCAGCTGGCGGGCGCTGCCGCGGAGCACGTCGGCGACCTCGACCGCCCGCCTGGCACGCGGGGAGAGGCCCTCCCAGCCGTCCGCGCCGATGCCGACCACCACGACCGGCAGGCGGCTCTCGGGACGTCGGCTTCCGGGCACGTCCGCCGATCCTAGGGAGGGGCGGTGCACCCGGACGTCCGGCCGGCCCGGCTCGACGTTCGTGGGCAGCTGCGGCAGCGCCCGCGCTCAGAAGGGGACCAGCTGGCCGAGCAGGCCGGAGCCGCTGTCCCGGCCCGACAGCAGCCGGCAGAACTCGACCGCGTCGAGCTCCAGCTGCTCCCCGTCCGCTCCGGACGCCCAGGATCCGCCGGCCGGTCCGGTGAGGGTGAGCCGGTAGGGCCGGCCGTGGCGCTGGGCCCACTCGGCGACCACGTCGGCGACCAGGACGCCGTCGTGGTCGGGGGTGAGCTGCGGCTCGCGGCCCGTCGCGCGGCACACGTCGATCCGGTGCATCCACACGTCCCGGGTGAGGACCACGTCGAGCAGGAAGCCGATCCGCCAGTACTCGTGGATCTCCCCCAGGACCTGCTCCTCGGGGAGCCTGGCCCGGCCGACCAGCCGCGACATCCGGCGGCGATTCCGCACGGCGCGCGGCGCGGCCGCCTCGAGGCGGGTCGCGATCGCCGGGCCGTCGAGGTGGGCGTGCTCGCGCACCTGCACATCGGTGAGCGCGTCGATGCCGCCGCCCGCCCGTCCGGCGAGCCGCTGCTGGCGGGCCATCTCCCGCACGGAGGCGGCCATCTCCGCCATGCCGAGCACGTGCGCGGCCATGGCGCGCACGTCCCAGCCGGGGCAGTCAGTGGGGCGGTGCCAGTCGGGGGCGGCCAGGTCGCGGAGGACGGCGAGGAAGCGCTCGTACTCCGTGGCGGCGAGCCGGTAGGCGGTGTCCCTGTCCAGGGCTCCGGACCGCGGGCGGGGACGGGAAGGGGCAGGAGAGGCAGCGGTCACGACGGACCTCCTCGGATCAGCGGGTGGACGGGGTCGGTGCGGTGGTGGTCGAGCCACATGTCCATGACATCGGGCAGGACGGCGGTGAAGGCGCCGGTCTCGAACGGCTGCCCGGGCGCGTTGGACAGCTGCTGGGAGATGACCCCGGCGATCATCGCCGTCCAGGCGCGGTAGGCGCGGTCGACGTCGACGTCGGCCGCGATCAGGGCGGCGTCGCGCAGCGCGGCGACGAGGGCGCGCGAGTCGGTGTCGAGTTCGACGGCCGGCGCGTACGCCGCCTCCGAGGGCTCGAAGCCGGGCACGGGACGCCAGAACATGAGCGCCGAGTACGCGGGGTGCTCGATGGCCCAGCGGACCACGACCGTCGCGCCCTCCCGCAGGGCGGCCAGCGGGTCGGCACCCGTCCAGGCCCCGTCGGCCTCCCGGAGCGTCTCCAGCAGTGCGCGCCATCCGCGCTCGAAGAGGGCGTCGTAGAGGGCGTGCTTGCCGTCGAAGTAGCCGTAGAGCGACGGCGACCGGATGCCCATCCGGCGGGCCACCTCGCCGAGCGTGAGCCCGGCGACCCCCTGCTCGGTCATCACCTCGACGGCGACGTCGAGCACCTGCTCGATCGTCTCCTGCCGCCGACGCTGCCGGCGATCCAGCGGCACCGCTCCGCTCACGTCGTCGACTGTGCTCCTAACACCATTAGGAAGTCAATGAGGTCTTAGGTCCCGTTCGCGCGTCGCGGAGGGGGCTGTCGCAGGCCGGTCGTCCCGTGGTCGAATGACCCGCCACATGCGACGGCAGTGGAGGAAGCCCGGTGAGAACCCGGCGCGGTCCCGCCACTGTGACCGGGGAGCCCGTCCCCACGCTCGGCCACTACGTCCCCCGGGTCCGCCCGACGGGACATGGGAAGGCCGGGGACGGGCGTCGATCCGGGAGCCAGGAAACTCCAGCCGTCGTCCCAGCCACCTCCGGGCGTGGACACCCGGGGAGAGGACGCGTGCCATGCGCGGATACCCCGCGTGAGCTACCCCTTCACCGCCGTCGTCGGCATGGACGACCTGCGCCTGGCGCTGCTGCTGAACGCCGTCTCCCCCGCCGTCGGCGGCGTGCTGGTGCGCGGTGAGAAGGGCACTGCGAAGTCGACCAGCGTGCGCGCGCTGGCCGCCGTCCTGCCCCCGGTGGCGGTGGTGGCCGGCTGCCGATTCGGCTGCGACCCCGCCGCGCCCGACCCCACGTGCCCTGACGGACCGCACGAGGCCGGCGCCGCCGCCCGCAGCCGCCCGGCGCGGCTGGTCGAGCTGCCGGTCGGCGCCTCGGAGGACCGGCTGGTCGGCTCCCTGGACCTCGAGCGGGCGCTCACCGAGGGCGTGAAGGCCTACGAGCCCGGGTTGCTGGCCGCCGCCCACCGCGGGGTGCTCTACGTCGACGAGGTCAACCTGCTGCACGACCACCTGGTCGACCTGCTGCTCGACGCCGCCGCGCTGGGCACCGCCTACGTCGAGCGGGAGGGCATCTCGGTGCGGCACGCCGCCCGCTTTCTGCTCGTCGGCACGATGAACCCCGAGGAGGGCGAGCTCCGCCCCCAGCTGCTCGACCGGTTCGGCCTCACCGTCGAGGTCGCCGCGCCGCGCGATCCGGAGGTGCGCGCAGAGGTGGTCCGCCGGAGGTTCGCCTCCGACGCCGACCCGGCCGGCTTCGCCGCGGCGTGGGCCGCGGAGGAGACGGCGCTGGCCGAGCGCATCTCCGCGGCCCGCGCCCAGCTGCCCCGGGTCGCGCTCTCCGACGCCGCGCTGCGGCAGGTCACCGCGGTCTGCGCCGCCTTCGACGTCGACGGCCTGCGCGCCGACCTGGTCACCGCCCGCGCCGCGATCGCGCACGCCGCCTGGTGCGGTCGGGGAGAGGTCACCGAGGACGACGTCCGGGTCGCCGCCCGGCTGGCGCTGCCGCACCGCCGCCGGCGCAACCCGTTCGACGCCCCGGGGCTGGACGAGGACACCCTCGACCGGGCGCTGGCCGACTCCCGGCCCGACGACGAGCCGCCGCCCGACCCGTCCGACGACGACGGCGACCCCGACGACGGCGGCCCGGACGGCGAGGGCGGTCCCGGCGAGACCGGCCCCGGCGAGAGCGATTCCGGTGAGAACAGCCCCGGCGACCCAGGCGCAGGAGGCGATGCCCACGGACCGGGCGCACAGACCCAGGCAGCACCTCCCGAGCCTGAGGAGGGCACCGGCGGCCCGACGACGGCGCCGCGTGGAGAGGGCGGCGGGCGCGCGGACGTCGCCGCGCCCGACCGCGCGGCGGTCGCGCCGTCGGACACCTTCCGCACCCGGCGGCTGGAGGTCCCCGGTATCGGCGCCGGTGCGGCCGGACGGCGGTCCCGGGCTCGCAGCGAGCGCGGCCGCGTCGTCGGCGCCACCCGCCCGGCCGGCTCCGTCACCCGCCTGCACCTGCCCGGCACCGTGCTCGCGGCGGCACCGCACCAGCTCTCCCGCGGCCGGACCGGGCCGGGTCTGCGGATCGCCCGCGAGGACCTGCGCCAGGCCACGCTGGAGGGGCGTGAAGGCAACCTCGTGCTCTTCGTCGTCGACGCCAGCGGCTCGATGGGCTCGCGGTCGCGCATGGCCGCGGTGAAGGGCGCCGTCCTGTCGCTGCTGCTCGACGCCTACCAGCGCCGGGACAAGGTCGGGCTGGTCACCTTCCGCGGCGCCGGCGCCGAGCTGGTCCTGCCGCCGACCTGGTCGGTGGATGCCGCCGCCGCCCGGCTGACCGAGCTGCCCACCGGCGGGCGCACACCCCTGGCCGCCGGACTGCTCCGCGCCGCCGAGACGCTGCGGGTCGAACGGGTGCGCGATCCGCGCCGGCGGCCGCTGCTGGTCGTCGTCACCGACGGCCGGGCCACCGGGGCGCGCGGCGGCGACCACCTGGGCGACGCCCGCCGGGCGGCCGGCCTGCTCGCCGCCGCCCAGGTGGCGAGCGTGGTCGTCGACTGCGAGAGCGGTCCGGTCCGCCTCGGCCTGGCCGGCGCGATCAGCGCAGCCCTCGGCGCCCAGACCCTGCGGCTGGAGGAGCTGGGCGCCGACGCACTGGCCGCCACCGTCCGCACCGCCCGGCAGGCCGCCTGATGCCCCGGGGACAGGTCGAGGTCGTCCCGGCGGACGGCTTGAGCACCCGTCAGCGGCGGAACCGGCCGGTGCTCGCCGTGCACACGGGCGAGATGAAGGGGAAGTCCACCGCCGCCTTCGGCATGGCGATGCGGGCGTGGAACCAGGGCTGGTCGATCGCGGTCTACCAGTTCGTCAAGAGCGCGAAGTGGAGGGTCGGCGAGGAGAACGCGCTGACCGCCCTGGGCCGGCTGCACGAGCAGACCGGCGAGGGCGGCCCCGTGGTCTGGCACAAGATGGGGTCGGGCTGGAGCTGGTCGCGCCGCCAGGGCACCGAGGTCGACCACGCCGCCGACGCCGCCGAGGGCTGGGCGCAGATCCGGCGCGACCTCGCCGCCGAGGCGCACCGGTTCTACGTGCTCGACGAGTTCACCTACCCGCTGAAGTGGGGCTGGGTCGACGTCGACGAGGTGGTGCAGACCCTGGTGAACCGACCGGGCAACCAGCACGTCGTCATCACCGGGCGCGACGCTCCTCCGGCGCTCGTCGAGGCCGCCGACCTGGTCGTGGAGATGACCAAGGTCAAGCACCCGATGGACGCCGGCCAGAAGGGCCAGCGGGGCATCGAATGGTGACGGTCCCGAGAGTGGTGGTCGCCGCGCCGAGCAGCAACGCGGGGAAGACCTCGATCGCCACCGGGCTGATCGCCGCCCTGACCGCGCGGGGGCTGACCGTCTCCCCGCACAAGGTCGGCCCCGACTACATCGATCCCGGCTACCACGGCCTCGCCGCCGGCCGGCCCGGGCGCAACCTCGACCCCTGGCTGGTCGGCGAGGAGCGGATCGCCCCGCTGTTCCTGCGCGGCGCCGTGCACCCGCAGCCCGCCGACGTCGCCGTCGTGGAGGGCGTGATGGGCCTGTTCGACGGCGCCGCGCACCCCTCGGTCGAGCCGGGGTACGCCTCGACCGCGCACGTCGCCCGGCTGCTGCGGGCCCCGGTGGTCCTGGTCGTCGACGCCGCTTCCCAGGCGCACAGCGTCGCGGCGCTCGTGCACGGGTTCGCCACCTTCGACCCGTCGGTGCGCCTCGGCGGGGTCGTCCTCAACCGCGTGGGCACCGACCGGCACGAGACGATCCTGCGGGAGGCGCTGGGCGCGGCCGGCGTGCCGGTGCTCGGCGCCGTCCGCCGGGACGACCGGCTGCACACGCCCTCGCGCCACCTCGGGCTGGTGCCCGCCGCCGAGCGGTCGGCCGCGGCGGTGGACACGGTGCGCCGGCTCGGCGAGGTCGTCGCCGGCAGCGTGGACCTGGCCGCCGTCCTGGCGCTGGCCCGCACCGCTCCCCCGCTGGACGCGGCTGCCTGGAACCCGGCCGCCGAGGTCCCGCCGGTCGCCGGCCGCCCGCGCATCGCGGTCGCCGGCGGGCCGGCGTTCACCTTCGGCTACGCGGAGAACACCGAGCTGCTCGAGGCCGCCGGCGCCGAGGTGGTGACCGTCGACCCGCTGCGCGACGAGACCCTTCCCGAGGGCACCGCCGGGCTGGTGGTCGGCGGCGGGTTCCCGGAGGTGCACGCCGCCGACCTGTCGGCGAACGGGGCGCTGCGGGCCGACGTGGCCGCGCTCGCCGCCCGGGGTGCGCCGATCGCCGCCGAGTGCGCCGGGCTGCTGTACCTGGCCCGCGAGCTCGACGGCGTCCCCATGTGCGGAGTCCTCGACGTGGCGACGGCGATGGGCGGGCGGCTCACGCTGGGCTACCGCGCGGCGGTGGCGGCCGGCGACTCCGTGCTCGCGGCGGCGGGCACCCGGGTGCGCGGCCACGAGTTCCACCGCACGACCGCCGAGCCGGGCGCGGGACCGGCCCCGGCCTGGCACTGGGCGCCCGCGGGGGCCGAGGGCTTCGTCCGGGGCGGCGTGCACGCCTCCTACCTGCACCTGAACTGGGCCGGCTCGCCCTCGCTGGCCGGCCGCTTCGTCACCGCCTGCGCCACGGCCGACCGATCGGAGCACGCCCGTGCACATCGCTGAAGGTTTTCTGCCGGCCGGGCACGCCCTGGGCTGGACGCTCGCCGCGGCGCCGTTCGTCGCGTACGGGGCCCGCGCCGTGGTCACGGAGGTGCGCGAGAACCCGGAGTCCACCCTGCTGCTGGGCGCCGCGGGCGCGTTCACCTTCGTGCTGAGCGCGATCAAGCTGCCCTCGATCACCGGCAGCTCCAGCCACCCGACCGGGACCGGGCCGGGCGCGATCCTCTTCCGGCCCCCGGTGATGGCGCTGCTCGGCACCGTCGTCCTGCTGTTCCAGGCGCTGCTGCTCGCCCACGGCGGGCTCACCACCCTGGGGGCGAACGCCTTCGCCTTCGCCGTGGTCGGCCCGTGGACCGGCTACCTGGTCTACCGGCTGGCCCGCTCGGTGGGGACCGGTCTGCTCCCCGCGGTCTTCGCCGGAGTCGCGCTGGCCGACCTCGCCACCTACGTCACCACGTCGCTGCAGCTGGCGCTGGCGTTCCCCGATGCGAGCACCGGCGTCGCGGGCGCCCTGGTCAAGTTCCTCGGCGTCTTCGCCGTCACCCAGATCCCGCTCGCCCTCGGCGAGGGGCTGCTCGGCGTCCTGCTGTTCCGGGTGCTCACCGTCAACGCCCGCCCCGAGCTGGAGCGGCTGGGCATCCTCCGGCCCGCTCCGCTCGCCCCGACCGAGGGCGTCGCGTGAGCCGGCGGGCGGTGGTCAACGCGCTGCTCGTCCTCGCCGTCGTCGCGCTGTTCGCCGTTCCCCTCCTCCTCGACGGCGGCACCTCCGAGTACGGCGGCACCGACGCCGCCGTCACCGAGGAGCTGGCGGCCGACGGGTACACGCCGTGGGTCGAGTCGCTGTTCAGCCCTGCCGGTGAGGTGGAGTCGGGGCTGTTCGCCCTGCAGGCCGCGCTCGGGGGCGGTGTGCTCGGCTACGTGCTCGGCCGGCTGCGCGGTCGCCGGTCGACCGCGCGGCCCGGCCCCGCGGGGGCCGACCCCCGGTGACCGGCCTGGCCGTCGACGACGCGGCGTGGGCGAGCGCCTGGCGTGGCCGCGCCCCCGGCGACAAGCTCCTGCTCTGCGCGGGCCTGGTCGGGTGCGCGCTCGTGCTCCCGCCCTGGCCCGGTGCCGTCCTGGTGGCGGCGAGCGCGGTGGCGCTGGCACTGGGCCCGGCCCGCGTCCCGCCCGGCACCTTCCTCCGGGCCGTCCGGTGGCCGCTGGCGTTCATCACCGTCGGCGCGGTGACGGCGGTGGTCACCGTGGACGGCGGCGGACTGGGCTGGGCGCCCGACGCGGCGGCGCGGGCGGGACAGCTCGCCGGGCGGGCCGTCGCCGGCAGCGCCGCCGTGCTGCTGCTGGCCACCACCACCCCCATGTCGGACCTGCTGCCGCTGCTGCGCCGGCTGCGGGTGCCGGCCGCCGTGGTGGAGATCGCCTCGGTCACCTACCGGTTGCTGTTCGTGCTGCTCGACAGCCTCGGCACCGTGCGGGAGGCCCAGGCCGCCCGGATGGGCTGGTCGACGCCGCGCCGCTCGTACCACTCGGCCGGGATGCTCGCCGCCGCCGTCCTGACCCGGTCGTGGGACCGCGCCCGGCGCATGCAGGAGGGGCTGGCCGGCCGCGGCATGGAGACCGGCCTGCGGGTGCTGCCCGATGCCCGGCCGTCGTCGCGCCGCTTCCTGGTCCTGGCGGTGGCGCTCCCGGCCGCCGTCGTCGCGCTGACGCTGGTGCTGCGGTGAGCCACCGGACCCTCGCCGCCGCGGGCCTGGTCGCCGGATACCCCGGCGCGGCCCCGGTGCTCGACGGCGCGGCGGTCCGCGTGCCGCCGGGGCGGCGGCTGGCGCTGCTCGGCGCCAACGGCTCGGGCAAGACCACGCTGCTGCGCTGCCTGTCCGGGGCGCTGCGGCCGGCCGCCGGCACGGTCACCGTCGACGGCGAGCCGCTCGCGCACACCCGCCGCGGACTGCGCGCCCACCGCCAGGTGGTCCAGCTCGTGCTGCAGGACCCGGACGACCAGCTGTTCAGCGCCTCGGTCGGCCAGGACGTCTCCTTCGGCCCGCTCAACCTGGGCCTGGACGAGGACGCCGTCCGGGCCCGCGTGGCCGAGGCGCTGGAGCTGCTGGGCGTGGCACCCCTGGCGTCGCGGCCGACGCACCACCTCTCCTACGGCGAACGCAAGCGGGTGGCGATCGCCGGTGCGGTCGCCATGCGCCCGTGCGTGCTGCTCCTCGACGAGCCGACCGCCGGGCTCGACCCGACCGCGGTGGCCGACACCCTCGCGGCGCTCGCCCGCCTGCAGGAGCACGACTCCACGGTGGTGATGAGCACCCACGACGTCGACCTGGCGCTGCGCTGGGCCGACGAGGTCGCGGTCGTGGTCGGCCGGGCCGTGGTCCAGGGCGCCCCCGGCACGGTCCTCGGCGACGGCGGCCTGCTCGCCCGGGCCCGGCTGTCCCGTCCGTGGGCCCTGGAGGTCGGCGCCCGGTTGCGCGACCTCGGGCTGCTCCCCGACGGTCCGCTCCCCCGCGACGCCGCGGGGCTGCTGGCCGCACTCCCCGATCGTCCAGGGGTGCCCACGTGACGACCGTGGGGATCGGGCTGTCGTCGGGGGTGAGCGCCGCCGAGGTGCTGGCCGCGGTGGACGCCGTCCTGCCCCCGGTCGCCGGCCCGGTGCGGCTGGCCACCCTCGACACCCGGTCGGCCGAGCCGGGGCTGGTCGCGGCCGCCGCACGGCGCGGCTGGCCGGTGACCGGCCACCCGGCGGCGGACCTGGCCGCCGTGCGGGTGCCCACGCCGTCGCCCGCCGTCGCGGCCCGCGTCGGCACCCCCTCCGTGGCCGAGGCGGCGGCCCTGCTCGGCGGGGGTGAACTCGTCGTCGGCAAGACCGTCCACGGCCGGGTGACGGTCGCCGTCGCCCGGCTGCCCGACGCCGCCGGGACCGTCGTCGACGCCGATGACCGAGGAGGGCCCGTGACCCCCGACCCGGCCGGCGAGCTGCTGCACCCGGTGGGGCTCCGGCTCGCCGGCCGGCCCGTGGTCGTGGTGGGCGGCGGCGCGACGGCGCACCGCGGGGTCGCCGGCCTGCGGGCCGCCGGCGCGCTGGTCACCGTGGTCGGCCCCGAGGTCACCCCCGCGCTGGAGTCGCTGGCGACGACCGGCGGAATCACCTGGGAGCGCCGGCCCTACGGCGCCGGCGACCTCGCCGGCGCCTGGTTCGCGCTGGCGGCGAGCGGGGACTCCGCGGTGGACGCGGCGGTGGCCGCGGAGGCGGAACAGGCCCGCATCTTCTGCACCCGGGCCGACGACCCGGCGCTGTCCAGCGCCGCGCTCCCGGTCGCGGGCCGGGCGGGCGACCTGGTGGTCGCGGTCCACCGCGCCGCGGATCCTCGGCGGGCGGCCGGTGTGCGGAACGCCGTGCTGGCCGGCCTCGGCGACGGGACGCTGGCTTTCCGGTCGCCCGACGCCGGAGCCGCCCCCGGACGCGTGGTCCTCGTCGGTGGCGGCCCGGGGGATCCGGGGCTGATCACGGTGCGCGGCCGGCAGGCGCTCGCCGAGGCCGACGTCGTGCTGGTCGACCACCTGGCACCCCGGTCGCTGCTCACCTGCCTGGCGCCCGGCGCCGAGGTGATCGACGCCGCCAAGCTCCCGCGGGCCCGGTTCATGGCGCAGGAGCGGATCAACGACCTGCTGGTGGGCCACGCGCGCGCCGGCCGGCGGGTGGTCCGGTTGAAGGGCGGCGACCCGTTCGTCTTCGGCCGCGGCATGGAGGAGCTGGCGGCCTGCACCGCCGCCGGGGTGCCGGTGGAGGTGGTGCCGGGCGTCACCAGCGCCGTCGCCGTCCCGGCGCTGGGCGGCATCCCGGTCACCCACCGCGGGCTGACCCACGAGTTCGTCGTCGTCTCCGGCCATCTGCCCCCGGGCCATCCGCAGTCGCTGGTCGACTGGGCGGCCCTCGGCCGGCTGCGCGGCACGCTCGTCGTGCTCATGGGCGTGGAGACCGCCCCCGCGATCGCCGCGGCGCTGGTCGAGCACGGCCGGGCGCCGGACACCCCGGTCGCCGTCGTGACCGACGGCTCCACCGCCACCCAGCGGAGCGTGCGCACCACCCTCGCCGACCTGCCCCGGGTCTTCGCCGCCGGTCGTATCCGGCCGCCTGCGGTCTGGATCGTCGGCGAGGTCGTGAGCCTTCCTACCTGTTCCGAGGGCGCTCCGGCGGTGTGCCGTGACGGTGCGTGAACGCGTCGACAGCGGAGGAGGAAAGGCCCCGACGAACTCGTCACCCGACGTGGTGACGGCGCCGGTCGCCCCCTAGCGTGGGCCCGTCCGGACGGACCCGTCCGTCACCCGACCGGTGACAGCCGCCCGGACGCCGCCGAACCACCCGCCGGCACCGCCGGCACCCGGACCGGGGACCCATCGCACTCCCGGGGTGAAGCGACCGACCGACCCGCAAGGGCCGCCGGACGCCGGGCGTCTTCCCGCCCGAACCCGTCAGCTAACCCGGTAGGCGGCCGTGGAAGAAAGGAAAACCCGCCGAACATGGCGAGTTCGCTCAACCCTGCCCATCGCCGGATCACCGGCCGTCGGGCTCTGGTGGCCCTCGTGGCCGCCGGCGGTGTCGCCCTCACGCCGCTCCCCGCGTTCGCCGACCCCGAGCGGCCGACGACGTCGCAGCAGGCCGCGCAGCTGATCGCGAGCCGGGCGCACGACCTGGAAGTGCTCACCGAGCGGTACAACGAGACCCGCGAGCAGCTCAAGGCGACCCAGCAGGCCGCCGACCTGGCCGCCGAGGAGCTCAGCGCCGCGCAGGCCGCCCTGGAGCAGGCCCGCGACCGGGTCCGCACCGTGGCCCGCAGCGCCTACACCGGCGA
Organism: Blastococcus sp. SYSU DS0973; assembly: GCF_054051055.1. Taxonomy (NCBI): domain Bacteria; kingdom Bacillati; phylum Actinomycetota; class Actinomycetes; order Geodermatophilales; family Geodermatophilaceae; genus Blastococcus; species Blastococcus sp. SYSU DS0973. Next base: position 242,698 of record NZ_JBJHAN010000003.1, read on the forward strand.
CGGGCTCGGCGTCCTCGAGGCCATGCTGACCAGCGGCTCCGCCGGCGACCTGGTCGACCGGGTGGGTCTCCTCGACGCCATCGCCGCGCACAACAACGGCGTGCTGGGCGAGGCCCGTCAGGCCGGGGAGGACGCCGACCGGGCCCGGGCCTCGGCCGAGCAGGCAGCGGAGGACGCGCGGTCCCAGGTCGACCGGGTCACCGCCCAGCGGGCCCGGCTGGACCAGCAGATCGCGGAGTACCAGGCGCAGTACGAGCGGCTCACCGAGGAGGAGAAGCGCGCCTCCCGGGCCGCCGCGGAGCGGCACGCCGCCGAGCAGGAGGTGGCGGCTGCCCAGGAGGCGGCGGCTGCCGAGGAGGCTCCGGCCGAGCAGGCCCCGGCCCCTGCGGCACCGCGCGCCTCGGCGCCGGTCGCCGCTGCCCCGGCTCCGGCCGCCCCGCGCGCTCCGGCTCCGGCCGCCCCAGCTCCGGCTGCCCCAGCTCCGGCCGCCCCGCCGGCTCCGGCCCCCGCACCCCCGCCGGCGCCGGTCGCGGGCGGGAGCGCCGCGGCCCGGACCGCGGTCGACACCGCCCTGGCCCAGGTGGGCGACCCCTACGTGTGGGCCGCCGCCGGGCCGAACGCCTTCGACTGCTCCGGACTGGTGCAGTACGCCTACGCCGCGGCCGGCATCTCGGTGCCGCACTCGAGCCGGATGCAGTCGACCATGGGCACCCCGGTGTCCCGGTCGGCCCTGCAGCCGGGTGACCTGCTGTTCTTCTACAGCCCGGTCAGCCACGTCGGCATCTACGTCGGCAACGGGCAGATGGTGCACGCCTCGACCTCGGGCGTGCCGGTCAAGGTCGCGTCGATCGACTCGATGGGCAGCTTCAACAGCGCCCGGCGGATCGCCGGCTGATCTCGGGGGGCGCGGGGCGGCGGTCCGCCCCGCGCCCCCCGCCTGCCCGGAGGCCCGGGCGGGCGGCGTGGGACGATCGCCCTCCGTGCGGGTCGGGACGCGGGGCGAGCTCCCCCGCGAGGTCAGGGTCCTGGCGGTCATCGCCTTCGTCGTGGCGTTGGGGTTCGGCATCGTCGCGCCGGCGATCCCGCTGTTCGCCCGCTCCTTCGGCGTCGGCACCACCGCCGTCGGGCTGGCGGTGAGCGCCTTCGCGTTCTTCCGCTTCGTCTCCGCGTTCAGCGGCGGCACCCTGGTCGAGCGGTTCGGCGAGCGGCTGGTGCTGGCCACCGGCCTCGCCATCGTCGCCGTGACCACCGGTGCGGCGGGGCTGGCGGGGTCCTTTCCGCTGTTCCTCGCCCTGCGGGCGGCCGGTGGCATCGGCAGCGCCATGTTCACCGTGGCCGCCCTCTCGCTGCTGCTGCGCGTCGCACCGCCGTCGCACCGAGGGCGGGCGGCCGCCACCTGGCAGGGCGGCTTCATCCTGGGCGGCATCGCCGGGCCCGCGGCCGGCGGGCTGCTGGCCGAGCTTTCCCCCCGGCTGCCCTTCTTCCTCTACGCCGGGTTCCTGCTCGTGGCCGGCGGCGTCGGTGTGCTGATGCTCCGCTCGGCCGCGCCCGCCCCGGACCCCGAGGCCGCGGACGTCGCCTCGCCCGACCTCGGCGCCGGACCGATGCCCCTGGGCACCGCGCTGCGCTCCCGGGTGTACCTCGCCGCGCTGGTGGCGAACTTCGGCGTCGGCTGGGTGCTCTTCGGCGTCCGCAACTCGCTGGTGCCGCTGTACGTGACCGAGGAGCTCGGCCGGACGGTCGCCTGGGCGGGCGCCGGCCTGCTGGCCGGCTCGGTCGCCCAGGCGCTGGGGCTGCTGCGGTCCGGCCGGCTGGTGGACGGCTGGGGACGGCGTCCCTCACTGGTGGTCGGCGCCGCGCTGGGCACCGCCGCCATGGCGATCCTCGTCCTGCCGCCCGTGGTCTGGGCGTTCCTGCTGTCCATGGCCGTCTTCGGGCTGGCGGCCTCCCTGCTGGCCAGCGCGCCGGCCGCGCTCGTGGGCGACATGAGCGCCGGGCGGGGCGGCCGGGTCGTAGCGGTGTTCCAGATGTCGGCCGACCTGGGGGCGATCGCCGGCCCGCTGGTCGCCGGCTGGCTGACCGACGTCGCCTCCTTCCAGGTGGCGTTCGCCGTGAGCACCGCCGTCCTCGCGGCCGGTCTCGTGGGCGGTCTGGTCATGCCGCGCGAGGCACCTCGGCCCGCGGCGGTCGGGGCGCCCGCCCCCTGACCCCCGTCAGCGGCTCCGGTACAGCCGGGTGGTCAGCGGCAGGAACACCGCGGCCAGGCCGGCGGCCACCGCCAGCGAGACGCCTATCGCGCCGCCGTCCGGTGTGCCGTCCATGAGCGAGCGGCACGCCGTCGCGAGGATCGAGATCGGGTTGACGGCGACGAACGCCTGCAGCGGCCCGGGCAGCGTGGCGGGGTCGACGAACACGTTGGACAGGAACGTCAGCGGGAAGATGCCCATGAAACCGGCGTTCATCACCGCGTTCGGGCTCCGCAGCAGCAGGCCGAGCACCGAGAACGCCCACGACAGCCCGAAGGAGAAGACCACCACGAGGGCCAGGGCCGCCACGGCACCGGCCACCCCCGCGTCCGGGCGGTAGCCCACGAGCACGCCGACGACGATGATCACGGTGCCGGCGACGACGTACCGGACGCTGTCCCCGAGCAGCGAGCCCAGCAGGGGCGCCGGTCGCCAGATCGGCAGCGACCGGAAGCGGTCGACGACGCCCTTGGTCAGGTCGGTGTTGAGCGAGACGCCGGAGTAGACCGTCGTGAAGAGCACCGACATGACCAGCAGCCCGGGCAGCGTGTAGTCCAGGTAGGCGCTGGTCGAGCCGGCGATGGCGCCGCCGAACAGGTACGTGAACATGAGCAGGAACATCACCGGCGTCACGGTCACGTCGAGCAGCTGCTCCGGCACGTGCCTGACCTTGAGCATGCCCCGCCAGCCGAAGGTGAGGGCCGTGGACAGCGGTCCCGGGCGCGGGGGGCGGGCGGTGCCCGCGATCGCCCGGCGCACGGCCGCGGCGTCGGCGTCCGTGGTCGTCCTCATGACGTCCGCTCCTCGAGGGTCGGTGCCGGTCCCGGCGGCTGCTCGGCGCCGCGGCCGGTCAGGGCGAGGAAGACCTCGTCCAGAGTGGGCTGGTCCAGGGAGAAGTGGGCGATGCCGATGCCCGTCCGCGCCAGCTCCGCCACCCCGGCCGCCGCACGGGCGGAGTCGGGGCACGAGGCGGACAGCGCAGCCGGGTCGGGTTCGAGGACGACCGTGCCGAGAGCCCGGTCCAGGACGACGGCCGCCTCGGCACGCCGGGCCGGGTCGAGCAGCCGCACGTGCAGCGCGCCGGTGCCGACCGAGGCCTTGAGCTGCGCCGGGGTGCCCTCGGCGATGACCCGTCCCCGGTCGATGACCGCGATGCCGTCGGCCAGCTGGTCGGCCTCCTCGAGGTACTGGGTGCAGAGCAGGATCGTCGTGCCCTCCGCCACCAGCGCCCGGGCGATCTCCCACACCTGGTTCCGCGACCGGGGGTCCAGGCCCGTGGTCGGCTCGTCGAGGAACATCAGCCGGGGGGTGACGACGATGCTCGCCGCGATGTCCAGCCGGCGCCGCATGCCGCCCGAGTAGTGCTTGACCAGCTTCCCTGCGGCGGCCGCGATGCCGAAGGCGTCCAGCAGCTCGTCGGCCCGCGCCCTCGACCCGGCCCGGGACAGGCCGAGGAGCCGGCCCAGCAGCACCAGGTTCTCGCGGCCGGTGAGCTCCTCGTCGACCGACGCCAGCTGCCCGGTCAGGCTCACCTTCTCCCGCACGGCGTCGGCCTCGGTGACGACGTCGTGGCCGAGCACCCGGGCACTGCCGGAGTCCGGGCTGATCAGCGTCGCCAGCATCCGGATGGTCGTCGTCTTGCCCGCCCCGTTGGGGCCCAGCACCCCGTAGATCGTCCCGGCCGGGACGACGAGGTCCAGCCCGCCGACGGCCGTCGTCCGCCCGTAGGTCTTGACCAGTGCGGTCGCCTCGACCGCCAGGGGTGCGTGCAGCTCCATGGGGACCTCGCCGGGTGTCGCGTCGTCGGGCTCTTGCTCCTGTTCGACGGACTCTCCTCGGCGAACTCATCGGAGGCCAACGACTTCTCCGCGGCCGGGCCGACCGTGCCGGCCGGAGCGGCGAGAAAGATCCGCGACCTCCGTGTGGCGGCGGCCGGGCCGGGGAAGGGGCAGGCGGAGCGCGCGGACGTGGTCGCCGGCCAGAGCTGACGTCGGGCGCTCGCCCAGCCGGACCGACCACGCCGCGAGGAGGCACGCATGGACATCGCCGCGATGCGGGCCAGCTTCGCGAAGGCCGCCGCGACGGGCGACGAGGCGCCGCTGTACTTCTACTCGCACCTGTTTTTGAGCCACCCCGAGACCCGGGCGATGTTCCCCGTCTCGATGGCCCACCAGCGCGACCGGTTCTTCCACGCCCTCGGCGAGGTCGTCTCGCACGTCGACGACCTCGAGGGCCTCGTGCCCATCCTGAAGCAGCTCGGGTACGACCACCGCAAGTTTGGCACCCTCCCGGCGCACTACCCGGCCGTGCTGCCCAGCCTGCTGGCCACCCTCGAGCACTTCGACGACGAGTGGGACGAGCACCGCGCCCGTACCTGGACCGAGGCCTACGAGCTGGTCGCCTCGGTGATGATCCAGGGCGCCGAGGAGTCCGCCGACCACCCCGCCACCTGGCGGGCCGAGGTCGTGGCGCACGAGCGCCGCTCGGTCGACGTGGCGGTGCTCCGCGTCCGCCCCGAGGTGCCGGTGGACTACCTGGCCGGTCAGTCGCTCTCCCTGGAGATCGACCGGCGTCCCCGGCTCTGGCGCTACTACTCCCCCGCCAACGCACCCCGCGACGACGGCACGCTCGACCTGCACGTCAAAGCCCGCCCCGGAGGACCGGTGAGCACCGCGCTGGTGCGCAGCGTGGAGGTCGGCGACCTGATGCGGCTGGGCCCACCGCTCGGCGACCTGACGCTGGGCGAGGGCTCCGACCGCGACCTGCTGCTCGTCGCCGGTGGCATGGGCCTGGCTCCGCTCGAGGCCCTCGTCGACCAGGTGCACCGCCAGGGGCCCGCCCGCCGGGTGGACCTCTTCGTCGGCGCCCGCACCGAGGACCAGCTGTACGACCGCGCCGCGCTGGACGCCCTGCAGCAGGCCTGCCCGTGGCTGAGCGTCACGTACGCGGTGTCGGACGACGGGCTGTCGGACCTGGAGCAGGGCGACGTCGGGGACGTGGTCCTGCGGCACGGTCCGTGGCTGAGCCGCGAGGTGTTCGTGGCCGGCCCGGCGCCCATGGTGGAGCAGACCGTCCACGGGCTGCTCCAGCACGGCGTACCGCGGGAGCGGCTGCGCAGCGAGGTGTTCGCCCCCAGCCGACCGGGGCCCAGTGCCGAGGGGAAGGTGACCGAATGACCACCACCGATGCGTCCGGTTCCGGAGGGCAGGATCGACGGCTGACGCCGGCGCAGATCCGCAGCACGCGGTTCCCCTCCGGCACCATGCTGCACCCCGGCTACGACCAGGCCGCCGTCGACCGCTTCCAGCAGCTGGTGGCGGCGGAGGTGAGCGCGCTGGCCGCGGAGGTGGAGACCCTCGCCGGCGAGCGCGCCCGCCTGCGGGAGCAGGTCACCGTCCTCGAGCAGCGGCTGGACGGCGCACCGGTGCCGCAGCCACCGAGCGAGCAGGCGGTGAAGATCCTGGCCAGCGCGCAGCAGACGGCCGACGAGTACGTCGCCGAGGCCGAGGACTTCAGCCGGCAGATGACCACCGAGGCCCGCGACCAGTACGAGGAGCAGCTGCGGCTCGCCCGCGAGAACGCCGGGGCGATCATGCAGGCGGCCCAGGAGGCGGCCGCCCGGCTGACCGGCAGGACCGCCGCCGTGGACGAGGACGCCGCCCCCGGCTCGCGGACCGCCGCGGAGCTCGAGGAGCAGGTCGCCTTCCTCAAGGCGTTCGCCCAGGCCTGCCGCGCCCAGCTGCGGGCCTACCTGGAGGCGCTGCTCACCGACGTCGAGACCGAGTGGGGGCGCGTCGACCCCGCGCTGGCCCCGCAGGCGATCCCCTCTCCCGCCCAGCCGGGCCGGCGCCCCGGGGGCACCGCGGCACCGCAGGCGTCCTTCCACGGCAACAGCGCCGGCGGCCCCGTGCAGGAGGACGAGCACGACGCCGAACGCGCCGCACCAGCGGGGGCGCGCGCGTCCGGCGGCTGAGCCCGGGCGGCCGGGTCCCGGGCCGGGCCACCGGGCGCGGAGCCCGTTCCGCGGGATCGGCGCGATAGGTTCTCCCCGGCCCGTCCGCCGACCGCCAGGAGGCCGCCCGATGCCCGACGTGCTCCTCGTCCTGCTGATCGTCGTGCTCGTGGCCCTGGCGGTCCTCGCGGTGGTGATCCTCGTGCTGCGCCGGCGGAACCTCGCCCGCGCCGCGGCCCCCCGCCCCCGCGTGGACCCGCTGGCCGACGAGCCCGACGTCTACGACCCGCACGCGATCGGCGTCGGCGACGTCATCACCTACGCCGGGATCGACCACGTCGTCCGCGGCACGATCGTCCTCGAGGAGGGCGGCATGACCTGGCGCGAGCACCTGCTGGACGGCTCCACCGGCCGCCGCTGGCTCACCGTGGAGGACGACGAGGGAGAGTTGGAGATGACCCTCTGGATGCGCCGGGAGGGCACGAACCTCACGCCGGACGGCGACGTGATCCTCGACGACCGGGTGCACCGGCAGATCGAGCGGGGCCGGGCGTCCTACACCGCCGAGGGGACCACGGGCACCCCGGCCACCGGGACCGTCGACTACGCCGACTACGCCACCGCGGACAAGACCGGCCTGCTCGCCTTCGAGCGCTGGGCGCCGACCCAGTCGTGGGAGGTCTCCACCGGCCGCAGCGTGAGCCGCGGCGAGCTCACCGTCTACCACCGGACGCCCGAGGCATGAGCCTGCACCAGCTGGACGTGGAGCCGCGGGACGTCTCCGCCGCCGCGCTGGGGCTGCTGCTCGGCGGCCCCGCGCCGGAGACGCTGGCGGAGCTCCGGCTGCCCGGTCCCGGCGGCGGATCGATCACCCTCGGCGTGCTCGGGGCCTCCCACGTGGTCACCGCCGAGGCCGGTGGCCGCCGGCTGACCGAGCAGGTCTCCTGCGACGCCGTCGGCGCCGGCGGCCACCCGCTCCCCCGCGCCGCCCGTTCCGGCGGCTACCGGCTCACCACGGCGGTCACCGCCACCGGCCGCGGTGAGCTCGACGCGACCGCCGACCGGTTGCGGGGGCTCGCCGCGGCCGATCCGGCCTGGTTGTGCGGCGCCTTCCCGGGGTCGGCGGGGGCGCTGACCGCCATGACCGCGCAACCTCGTGCGGGCGGCGGCTGGGCCTGGCAGACCTGGCACCTGTACCCCGCCGGCGTCACCGGCGAGGTCGTCACGACCCGGAGCTGGTGGACGCCGTGAGACCGATGCCCCGCGTGCTGGCCGTGCTCCTGGTCGCCGTCCTCCTGGCCGGCTGCAGCAGCGGCACCCGCGTCCGCGACTTCCTGGCCGGCACCTACGACCGGCAGAGCGCGACCGACGACACGGTCGTCTACTCCTCCCCCGACCCGGTCGGCACGACGACCGCGGCGATCGCCGACGCCGTCCCTCCGGCCGAGCGGCAGGCCGACGGCGGCAACGAGTACCTGCGCTACGACGACGACATCGTGATCGTGAGCGCGGCCGCCGGCGGCAGCACGGTGCGCGTCGAGGACCTCGACGGGCGCTACCGCAGCGGCTTCTTCGCCTTCCTCGGCCCCGGGTTCCGGCCGGGCTCCCCCGTCGGGGGCGGCGGCAGCGGCGGCCCCGGTGACGCCAAGTGACCCGTCCGCGCACGCCGTGGGCGCACCCGACCTCAGGAGGAACCCCGACGTGAGCAGCACCTGGCAGGCCCTGGAGTTCGGCACGGTCGAGGGCGGCGCCCTGGTCGACGGCGTGCTGGCGACGCTGCTGTGGTTCGTGATCGGCGTCGGCGTGCTGGCGCTGGGCTTCCTCGCGCTGGACCTGCTGACGCCCGGGAACCTGCGCACCCAGGTCTACACCGACCACAACCCGAACGCCGCGATCCTCCTCGCCGCCAACCACCTGGCCCTCGGGATCATCGTGGTCACCGCGATCATGACCAGCGCCGACAGCCTCGGCCAGGGCCTGGTGGACACCGCCGTCTACGGGCTGGTCGGCGTCGTGCTGCAGGCCGTGGCGCTCCGGCTGCTGGACGCGGTGATCCCGGAGAACCTGCGGGACCTGGTCAACGAGCCGCGGATGCGGGGCTCGGCGTGGGCGGTCGCCACCAGCCTGGTCGCCATCGGCGCGGTCAACGCCGCCGCCCTGTCCTGACGCCGTGGCCGCGTCCGCGCCGGAGCTGGCCCCGGCACCGGCGGCGGGCCGCGGCGCGGTCCGCTCCCGGCCGCTGCTGCTGGCCGCCGTCGCGGTCTGCGCCGCCTGCGGGCTGATCTACGAACTGGTCCTGCTCACCCTGTCGGCCAGCTTGGTCGGCGGTGGGATCACCCAGACCTCGCTGATCGTCGCCGGGTTCGTCGCGGCGCTCGGCGCCGGTGCCCTGCTGGTCAAGCCGTTCCTGCCGCACGCGGCGACGACGTTCGTCGCGGTGGAGATCCTGCTCGGCGTCGCGGGGGGCTTGAGCGCCGTCACCCTCTACGTGTCGTTCTCCTTCTACGGCACCAGCACCGCCGTCCTGCTCGTCGCGACCGGGGTGCTCGGCGTGCTGGTCGGCGCCGAGGTGCCGCTGCTGATGACGCTGCTGCAGACCGGACGCAGCGGGATCGACGCCGAGGGCTCGGGCAAGGTGCTGGCCGACCTCAACGCCGCCGACTACGCCGGCGCCCTGCTCGGCGGCCTGCTGTGGCCGTTCCTGCTGCTGCCCCTGGCGGGGCAGGTGCGCGGGGCGGCGATCACCGGCCTGGTCAACCTGCTCGCCGCCGCCGTGGTCTCCGGCCTGCTGCTGCGCCGGCAGATGAGCGTCCGCGCGCGCCGCTCCGCCACCGCCGCGCTGCTCGTCGCGGCCGCCGGGCTCGGGCTCCTGCTGCTGCGCGCCCAGGACATCGAGACGACGGCGCGGCAGCGGCTCTACGACGACCCCGTGGTGGCCGCCGAGCGCTCGAGGTACCAGGAGATCGTGGTCACCGAGCGCTCCGGCGACACCCGGCTGTACCTCGACGGCGACCTGCAGTTCTCCAGCCGCGACGAGCACCGGTACACCGAGTCGCTGGTGCACCCCGTGCTGTCCCGCGACCCCCGGCGGGTGCTCGTCCTCGGCGGCGGCGACGGCCTGGCCGCCCGCGAGGTGCTGCGCCACCCCTCGGTCGAGGAGGTCGTGCAGGTGGAGCTCGACCCAGCCGTCATCGAGCTGGCCCGCACACGGCTCGCCGCGCTCAACGACCACGCGCTCGACGACCCCCGGGTCCAGGTCGTCCCCGAGGACGCCTTCCGCTGGCTGCGCTCCCCGGCCGCCGACGGCTTCGACGCGGTGATCGTCGACATGCCCGACCCGGACACCCCCGTGCTGGGCCGGCTCTACTCCGAGGAGTTCTACGGCCTGGTCGCCGCCGCGCTCGCACCCGAGGGGCTCGTGGTGGTGCAGGCCGGCAGCCCGTACTCCACCCCCACGGCGTTCTGGCGGACGGTCTCGACCCTCGACGCCGCCGGGCTGACCGCCGCGCCGTACCACGTGCACGTACCGAGCTTCGGCGACTGGGGCTTCGCGCTGGCCCAGCGCGGTCCGCGGCCGCCCGACCTGGCGCTGTCCCCTGCCGCTCCGATGACCCGGTTCCTCGACCTCGACGTGCTGGCCGCCGCCGCAGTCTTCCCCGGCGACCGGCCCCGGCAGCGGCTGGCGCCCTCGACCCTGGACCGGCCGCTGATCGTCGAGGACCTGCGCGCCGGCTACACCGGCTGACGCAGCGGAGCGCGGCGACCCGGCCGATGGGCACACGCCTGTAGCGTGCTGTTCTTCAGGACACCGACGCTGCGCGCCCGACCCTCCGGCCCCGGGGGCCCGGCCGGCGGAGCGCCCCGGCCGCGGTGTCCCCGCTCCACCCGCCGCCGCCCTCCCGCGAGGCGCCGGCGCCCCGTCCTGCGAGGAGGACCACCCGTGACTGCCGCTCCCACCTCCGGTGATGCGGACCGGACCGCCCGCTCGGCGGTCGCGGAGGCCGCCCGGCGGCGCACCTTCGCCGTCATCAGCCACCCCGACGCCGGGAAGTCCACGCTCACCGAGGCGTTGGCCCTGCACGCGCGGGTGATCGGGCAGGCCGGCGCGGTGCACGGCAAGGCCGGCCGCCGGGGCACCGTGTCGGACTGGATGGACATGGAGAAGGCCCGCGGGATCTCCATCACCTCGGCGGCGCTGCAGTTCGAGTACCGCGACGCGGTGATCAACCTCCTGGACACCCCCGGGCACGCCGACTTCTCCGAGGACACCTACCGGGTGCTCACCGCCGTCGACGCCGCCGTGATGCTCGTCGACGCGGCGAAGGGCCTGGAGACGCAGACGATGAAGCTCTTCGCCGTCTGCAAGCACCGCGGCATCCCGATCATCACGGTGATCAACAAGTGGGACCGGCCCGGCAAGGACGCCCTCGAGCTGATGGACGAGATCAGCGAGCGCACCGGCCTCGCCCCCACCCCGCTGACCTGGCCGGTCGGCATCGCCGGCGACTTCCGGGGCGTGCTCGACCGCCGTGACGGCACTTTCCGCCGCTTCACCCGTACCGCGGGCGGGGCGACGATCGCCCCGGAGCAGCTGCTGACCGCCGCCGAGGCCATCGCGCGCGAGGGCGACGTCTGGCGGCAGGCCGAGGAGGAGGCCGAGCTGCTCGAGGCGACCGGCGCGGAGCACGACCAGGAGTCCTTCCTGGGCGGGGTGACCACGCCGGTGCTGTTCGCCTCCGCGATCTCGAACTTCGGCGTCGGCGCGCTGCTGGACACCCTTGTCGACCTCGCCCCGCCGCCGGCCGGGCGCCCGGACGCCGACGGCGCGGTGCGCGACCTCGACGAGCCGTTCAGCGCCTTCGTCTTCAAGGTGCAGTCGGGCATGGACGCCGCCCACCGCGACCGGCTGGCCTACATCCGGATCTGCTCGGGCGTCTTCGAGCGCGGCATGGTCGTCACGCACGCCGGTACAGGGCGCCCCTTCGCCACCAAGTACGCCCAGCACGTCTTCGGCCGGGAGCGGGAGAGCGTCGACGTCGCCTACCCCGGCGACGTCGTCGGGCTGGTCAACGCCTCGGCGCTCGGCGTCGGCGACAGCCTGTACACCGACCGGCCGGTCAGCTACCCGCCGCTGACCACGTTCGCACCCGAGCACTTCGCGGTGGTGCGCAGCCGGGATACCGCCAAGCACAAGCAGTTCCGCAAGGGCATCGAGCAGCTGGACTCCGAGGGCGTCGTGCAGGTCCTGCGCTCCGAGCGGCGGGGCGACGGTTCCCCCGTGCTCGCCGTCGTCGGGCCGATGCAGTTCGAGGTGGCCACGCACCGCATGGAGCACGAGTTCAACGCCCCGGTGGCGTTGGACCGGCTGCCGTACAGCATCGCGATGCGCACCGACGAGGCGTCCCTGCCGTTGATCGCGAGCTCCGGCGGGGTCGAGGTGGTGCAGCGGACCAGCGGCGAGCTGCTCGCCCTGTTCCCCGACAAGTGGGCGCTGCGGATGCTCCAGCAGCGCCATCCGCGCGTCACCCTGGAGCCGCTGGTGGCCGCGCAGCTGGCCTGAGCCGGGAACGCGCGGTCACCCCCGCAGGGCGGCGTACACCTCCTCGGCGTGGTCGAAGACGAAGAAGTGCCCCTCGCCGCCGAGCCAGTGCGCCGTGCAGACGGGCAGCATCGCGCTCAGGACCTGCCCCAGGACGACGGGCACCTGCCAGTCCTGCGTCCCGTGCCAGACGTGCACGTGCTGGCGGATCTCCGACAGCGGGAACCCCCACGGCCGGAACAGCAGCGCCCGGTCCTCGGCCAGCACGGCGGTTCCGTTCCGCAGCCCCTCGCTGAACGTCGCCGCCAGGATCCCCCGGACCGCCGGCCGGCCGATCACCCGCCGGTCGGCGGCGTTGAGCCGCAGCTGCAGGTACCGCGGGATCATCGCCGGCCGCAGCCCGATCGGCGCCAGGACGGGCCGGAGCACCGCCGCCAGCTGCGCGGGCCGGTGCGCGGCGGCCCGCACGCGCCGCGGCACCCAGCGCGGCCACGGCCAAGGCACGTCGGGCGGCGGCGCCCCACCGAGGATGCCGACGGCCCGGACGCGGTCGGCGAACGTGTGCGCACACGCCAGCGCGTAGGCCGCCCCGCCGGACAGGCTGACCACCGAGAAGCGGTCGACGCCGAGGTGGTCGAGCAGCTGCCCGACGTCGTCGGGCCAGTCCTGCACCCGGCGACCGGGCTGCGGGTCCGAGCGCCCGAAGCCGGGGCGGTCCGGGACGATCACCCGCATCCCCCACCGCCGGTAGGCGTCGGGGTCCTCCACGTGCCGCTCCAGCCGCGAGCTGGGCGATCCGTGGCAGCCCAGCACCGGCCAGCCGGCCGGATCGCCGTACTCGGCGTACGCGAGCACCCGGCCGTCGCGCAGCCGGATGCTGTTCTGACCGGGTGAGGGGTCCTCGACCATGGGGCTCCCCTACCCGCCGATCCCGGCCTCACCCGGCGGGCCCCGGTTGCCAGCTCGCCCGCGTGGCGGCCGATCCACCGGTGGGCGTGCTCAGCCGCGGGCAGGGCGCCTCGCCGTCCTGACCGCCGGCCAGGAGGCGCTGGCCGGGCTGTCGGTCCCGTCCCGGTCGCTGGTCGCGGGCGCCGGGCAGCAGCTCCCGTCGAGGAGCCGAGGGGAGTGGCCGACGCCGTCGAGGGCCTGCTGACCGGCTCGCTGGGCGGACCAGCAGGCCCTCGGTCAGTGGCCGCGGAACGCCTCCTCCAGCCACCACGAGGGCTGGTCGCGGGTCACCTTGGCATCGACGAGCAACGGTGCCGACCGCGGTCCGGCCAGCCACGCGGCGACCCCGTCGAGGTCGGCGGCCCGCCGCACGGTCACCGCCGCGTAGCCGTGACCGCGGGCGAGCGCGGCGAAGTCGGTCTCCGGGAAGCGGACGGTGTCCAGCGGGTGCCCGTCCGGACCGAAGTGGTGCATCTCGGCGCCGTAGCCGGCGTCGTCGTAGACCACGACGACCATCGGCAGGCCCAGCCGGACGACGGTCTCCAGCTCGGCCGCGCCCATCAGCGCCCCGCCGTCGCCGAGAGCCGCGACCGGCAGCCGGTCGGGCCGGGCCAGCGCCGCGCCGATCGCCGTGGCGAGGCCCAGGCCGACGGACTGGAAGGCCTGCGTGAAGCAGAAGCCCTGCTCGTCGGGCACGTCGAGGAACATGCTCGGGTAGCCCATGAAGTTGCCGGAGTCGACGGCCACCACCCGCTCGGCGGGCAGCAGGTCGTCGAGCGCCACGGTCAGAGACCGCGGATCGATGCGCTCGCCGTCCGCGGCGCCGGGCAGCGGCTCGTCCCGCCAGCGGCCCCGCACGGCCAGGGCGGACCGCACCTCCGGCGTCCGGTAGCCCGCGGCCCCGGACGAGCCCACGCGGGCCGCCGCCGCCTCGGCGACGACCCGCACGTCGCCGGTGACGCCGAAGGAGACCTGCCGCTGCGCGCCGATCGCGTCGGCGTCGAGGTCGACCTGCACCACGGTGGCGTCGTCGGCGATCAGCCGCCCGTGCCGCATGGTCCACATGTTGAGCTGGCAGCCCCAGCCGACGATCAGGTCGGCGCCGCCGATGAGCTCGGCGGCCAGCGGGGTGGCGAACCCACCGGAGACGTCCAGGTCCCAGTCGCTGCCGCGGAACAGCCCCCGGGCCACCGCCGAGGTTGCCAACAGTGCCCCGCAGCGCGCGGCCAGCTCCTCCAGCGCCCGGCGGGCACCCGGCCCGCGGGAGCCCCGGCCGGCCACGAACACCGGCCGCCGCGAGGCACGCAGCGCGTCGGCCAACCGCGCCACCTCCGCGTCGGCGGGCACCGGCGCCGCCCGGTGCGGTGCCGGCGGAGCGCCGGCCTCCTCCGCGGCGAGGGACTGGACGTCGAGCGGCAGGTTCAGCACGACGGTGCGCCGCTCCTGCCGGGCGGTGTCCACCGCGGCGGCGGCCACCGCGACCGCCTCGGCCGCCGAGGTCACCCGCACCGGGACCGCGCCGACGGCGGTGGCCAGCCCGAACTGGTCGACGTGGAAATTGGAGCGCGCCGACGTCGCCTCCGCCGTCAGCACCACCAGCGGGGTGCGGCTCTTCGCCGCCTCGGTGATGCCGGTGAGCGCGTTGGTGAGGCCGCAGCCCTGGTGCAGGCTGAGCACCGCCGCCCGGCCGCTGGTCCGGGCGTACGCATCGGCCATCGTGGCCGCGCCGCCCTCGTGGCGGGCCGCGACGTACCGGGCCCCCGTGGCGACCATCGCGTTGGTCGCCACGAAGTTGCCCGAGCCGACGACGCCGAAGACCGTGTCGACCCCGCGCCGGACCAGCGTCTCCCCGACGGCTGCCGCGACCGTGCGCCCGGTGGCCGGGGTCATCCCCGCTCGACCAGCGCCAGCACCCGCGACGGCGAGCCGGATCCGGAGACGATCGGCAGCGGTGCCGCCACCAGGAGGGCACCGGTCGCCGGGAGCCGGTCGAGGTTCTGCAGCTGGGTCAGCCCGTACTTGCCGCTGCCCATCAGCGCCGCGTGACAGGGGAACGGCGGGTCGAAGGAGTGCGCCGCGCCCGCGTCGGTGCCCACGGTCTCGACGCCGAGCCCGAGGACCGGGGACTCCTCGGCGAGCCAGCGCGCGCAGGCCGGCGAGAGCCCCGGAGTGTGCGGTCCGGTGTCGTCGGCGTTGAGGAACGCCTGCTGGGAGGCCGACCGGGCGTCCCAGCCGGTGCGGAAGAGCAGCCACCCGCCCTCGGGTAGCGGCCCGTGCTCGGCCTCCCACTCCCGCACGTGCTCGACCTCGAGCAGGAAGTCGGGGTCGGCGGCGGCCTGCGCGGAGAAGTCCAGCACGACGGCCGGGGCGATCAGCCGCCCGGACGGCACCGAGGCGACGTCGTCGCCGTTCCGGCCGGTGACCCAGTGGTTGGGCGCGTCGAAGTGCGTTCCGGTGTGCTCGCCGGTACGGAAGTTGTTCCAGTACCAGGCCGGGCCGCGGTCGTCGTACCGGCTCAGCTCCTCCAGCTCGAACCGTGCCGTCTGGGCGAACTGCTCGGGCAGCTGGATGACCGGCGTCTCCGCCGACAGGGGCGCGGTGAGGTCGACGACCTCGATCCGCGCGGTGGCCAGCGCCTCGGCGAGGCTGGTGAGGAGCGACATCGAAGTCCCTTCGCAGGAGGGCGGAACGGCCGACAGTCAAACATGATCGTCGTCGGCAGCCCGGTCCTTCCCGGGAACGCCTCAGCGCTCCTTGGGGATCATGATCCACAGGGCGATGTAGACGAGCTCCCCGACGCCGACGACGCCGAAGACGACGAAGCCGAGCCGGACGAGGGTCCGGGAGACGCCGAACCGGTTCGCCAGGGCGGCGCACACCCCGGCGATGACCTTCTGCGAACGTGGTCTGACCAGCGTAGATGTCATCCCGGCGCCCTACCCGGCCCCGGCCGGGGGCACACCTGCCCCGGCCGGTCAGGCCTGCGCGACCAGGCGCAGCACCGCCTCGGCGACGACGTCGGGCCGGTCGGCGGGCGCGAAGTGGCTCGCGTCGTCGATCCAGGTCAGCCGGGCACCCGGGATGTCGTCGGCCAGCCGCTGCCCGTACTTCGGCTTCATCTGGTGGTCCCGGCGGCCCCACACGATCTCGGCCGGGAGGGACAGCCGGGGCAGGAAAGGGGCCACCGTCTGGGTGTAGACGGAGTCCAGCGACCGAAGGTGGCGCGCGAGCTGCGCGGGGCCGCCCGGGCGCTCCCACGGCTCGACGAAGCGGTCGATGAACGGCGCGGCGCGGTCCTGGTGCGCGAACAGGGTGCGCAGCGCCGGACGTAGTCCGGTGGCGAGTGCGGTGGGCGGCAGGTGCTCGATCACCGGCCAGGCGGCCTTCATCGCCCGGACCAGCGGTACCGGCCACCCGTCGTAGGACACCCCGTTGACGACGCCCAGGCCGGCGACCCGCTCGGTGGCGGTGGTGGCGAGGATCTGCGCCACTCCCCCACCGAGGTCGTGGCCGACGACCACCGTGCGCTCCACCGCCGATGTGTCGAGCAGCCGCAGCAGCAAGGCCGCCTGCGCCGCGAGGTCCACCCGGCTCCCGCCGGACGGATCCGAGTTCCCGTAGCCGAGCATGTCCACGGCCAGCACCCGCGCTTCCGCGGCCACCGCCGGGACGACGTCCTGCCAGAGCCGGTGGTTGGTCGGGATGCCGTGGATCAGCAGGACCGTCGGCCCGGAGCTCCCGGCCTCCCAGACGTTCAGCCGGTGATCGCCGACCTGGACCGTGCGCGTCTCTCCGATGGGTAGCTCCATGAGGGGTCACTGCCCACGTCCCCGGGTCCGTGCACGTGGTGGCCTCGACCGGCCGTGGGTATCCGGGCGTGCACGGGGTAGGACCCCCGGCCATGGACGCAGTGACCCTCGGAAAGGCCGGCCTCAAGGGCTGGCGCGCACGCGTGGCGGATGCGGTGGCCGGGCCGGTGGCCCAGCGGACGCCGATCACCGACGACCAGGTACGGGCGGCGATCGGAGCCCTCTTCCTGGCCCTGTCGGTCATGTACGTGGCGAAGGCGGCGAAGGACCTGGCGACCGCCCGCTGACCCGGCTCCGTCAGCCGGGTCGTCACCCCCCGCCAGGCGCGCCCGTGACCAGGCGCTTCCCACGGCGGCCGGCAGGGCGTACAGTTCTCCTCGGTCGCTGTTGCGCCTCTGCTTTCGTTCTTGGACGTCCGCAGTCGTCTCTGCCTGACGTTCCTCTCGGTCCTTCCGGTCGGTGCGGCGGCCCCGCACCCGGTACGTACCTGTGCGGTCACCTCCCAGCACGGAAGAAGAACGAACATGGCTCAGGGCACTGTGAAGTGGTTCAACGCGGAGAAGGGCTTCGGGTTCATCGCCCAGGACGGCGGCGGCGCCGACGTCTTCTGCCACTACTCCGCCATCACCGGTACCGGCTACAAGTCCCTCGACGAGGGCCAGCAGGTCGAGTTCGACGTCACGCAGGGCCAGAAGGGTCCGCAGGCGGAGAACGTCCGCCCGCTCTGATCGACGCCTGAGGAGGGGGCCACGGCGCACTGCGCCGTGGCCCCCTTCGCGTCGGTGCCCGGGTGTCGCCCGCACCGGCCACGACGACGGGCGCCGCCGGCGTGCCGTCGACCACGAGACCGAGGGGCACCCCATCGCCACACATGCCGGACGCTGCGAGGAAGCCCATCTCGGTTGCCCCTGCCGGGGCGACGCCAGGATCCACGAGGAACGCTCCCGGGCGCTCAGCGAGGCGCGCGCCAGCTCCGAGGGAGCGGTCGAGTGCCCCGAGTGCGGCGGCCCGACCACGCCGCTGTGCATCGTCTCCTGGGGGAACTGCCGGGCCTGCCGGACCGCGCACTCCCGCTCCACGCACCCTCTGCGCTGGTGAGCCGGAACCTGCCGGCCCCCGGAGGCTGCTGCAGCGCCGGGTGTTCCGGCTAGGGGGCCCGGACCTTCGCCCGGCCGGGCAGCGTCCAGCAGTCGCCGAGCAGCCGGTCCAGCGCCGGGTCGAACGGGTCGAGCCCGCCGCCGGGATAGGGCGTCAGCTCGCTGAACCACACCTCGCCGCCGACGTCGTAGAGGTCCACCCGGACGAAGTCGAACGCCGCGCCCAGCGTCTCGGCGGCCGTGACCATGGCCGGCAGCGCCGCCGGCGGCGGGGTGACCGGGCCGGTGACCACGTGCGGCTCGTGTGCCGCCACCGGCTCCCAGTCCCGGGTGTAGAGCCGCCGGGAGTGGCTCCCGGTGAGCCGGCCGGTGTCCACCTGCACGAGCCGCACCCGGCCGCCGAAGACCAGGAACTTGTGGTCGGCGAGCACCTCTCCCGGCCGGCCCAGGAACTCCTCGGCCAGGAGCAGCCGGCGGGCCTGGCTGTAGACCCACTCGCCGCGCTCGGGCCACAGCGGCTCGCCGAGCCAGTCGGCGGTCAGCCGCCGGAGCGCCGGGACGTCCGGGGCCCCGGTGCCGCGGTGCACGCGCAGCGTGCCGTGATTCGGCTTGAGCACCCACCGCTCCGGCAACGCCACCCCGGCGAGCTCGCCGACGTCGGTGCCCGACCACAGCACCCGCGGGATCGCCAGCCCCGGGCAGGCGCGCGCCGCGTACTCCTTCATCGCCAGCTTGTCGCCCAGCTGCCCGATGAGCGGCCGCCGGTCGTGGACGATCCGCCAGTTCAGCTTCTCGGTGAAGGTGCGCGGGTTCCCCAGGTGCGGCCGGCGGCCGTGCGCCTCGGCGTACAGCAGGGCACGCTTCGCCGCGATCGGCAGGCGTCGCACCAGGGCCCGGTGCAGCCGGTCGGGCACCGCGGCCACGCTGCCTCCTCCTCCGGTCCCCCGGGGCCGTCCGGACCGGCCCCCTCCCGGACAGTCTGGTCGGCGGACCGGACGGTCCGCTCCTAGGGTGGGGCCGTGACGACGGACGGGGCCCCGCGCTGAGCAGGACCGCCGCCCGGGAACCGTCCGGCGGGGTGGGCTTCGTGGCCAAGGACCCGTGGCATCCGGCCGTCCGGCGCGAGCAGATGATGGCCCGCGAGCTCGTCCGCCAGGACCGGCCGGTGAGCTTCCTGCAGGCGCCGGCGGACTGGCGCCGGCTGCGCAGCGACCCGGCCAACTGGTGGGGCCACCTGACCCGGGCCCGGTTCGCGCCGGCCGCTCCCGGCGTCCGGGTGTCGGAGCGCTCCACCGTGCTGCCCGGCTCACGGGGCCCCCTCGCCGAGCGCCTGGACGCGGCGCTGCTGGGCACCGTCCTCCGGCGCTCGGGCTGGGACGCCGACGTCACCGCCTTCATGCTGCCCTGGGACTGGCGCGCCTCCCGCGCCGTCCGCGGGCGGGTGGTGTTCGACTGCACCGACGACTGGGCCCGGCTGCTCCCGCACGCCCGCCGGCTGCCCGACCAGCTCCGCCGGATCGCCGCGGAGGCCGACGAGGTCGTGGTCGTCAACCCGCTCCTGGGCGCGCTCTTCCCGGGGCGGACGCCGGTCGTCGTGCCGAACGGCACCGACGCCGACCTGCTCGCCGCGCCCCGGACGGCCGAGCGCGCCGAGCGGCACGCGGTCTACGTCGGCAGCATCGCCGAGCGCTTCGACGTCGACCTGGTCCGCGCCCTGCTCCGGGCGCTACCGGACTGGACGATCTCCGTGCACGGCCAGCTGGTGTTCCCCGACCGGGCCCGTCGGGCCGCCGAGCGCTTCCGCGCGCTCGTCGCGGAGTCCGGCGGGCGCCTGACCTGGTGCGGTCTGCTGCCGCGGGACCGGCTGGCCGCCGTCCTCGACGCCGCGACCGTCGGGCTGGTCCCCGACGTGCCCGGCCGGGCGCTGGGTCAGTCGTCGATGAAGAGCTACGACTACGCGGCCCGGGGGCTGCCGCTGGTCGCGACCGCCGGTCACCTTGAGCACGCCGCGGAGCTCCCCCCGCACACCGCGATCGTCTCCGGCGCCGAGGAGATGGCCGCCGCCCTGCGCGCCGCCGCGGAGGAGCCGCGGCAGTTCGCGGCCCGGCGCCGGGCCTGGGCCGCCGACCGGACGTGGGGACGGCGCACCGGGCAGTGGCTGGACGCCGTCCTCGGCCGGCCGGTCGTCCCGGCCGGATCGCAGCGGTCGGCCTAACCCAGGGAGCGGACCACCCGCGCGGGGTTGCCGACGGCCATCACGCCGGCGGGCAGGTCGGCGGTGACGACCGCCCCCGCGCCCACCACCGTGTCGGCACCGATGGTGACGCCCGGGAGCACGATCACCCCGCCGCCGAGCCAGGCGTTGTCCCCGATGGTGACGGGTGCCGCGTGCTGCCAGCCGGCCCGCCGCTCGGCCGGGTCGAGCGGGTGGACGGCGGTGAGCAGCTGCACGTTCGGGCCCAGCTGGACGGAGTCGCCGAGGACGATGGGGCCGACGTCGAGGAAGACCGCACCCCAGTTCACGAAGCAGTAGGCGCCGATGGTGATGCGGTAGCCG
This sequence comes from Blastococcus sp. SYSU DS0973, assembly GCF_054051055.1. Taxonomy (NCBI): domain Bacteria; kingdom Bacillati; phylum Actinomycetota; class Actinomycetes; order Geodermatophilales; family Geodermatophilaceae; genus Blastococcus; species Blastococcus sp. SYSU DS0973. The sequence continues at coordinate 262,846 of NZ_JBJHAN010000003.1, forward strand.
TAGTCGCAGCGGAAGTCCGACCGGATCGTCGTCCCTCCGCCCACCGCGCCGAGGAGCCCGGTCAGCAGCCCGTGCCGGCGATGCGGGTCGGACTCGGCGTTGTAGGCGGCGACGAGGGCGGCGGCCCGCCGCCCGTCCGCGGCGAGGTCGGGGTCGTCGGGGCGGTACGGCAGCCCGGCCAGCATGCGGTCCTTCATCTCGCCCACGCGGAAACGCTATCCGGCCTGTCGGGGATCAGTCGGCGGCGAGCCACTCGACGGCCGCGTGCAGCACCTCCGGGGGCACGGCGTGCGGCCCCGGGAACTCCCGGTAGGTGACGTCGTAGCCGTCGTCCTCGAGCGCGGGCACGATCCGGCGGCTGGTCCGGTCGATCGGCAGCACGTCGTCGTCGACCCCGTGGGAGACGAACACCGCCGGGCTGCCCGACCGCGGGGCGGGCGGCACGAACCCCGGGGAGAAGGCGACGATGTGCCGGAACAGCCCGCCGTTGGCCAGGCCGAGCCCCAGCGCGTACGAGGCCCCGTCGGAGAACCCGGCGACGGCGATGCGCGCCGGATCCACCGGCACCGTGACGAAGACCTCGGCCAACGCCCGGTCCACCAGCGCCGCGTCCCGGCCGTACTCGCCTCCGACGGCGTCCCAGGTCGGCCCGCGCGACGCAGGCGCCAGGACCACCAGGCCCTGCTCGTCGGCCGCCGGCCGCAGCAGGCCCAGCCCCGCCTCGGCGTCCCCGCCGGCGCCGTGCAGGGAGACGACCAGTGGCAGCGGGCCCGTGCCGGGGTCCGGCGGGACGTGCAGCAGGGGGTCGCGCGAGGACACGAGCCCGAGCGGACGGGTACCGGGCTCGGGCGCACCCGTCGGCGACGACCCGGTCGGCCGGGCCTCGAGCGCGGCCCCCTCCTGCCCCGTCGCCGACCCACCGGCCGAGCCCGGCGTCCGGGGCGCGCAGCCCGCGCCCAGGACGGCCAGCGCCGTCGCGGCCCCGGCTCCCAGCACGGCTCGTCGCGTCGGCACCGTCGTCCTCCTCCCCGGCGGATCCGGTGGCCGACCGGTACCCCCTCCCCGGTACGCGACACGGGGCGGCTCCGGTCGGCCCGTCACCGGGCCCGGCGATCAGGGAGGACGGCGGTGACCCGGATCCCCCGGGAGGGCGCCACCACGGTCGTCGTCGGCCACGACCGCACCGCGGCCGCCCTCATGCGCCAGCTGCGGAACGTGCTGCGCGGCACCGCCCACGCCCCGACGGCCTGGTCGAGCGGCGCGGTTCGACGCTGGACGACGGGTTGGACCGGCTGCCTCCGCCGCCGGCGACCCCCGGCCTCTCCGTCGAGGAGGTGGCGGACACCCTCCTCGGCCGCATGGCGCCGGTCCACGCCGACGACGTCGCGCTGGTGGTCTCGCGCGTGGTGCCCGGGATCGTCAGAGGCTGACCGCCACGGTCGCCGCGAGCTCGCGGCAGGCCTCCAGCTCGGCCGGACCGGGTGCGCCGGTCAGGCTCAGCGGCGCCGCGACCTGCTTCCAGCGCAGCGCGCCGGTGATCCGCTCGATGCTGCGCAGCGCGCCCGCCGTGTCGTCGTTGCCGTGCACGTAGACCCCGTAGGGCAGCCCGCCGGTGGCGTCGAGGCACGGGTAGTAGACGGTGTCGAAGAAGTGCTTCAGCGCACCGGACATGTAGCCGATGTTCGCGGGGGTGCCCAGCAGGACGCCGTCGGCGGCGAGCAGGTCAGCGGCCCCGGCCGACAGGGCCGGGCGGACGGTCAGCTCGACGTCGTCGACGAGGGCGACGCCCTCCCGGACCGCTTCGAGCACCGCCTGCAGCGCCGGTGAGGGGGTGTGGTGGACCACGAGGAGACGGGACACCCCGGCATCATCCCGTTTTCGGCAGGGGCCGGAGCTGCCGGTAGACGCGGGCGAGATCGGCGAGCTGGAAGTGGGCGTTCAGCCCGCTGGGATTCGGGACGACCCAGGTGTCGGCGCCGCCCACGCGTTCGGGCTGCCGGCCGATGACCGCCTTCGGCCGGCCGAACCCCTCCCGCCACGCGGTGATGCCGAGGACCGCCAGCACCCGCGGCCGGTACCGGGTGACCAGGCGTTCCAGCGCGGCCGCACCGGCCCGCAGCTCCTCGGGGGTCAGCTCGGCCGCGGTCCGCGTGGGCCGGTCCACCACGTTGGTCACGCCCAGCCCGTGGCGCAGCAGCTCGCGGTCCTCGTCCGGGGAGAGCCGCCGCGGAGTCAGCCCGGCGAGGTGGATCGCGGGCCAGAAGCGGTTGCCCGGCCGGGCGAAGTGGTGACCGCGCTCGGCCGACATCAGGGACGGGTTGATCCCGCAGAAGAGGACGTCGAGCCCCGGGGCCACGATGTCGGGCAGCGCCTTGCCGGGCAGGGTGTCGTCGGGCGTCGGGTCGTCGGGCACCGCCCCATCCTGACCCGCGAGGACCCGACCGGTCCTCAACGGTAGGTGAGCAGGTCCCTGCGGGCCCCGGTGACGTGCGCGTGGTCGTTGAACGCCAGCAGCGACAGGCCGTTCGACCCCGCGAGGACGGAGGTGACGCCGACGTTCACCGCGGCGCGGTTGAGCGCGATGACGCCGTCCCTCGGAGCGCCCAGCAGCGCGGCCACCACCGCGGCGATCACGCCTCCGGAGCTGACGACGACGGCGTCGCGCCCGGAGGGCACCGCGGCGGCCACGTCGGTCACGGCGGCGACCGCCCCGGCGGAGAAGGCCGGCCAGCCGTCGGCGTCGGCCGCCGCGATCCACGACCGCACCGCGCCGTCGAGCAGCCGCTGCACCTCCCGGGATCCGGACCCGTCCCCGGCCCCGCCCTCCCCTGGATACCGCTTCAGCAGGTCCAGGTGGTCGTACTCGTCCAGCCGCGGGTCGGGCTCGGCCGCCATCGGCCACCCGGCGGCCGCGGCCAGCAGGGCGGCGGTGTCCCGCTGGCGGCGCAGCGTGCCGGAGACGACCAGCGGGTCGCGCAGCTCCCGGCGGCGCAGTTCCTCCCCCACGCAGCGGGCCTGCTCCCGGCCGAGGTCGCTGAGCACGTCGTAGTCGTCGGCACCGAAGGACGCCTGCCCGTGCCGGACGAGGCAGATCAGCGGCATCCGGCCAGCTTCTCCGCGCGCTCGAGCAGGACGGCGGTGGCGGCACCGAAGGTGGCGAACCGTGGGTTGGTGCTGTGCCCGGAGCTGTACCGCGCCCAGATCTGCTGCAGGATCACCGCGAGCCGGAACAGCCCGAAGACCTCGTAGAACGTCCAGTTCGACGTCTGCAGACCGGTCCGGGCGAGATATCGCTCGACGAGCTGCTCCCGCGTCGGCATGCCCGGCAGGATGCTCGGTTGGTTCGACACCATCGCGAACGCCTCGTCGTCGTCGGTGGTGACCCAGTAGGCCAGCGACGCGCCGAGGTCCATGAGGGGGTCGCCCACGGTGGCCATCTCCCAGTCGAGGACGCCGGTGATCCGCGGCGTGCCCGACAGGTCGAGCACCAGGTTGTCCAGCTTCCAGTCACCGTGCAGCAGGCTGGCGCGCACGTCCTCCGGCTGGGAGGCGGCCAGCCAGGCCATGAGCTCCTCGGCGGCGGGCACGTCGTCGGTCCGGGCGTCGCGGAACCGGCGCGACCAGCCCTCGACCTGACGCCGGACGTACCCCGGTCCCCTGCCCAGATCGGCCAGGCCCGCGGCGTCGACGTCGATCGAGTGCAGCTCGGCGAGGGTGTCGTAGGCGGTCTCCCCCAGCACCCGCGCGCGGTCGGGCCCCAGCTCCACGCCCTCGGGCAGGGTCCGGCTCAGCACGACGCCGTCCAGCCGCTCCATGACGTAGAAGTCGCTGCCGATCACCGACGGGTCCTCGCAGAAGCCGTGGATCTGCGCCACGACGTCCAGGTGCGGCCGCAGCCGCTGCTGCACCCGGACCTCGCGACCCATGTCGTGGGCCGAGGCCGCCTTGTGGCCGTGCGGCGGCCGGCGCAGCACCAGGTCGAGGTCGCCGTAGTCGAGCAGGTAGGTCAGGTTGCTGGCGCCGCCGGTGAACTGCCGTACCTGGGGCGCGGGCCGCCCGTCGAGCGCCGGCACGCGCGGCGCGAGCCACGCGTGCACGGCGTCGACGTCGAAGGCGTCCTCGGGGCGGACATCACGCAGTCGGGTCGCGTTCTCGCTCATCGCCCCCATCCCACCACGGCCCACCCGGGCATCTCCCGCAGCGGTCTCCGCCCGGGACTCCTTGACGTCACCGTCCGCGCGCCCACGGTGCGCACCGGGCCGACCGCGACTGCGGAACCGCCACGGTCCCCATCCCGGGTATAGCGTGACGCGCGGGTCGAAGCACCGGCCCGGCGCATGCCGCACCGCGGGCAGCGCTTGCCCGGAGCCACCGGCCCCGGGCTCGCGCGACCTCCAGGCGGGAGACCTGCCATGGCACCGGACGCACTGCAGTTCAGCCCTCGTCACGACGACGAGCCGATCCCCTTCCACGTGTGCGTCGACCTGGTCGACGCGACGGTGACCGTCGCCGGCGAGCTCGACCGTGAGAACGCCCACCACGTCGTCGACGGGCTGGCGGCGCTGACCGGCACCAGGCACCGCCGCTGGGCCATCGACGCCGCCGATGTCATCTTCTGCGACGCCGCGGGGCTGCGCATCCTGGTCACCGCGCACCACCTGGCCCGGCGGCACGGATGCGCACTCGTGCTGGAGCGGCCGAGCCCCTGCCTGCACCGGCTCATCCTGCTGGTCGGGCTGGACCGGATGCTCGAGTTGCACCCCACCGGCGCCGCGGCGCCGCCCGCGGCGGGCGGTCACCGTCCGCTGCCGTCGGCCGGTCCGCTGCGGGCGGGGCACCCGATCCGGACCGTGCCGACCCGGGTCTGACCCGGACCGCTACTGGACCGGGGCGTCCGGTGGGGGCAGCCGGGTGGTCAACTGCTCGTCCACCGAGACGACCCCGGCGACGCTGGTCAGGGCGCCGAGGGCGCCCGACTGCACCGAGCCGGTGATGATCCCGAGCCCGTCGAGGACCTGCTCCACCTGCATGCCGCGGGCGCGCAGGCCCTGCACCACGCCGTCGAGGGCGGCCAGGTGCCCGTCGTCCACGGTGACGCTGACGTGGGTCATGCGGCCGACGCTACGCGGGTCCGGCCGGGCCGGGAACCGTCAGCGCGGGGCCACCACCAGGCCGCTGCCGACGTCGGCCGACGGCTGGAGCAGCCGCTCGCTCTCCTGGCAGAGCGTCGCCCAGAGCTCCAGCCCCCGCAGGCCGGTCGCCTCGGCCCAGAGCGCCGCGACCCCGGCCACGTGGGGAGTGGCCATGCTGGTGCCGCTGATGGTGTTGTAGCGGGCCGGCATGGGCCAGGCCGAGCGGACCTCCCAGCCCGGGCCCGCGACGTCGACCTGCCCTCCGCGCGCCGGCAGGCTCCGCGCGGAGAAGTAGGCCGTTCCGCATCCCTGGTCGACCGCACCGACGGCCATGATCTCGACGCTGTTGGCCGGGGCGCCGACGAAGCCGTCGTTCCCGGCCGGGCGATCGGCGTTGTTCCCGGCCGCGGCGATGACCAGCGACCCCCGCTGCAGCGCGCGCCGGCCGGCGGCGGAGTAGGGCGGGTGGGCCTCGACCACGTCGGCGCCCAGCGACATGGAGATGACCGGACAGCCGCTCGTGACGGCCCAGTTCATCCCCGCGAGGATGCCGGCGTCGGTGCCGCTCCCGTCGGTCCCGAGCACCTTCCCGGCATACACCTCCGCCTCGTGCGCGATCCCGTAGCGCTGCCCGTCCGGTGGGGTCCGCGGCCCGCAGGCGGTGCCGATGCAGTGCGTTCCGTGCCCGTGCCCGTCCTGGGCGTCCTCGCCGGTGACGAAGGAGCGGGCCGTCACGGCCCGGCCGGCGAAGTCGGGGTGGGCGAGGTCGAAGCCGGTGTCGAGCACCGCCACGCGGACGCCGCGCCCCGATCGGGACGAGGCGTCCGCGCGCACCGCCTGCACCCCCCACGTCGCGTACGGCGTGTCGGCGAACCGGGCCGTCGGCACGCCACCGCCTGGCGCGGCCGGCGGGAGCAGCCGTCCGGCCAGGTCGGACACGCCGTCGCGGTATCCCCGCGCGTACCCGCCCACGTCGTTCCCGAGAACGCGGTGCACGAGCTCGGGCGAGACCGAGAGCACCGGCCGGGCCGACGCCGCCCGCAGCGCGCCGACCTGGTCCGGACCGGCCGCGACGACGGCGATGCCGAGGGCGGCGAAGACCGTGGCCCCGGCTTCTCGGAGCGTCTCCGGGGGCACGCCCCCGTCCGCGAAGTCCCGGGAGTCGGCGATCCGGTGCACGCCGGCGCGACTCCAGTCCACGGGCGCCTCGGCACCCTCTCCGGCGTCGGCGAACACGACGATCTGGCGGCCGGTGGTCCGGGCCGTCGGCTCCACGGCTCCGTGCCGGACCCTGCCCGGCTCCGGCGGCTCCTGCGGATCGATCACTGCTCCCCCTCGGCGTCGTGGCGGGCCCGACCGGCGACCCGCATGCTGGCGACCGCGGGTATCCGGTCGGAGACCCAGGGTGGCCGAGGCCGGGGCGGATCGCCATCCGGTCCCGCCGGTCGCAGTGTGGCCGCGGGGTACGACGCTCCGCGGGGGGGGCGGCCTGCACCACCGCCGGGTCCGTCCACATGACCTCCCCGACGGTGCCGTCCGGGTCGGTAGAGCCGGCGCCGTACACAGCGCCGTGGTCCTGCGCCGGCAGCCGGGGCTCACGCCGGGCGGGCGCGCAGCCCGCTGAACGTGGTGGTGACCACCACGTCGGCGAGCTCGTCCGGCGACAGGCCGCCGTCGGGCCGGTACCACCCGGTCACCGAGTTGACCGCCCCGAACAGCAGCCGGGCGGTCACCGCCGGGTCGACGTCGGGGCGCACGTCTCCCTCCGCCACGGCGTCGACCACGAGCCCCGCGACCAGCCGGTCGAACTCCCGTCGACGGTCCAGCGCCGCGCGCTCCACCTCGGAGTTGCCGCGCACCCGCAGCAGCAGCCTGACCGCCGGCAGCTGCGCGGCGAGCACCCGGACCGAGGCCCGGACCACGTGCTCGAGGCGGTCGACGGCACGCCCGGTGACGGCCCCCGGCTCCTCGATGACGGCGAAGAGGGCGTCGAGTGCCTGATCGAGCGCAACCCTCAGCAGGTCGAGCTTGCTCGGCACGTGGTGGTAGAGGGCCGCCTTCGTGACGCCGAGCCGCCCGGCGAGCTCCTCCATGCTGGCCGCCTCGTAGCCGCGCTCGTCGAAGAGCTCGACAGCGGCAGTCAGCAGACTGTCCCGGGAGTGCCCGGGCCGGCCGCGCCGTCCGGCCGGTTCCGCTCGCGGACCACGGGTCGTCATCGCGGCGATCCCTTCCGGCAGGGGGCGCTTGTGGCGTGGTGTGCGCTGCGTCACACTATTACTGACCACCCGGTCAGTACCAGGAGGTGCCATGGTCGTCGCGTCGGGGATCGATGGGCCACCGGCCGACGAGGTCAGCCTGCAGGCGCTGTTCGACGCCACCATCGCCGCCGGCTCACGGATCGAGCCGCGGGACTGGATGCCGGAGGGCTACCGGCGGACGCTCGTGCGCCAGATCGCCCAGCACGCCCACTCCGAGATCATCGGCATGCAGCCCGAGGGCGACTGGCTGCTCGCCGCACCGAGCCTGCGCCGCAAGGTGATCCTGCTGGCCAAGGTGCAGGACGAGGCGGGCCACGGCCTCTACCTCTACGCGGCGGCTGAGACGCTGGGCGCCGACCGGGCCGACCTGACCGACAAGCTGATCGAGGGCCGGCAGAAGTACAGCTCGATCTTCAACTACCCGACACCGACCTACGCCGACGTGGGCGTGATCGGGTGGCTGGTCGACGGCGCGGCGATCTGCAACCAGGTGCCCCTGTGCCGGTCCTCGTACGGCCCCTACGCCCGGGCGATGATCCGGATCTGCAAGGAGGAGTCGTTCCACCAGCGGCAGGGCTACGAGCTGCTGATGACGATGATGGGCGGCACCGCGGAGCAGCGGGCGATGGTGCAGGACGCCGTCGACCGGTGGTGGTGGCCGTCGCTGATGATGTTCGGCCCGCCCGACACCGACAGCCCGAACACAGCGCAGTCGATGGCGTGGGGCATCAAGCGGCACAGCAACGACGAACTGCGCCGGCGCTTCGTCGACATGACCGTGCCCCAGGCGGAGTTCCTCGGCGTGACGCTGCCCGATCCGGAGCTGTCCTTCGACCCGGCGAGCGGACGCTACCGGTTCGGGGCCATCGACTGGGCAGAGCTGAAGCGGGTCATCAGCGGCGGCGGGCCGTGCAACGCCGAGCGGATCGCCCGCCGGCGCGCGGCCCGGGACGACAACGCCTGGGTGACCGAGGCGGCGACCGCCTACGCCGCGAAGCAGGCGGGGACCCCGGCATGAGTGACCTGACGGCCGAAGGCGGCCACGGCGCCGTCCCGACGGCGTCGGAGGTGCCGGTGACCCCGGCCCGTCGGGCGGTGCAGCGCGACTGGCCGCTGTACGAGGTGTTCGTCCGTGGCAAGCGCGGTCTCAACCACGTGCACGTGGGCTCGCTGCACGCCCCCGACGCCGAGATGGCGGTGCACGCCGCGCGGGACCTCTACACCCGGCGCAACGAGGGCGTGAGCATCTGGGTGGTCCGGGCCGCCGAAATCACCGCGTCGAGCCCCGACGAGAAGGACCCGATGTTCGCCCCCAGCGGCGACAAGGTCTACCGCCATCCGACGTTCTACGAGATCCCGGCCGACGTCCCGCACATGTAAGAGGCCCCCTCCTCCCCCACACCTCGGCGCGGGGACCCTGGAAGGGCCACCCACGGAGGTCACCATGCACGAGGAGACCGTGTACGACGCGCTGTCCAACGCGCAGGAGGATGCCGGCCACTGGGCCTTCGGCACCGGGTTCGACGACCCGCTGGCCGGGGTCGACACCACCGTCCCCGACGGCGTCGACCCCGCCGATGTCGGCGCCTACTGCCTGATGCTCGGCGACGACGCCCTGGTGCTCGCCCAGCGGCTGATCCAGTGGGTGACGGCCGCGCCCGAGCTCGAGGAGGAGGTCGCGATCGCCAACACGGCGCTCGACCTGCTCGGCCAGTCCCGGCTGCTGCTGGCCCGGGCCGGATCGGTCGGGGTGCTCGGCCGATCCCGGAACACGGCCACCGCCTCCATCCCCGACGAGGACGCCCTCGCCTACTTCCGCGACCCCGGCGAGTTCCGCTGCACCGCGCTGGCCGCGGCGGAGAACGGCGACTTCGCGCAGACGATGGTCCGGCTGCTCGTCGCCTCCACCGTGCGGCTCGCCGTCTTCGCCCGGCTGCGCGGATCGCGGGACCCGGTGCTCGCCGCGATCGCCGCCAAGGGCGTCCACGAGCTGGCCTACCACCGCGACCACGCCGCCCGCTGGGTGCTGCGCCTCGGCGACGGCACCGCGCTGTCCCACCGCCGGGCCCAGGCCGGCGTCGACGCGGTCTGGCCTCTGCTGGGCGACGTCCTGGCCGCCACCGAGGTCGAGCGGAGGCTGGTCACCGCGGGCGTCGCCGTGGACCCGGCGGACACCGCCGAGGAGGTGACCGGCGTGCTCCGGCAGGTGCTGGAGCAGGCGACCCTCCGGACGCCGGCCTGGCCGGCCCGGACGCCGCCGCGCGGGCGGGTGGGGAAGCACGGGCCGGAGTTGACCGAGCTGCTCACCGGGCTGCAGGGCCTGGCCCGGGAACACCCGGCGGCGACCTGGTGAGGCCGGTGCCCGTGACCCTCGACCCCCGCGCGATCGCCGAGACGGTGACCGATCCCGAGCTGCCGATGCTCACGCTCGCCGACCTCGGCGTACTGCGCGACGTGCGGGAGGAGGAGGGCACGGTCGTCGTCGAGATCACGCCCACCTACAGCGGGTGCCCGGCCATGGGTGTGATGCGCGCCGACCTGCTGCACGCGCTGCACGCGGCCGGCTTCGCCGACGTCGACGTCCGCACCGTGCTGTCCCCGGCCTGGAGCACCGACCGGATCACCGCCACGGGACGCCGGAAGCTGGCCGAGGCCGGCATCGCCCCGCCGGGCCCGGCCCCGGAGCCCGCCCCCGGTCCGGTGCCCCTCCAGCTCGGCCGGGCCCGGCGCACGGCCGACTGCCCGCTGTGCGGATCGCCCGACACCGACCAGCTCAGCGAGTTCGGCGCCACCGCCTGCACGGCGCTGCGCCGCTGCCGCAGCTGCCGGGAGCCCTTCGAGCACGTCAAGGAGATCTGAGTGGCGCGACAGGGAGCGGGCACCCGCCGTCGCCCGCGGTTCCACCCGCTGACGGTGGCGCGCGTGGACCGGCTGACCGACGACGCCGTGGCGGTCACCTTCGAGGTCCCGCCCGAGCTCGCCGAGGAGTACGCGTTCCGGCCGGGCCAGGCGCTGACCCTGCGCCGTGTCGACGGCGACCGCGACGAGCGGCGGTCCTACTCGATCTGCGCGCCCGTGGGCGCGCCGCCGCGGGTGGGCGTCCGCGAGGTCCCCGGCGGCTTCCTCTCCACCTACCTCGTCCACCAGGTCCGCCCCGGTGACGCGATCGAGGTGCTGCCGCCGTCGGGCACCTTCACCGCCGACCTCTCCACGCCGGCCGACCACGTCTTCATCGCCGCCGGATCGGGCATCACGCCGGTGCTGTCGCTGGCCGCGACGGTGCTGGCGGACGGTGGGTCGACGGTCACCGTCCTGTACGGCAACCGGCGCACCGACACCGTCATGTTCGCCGACGAGCTCGCCGACCTGAAGGACCGCCACGGCCCCCGCCTGCAGCTGGTGCACGTGCTCTCCCGCGAGCCGCGCGGAGCCGAGGTGACCAGCGGCCGGCTCGACCGGGACCGGCTCGGCACCCTGCTGGGCCACCTGGTCGACGCTGCCCATGTGGACCACTGGTGGCTCTGCGGACCGCACGGGATGGTGCAGGACGCCCGCGAGCTGCTGACCGCGCTGGGGGTGCCCGGATCACGCGTGCACCAGGAGCTCTTCTTCGTCGACGACGTCCGACCCGAGCCGGTCCGCGGCGACGAGCGGACCGTCGACGGGCCGAGCGCCCAGGTGACCGTCGTCCTCGACGGGCGGACGACGACGATCGCCGTGCCCCGGGACGTGCCGTTGCTCGACTCGGCCCAGCAGGTCCGCGGCGACCTGCCCTTCGCCTGCAAGGGCGGCGTCTGCGGCACCTGTCGCGCCCACGTCACCGACGGGCGGGTCGAGATGCGCCGCAACTACGCGCTCGAGCCGGACGAGGTGGCGGCCGGCTACGTGCTCACCTGCCAGGCCGTGCCGGGAAGCGACGCGGTCACCGTCGACTTCGACGCCTGACCGGCAGCGCCGCCCGGCTCACGACTCGGTGCGCACCTGGCTGGCGGCGAGGTAGGGCTCGTCCTCCCACTCCTCGAACGCCTCGTCGGGCAGGTCCGCCCCCAGCGCGTCCTCGGCCTCCGCGAGCGAGAACTCGTCCTCCGGCTGAGCTGCGACCACCACCTGGTCCCCCGGCGCGAGCGCCGGCTCGGTGCTGGTGAGCACCAGGATCGGCTCGACGTCGGCACCGTCCGGCCCGCTCATGGTGAACGCCACCGGCGAGACGATGCTGACCACCTCGCCGGTCAACGTCACCTCCACGTTGGTGTACGCGTCGAGGTCCTCGCGGAACTCCGCCGTGTACGCCCCGTCGTAGGGGTCCTCGAGGTCGCCGGACGGGCGGATGTCGGGATCGGCGGCCGTGGTGGGCTCGCCGCCCCCGCCCTCCGCGTCGTCGACGCCCGAACAGCCGCCGAGGACGGCGGTTCCCAGCGCAGTGACCAGGAAGGCGCCGGCGATGCGCGGCGCGCGACCCCGGGCCAGGGGCAGGGTGCGGAACGCCACGCCGCTCACCCGTTCCGTGGGGCGAGGGGCGCGGGGGCGTGCGCCCCGGTCGTGGGCCGGCTGGTCTGCATGGACGTCGTTCCTTCCGGGCCGGGGTCCGGCCACGGGGCTTCCCGCGGCCGGTGCTGTGCTGCCGCTGGTGCTGCCCCGGCAGGGGCGGCACCCTGCCGCGCCCGCCACTTCGTCACGGTTCCGCAAAGACCGGGGGCGCCCCGCAGCGGCCGGTCATTGCGGAACCGTGACGGCGGTCGGCAGCGGTTCCCGGCCGCCACCGCGTGGCCCGCCGCGGCGGGCTCGGCCCTACATGACGAGCGCGTGGCGATCCCGTCGCCGGAGGAGTCGGCGGAACGGCGGCGGGCACCGCCCGACGGCGGCACACGGCCGCGCCCTGCACCCTGGAGGCACCCCGACATGTTGCGCTGGACCCTGCGGATCGCCATGGCGCTCGCGGGGGCGCTGGCGCTGCTCGTGGCCTACGGCGTCCTGGTGGAGCCGCGGCTGATCCTCGACGAGGAGCACCTCGACGTCCCGCTGCCCGGCCTCGTCACCGCTGCCGACGGCACGGAGGTCGGGGTCGTCACCGACCTGCAGATCGGCATGTGGTGGTCCAACACCGGCATGGTCGAGCGGGCCGTGGAGCGGATCGTCGACGCCGATCCGGACCTGGCGCTCCTCGGCGGTGACTACGTCTACAGCAGCGACCCGAGCATCCCCGAGCAGGTGGCCGGGGTCATGCAGCTGCTCGACCCACTGGTCGAGTCGGGCATCCCCACCTTCGCCGTCCTGGGCAACCACGACTACGCCGTCGGTGCGGCCGAGGAGCTGACCACCGCCTTCGAGGAGGCGGGCATCACGATGCTGCGCAACGAGGCGGCGCCGGTGCCCGGCACCGGGACCGGTGCGCAGGCGCTGCACGTGGTGGGGATCGGCCCCGTCGTCCCCGGGGAGGTCGACGTCGAGACGGCCCTCTCCGGCGTGCCGGACGACGCCCCCCGGATCGTGCTGTCGCACAACCCCACGGCCTTTCCGGAGTTCCCGGCCGGCACCGCCCCGCTGGCCCTCGCCGGGCACACCCACTGCGGCCAGATCGCGCTGCCGGGCACGCCGACGTGGTCGTACCTGGCGCTGACCGACGAGGAGAAGATCGTCGCCAAGGGCTGGGCCCCCGAGGAGTACGGCGCGGAGGGCAACCGGATGTTCGTGACCTGCGGCATCGGGTTCAGCCTCGTGCCGATGCGGATCAACGCCCCGCCGGAGGTCGCCTTCTTCGAGCTGCGCCCGGGGGACTGACCGGCACGGTCATTCCTGCCACTCCCAGCCTGCGTCCTGCACGAGCTGCCGCAGCCGGGCGCGGCGCGGAGCCGCGGCGTCGACGGCGCGCCGCCACTCCGCCGCATCGCCGAGCGGTATGCCCGCGTCGATCAGCCGGCGGAGCCCGGGCTCGGGCGGCGGCCCCGCGTCGTGCAGGGGTGTCCGGCCGTGCGACGCGGTTGCCACGTAGCGGTCGATGACGCGGCGGACCGGCAGCACCGCTGCGGCGGGCGGCCGCAGCTCCGCGGCGACCGCCGCCCCGAGGACCAGCAGCGCGTCGTCGAGCCGGGCGATCGCGACCGGCGCCGACGCGGTGGCCCGCGCGCTGCGGAAGTAGTGCAGCACGGGGTAGGCCAGGTGCTGCTCGGCGACCGAGGCCAGCTGCGCCGGCAGCTGCAGGAGCTGCTGGGTGAGGACGGGGCTGAACCGGTCCCCGTCCCAGCCGCCGACCACCATCCGTTGGGCGCTGTCCCCCAGCCCGTGCAGCTGGGTCGCCACCGCCCCCCGGGCGACGACCGCGTTCATCACGGAGAACAGGTACGTGATGGAGAGGGTGACCAGCGCGAGGCCGCTGAAGCTGGCGAGAGAGGTGATCACCCGCCAGGCCGGATCGGTGGCGACGAAGTCGCCGACGCCGAGGGTGGACACCGCGTAGCCCGCGAAGTAGGCGACGTCGGCGGCCGATCCCGGCCGGCCGGTGCTGGCCTCGGCCACCGAGCCGCTGCCGAGGAAGATCAGCGACCAGCCGGCCCAGAAGAGGACCACCCACAGGGCGACGGTCGCGCCCATCAGGACCGGGCCGGCCGCGCTGAGCAGGCGCGGCCGACCGCCGCCCCGCCGGTGGAGCCGGAGCAGCACGCGCCACGCCGCCGCGAGCAGCCGCCGGGTCAGCGGACCGGCGCCCTCGCCGAGGGCGAGCGTGGTGGCGCTGACGTCCCACACCACCAGGGCGACGGCGAACACCCCGACGAGGACGAGGAGGACGTCGCTCACCGCGCACGGACCTCCGGGGGCCCGCCGCGACCACGTCGGCCGGGACGTCTCCTGCGGGTCATCTGCACGTTCTCCTCCTCCGCCGCGGCGGTCTCCACCCGGCTCGCCCAGGACGAGGTAGCCCACCCCGGCGCTCGGGACCCAGTCATCATGCAGTCGTCACATGGTCCCGCCCGGACCGGCACCCGCCCGGGCGCTCCGCGCTGCAGGCCGCCGGTGCGGTCGTCAGACTGGGGGCATGTCGCGGTCCGTGCTGATCATCGAGGACGATCCGCGGATCCGCCGGATGCTCCAGATGACGCTGCAGCGGGAGGGGCTCGAGGTCACCGAGGCCGGCAGCGGCGAGGACGGGCTGGCGCGGCTGGCGGAGAACACGTTCGACGTCATCCTGCTGGACCTCATGCTGCCCGGGAAGGACGGTTTCGAGGTCTGCCGGGAGATCCGCCGCACCTCCAACACACCGGTGATCATGGTGACCGCGCGCTCGGACAGCCATGACGTCGTCGCGGGCCTGGAGGCCGGCGCCGACGACTACGTCTCCAAGCCCTTCGTGGTCAAGGAGCTGTCCGCGCGGATCCGGGCCCTGGCGCGGCGTACCCGGGCCCCGGAGCCGCGCACCCGGCTCCAGGTGGGCGACCTGGAGATCGCACCGGCGGACGGCACGGTGACGCGGGGCGGGGAACTGCTCAACCTCACGCGTACCGAGTTCCGGCTGCTGTGCGAGCTGGCCGCCGAGCCCGGACGGGTGCTCAGCCGCGAGGAACTCCTCGAGCGGGTGTGGGGCTACGACTACTTCGGCGACTCCCGCCTGGTCGACGTCCACGTGCGCCGGTTGCGGAAGAAGATCGAACCGGAGCCGGGCAACCCCACGCTGGTCACCACCGTGCGCGGCATGGGCTACCGAGTACCGGAGTGATCGCCCGGCACGACCACCAGGACGGTCGGCCGGCCCGGTCCCTCCGGCCGCGGACGCTGCGGGGGCGGGCCGCCGTGGCGTTCGCCGCGGTCACCTTCGTGCTCTCCGGCGTGCTGGCCATCGCCGTGTGGGTCGGTGTGTCGCAGTACCTGCTCGTCCAGCGGGAACGCGTCACCCTGATCCAGGCCACCGACAACGCGGCGCAGGTCCAGCGCGCCCTGTCCACCGAAGGGCTCGGCGTCCCGCAGGTGCTCGCCCAGCTACCGCGGGAGACCGGGTCGACGTCGCTGCTCGTCGACGACGGCGCCTGGACGACCACCTCGCTGCTGGTCGGCCGGGACGCCCTCCCCGAGCAGCTGCGCGAGACGGTGGTCGCCGGCACGCCCGCGCGGCAGCGGATCGAGGTCCAGGGCGAGACGATGATGGCCGTGGGCATCCCGCTCGCGGAGCTCCGGCAGGCCTACGTCGAGGTCTTCCCGCTCGACGAGCTGGACAAGACCTACCGCGTGCTGGCGACCGTGCTCGCCGTCGCGGTCCTGGGCACGGTGCCCCTCTCCCTGCTGGTCGGCTGGTACGTGACCCGCCCGACCCTGCGCCCGCTGGACCGCATCTCCAGCGCGGCCGCCGCCGTCGCCGGCGGTGCCCTCGACACGCGCATCGACCCCCGGGGCGACCCCTCCCTCGTCCCGATCGCCACCTCGTTCAACCAGACCGCCGACGCGCTGGAAGCGCGGGTGCGCAGCGACGCCCGCTTCGCCGCCGACGTCAGCCACGAGCTGCGCAGCCCGCTCACCACCATGCTGGGCGCGCTGGACCTGGTGGACGCCACCGCCGACCCTGACGACCCGCACCAGGCCGAGGCCCTCGCCCTGCTCCGCTCGGAGGTGGTCCGCTTCGAGCGCCTGGTCGCCGACCTGCTGGAGATCTCGCGGGCCGACGCCGGCAGCGCCGACCTGGTCGCCGAGCCGGTCCGCCTGGCGTCGCTGACCGAGGCCGTGGTCGCCCGGCACCGCCTCGACGGCAGCGCCGCGGAGCTGCTCACCGTCGAGGACGCCGCCCGCGACGTCCTCGTCTGCGTCGACAAGCGACGGCTCGAACGGGCGCTGACCAACCTGCTGGACAACGCCGACAAGCACGGCGGCGGCGTCACCGCCGTGATCGTGGACCGGCACGGCGACACCGCCATGGTGTGCGTGGACGACGCCGGCCCCGGCGTCCCGGAGGACGAGCGGGAACGGATCTTCGAGCGGTTCGCCCGCGGGTCGGGCAGCATCCGCACGCGGACCGACGGCTCCGGCCTCGGGCTCGCGCTGGTCACCCGGCACATCACCGCCATGGACGGGCGGATCCGGGTCAGGAACAGCCCGTCCGGCGGCGCCCGCTTCGTCGTCGAGCTGCCCGTGGAGACGCAGTCGTGAGGGCCCTCGCCGTGCTGCTGTGCGCGCTCGTGGTCCTCACCGGCTGCGGGGTGGACCCCCAGGACCGCCCGCAGGTGCTCACCATCCCGGTGCCCGAGGTCAGCGAGACCGGGGGGCAGCCCCCGGCGAACGGCCCGACCCTCACCGTCTACTTCGTCCGGGGCACCGTCCTGGCGCCGGTCGAGCGCGCGACGGACGTCGTCGACGCCCCGTCCGCGCTCAGCCAGCTGAACCTGGGGCCCACCCGTGCCGAGGTCATCGGTGGGCTGCGCACCGCGCTCGCGCCGCAGACCCTGCGGGTCGACGAGGGCGTGCCCGGTGGCATCACGTCGGTGTCGGTGACCCGGGAGTTCACCGGAATCACCGGGGGCAACCAGCTGCTCGCGGTGGCCCAGGTCGTGTGGACGCTCACCGACCTGCCGGGCACCACGCAGGTGCGGTTCCTGGTCGACGGGGTGCCCGTGGAGGTGCCCACCGACGGCGGGCTCACCGAGCAGCCGGTGAGCCGCACCCACTTCCGGTCCGTGGCGCCGGTGAGCGGTCCCGACGACGACCGGCCGCCGTCCGGGCCGCCCGCCACGGAGACCGAGTGACCGGCCGGTCCCGCCGTCGTCAGGCGGTCGGGTCCCCGTCCGCAGCAGCACCCGCTCGGTGCTGGTCACCCTGGTCACCGACGGAGCGGAGGCGGCGGTCATGATCGTCGGCATGGTCCTCGAGATGCGGCGGTGACGGGGTGACGCGGATCAACCCGGTCGGCCGGCTCTGGCGGCTGGCCCGCGGTGCCCTCTGGCCGCTGCCCCTCTTCGCCGTGACCCTCGCCGTGGCCGTCGGGGTGATGCTGCCGCTGCTCGACGAACGCCTGGGCACCGCCGACGAGGGCTCGCCGCTCGCATTCGTCTTCGGCGGCGGACCGGCCGCCGCGCGTGACCTGCTGGCCGCGATCGCCGGCTCGCTGATCTCGGTCACCGGCGTCACCTTCTCGCTGACCGTGGTCGCCCTGCAGCTGGGCAGCAGCCAGTACTCCCCCCGCTTGCTGCAGACGTTCGTCACCGATCCGGTGGTGCAGGCGACCCTCGCCCAGCTGACCGGGACGTTCGTCTACGCGCTCACCGTGCTCCGGACCGTCCGGACGTCGGAGGCGACGGTGGACGGCTCGGCGTTCGTGCCCCGCCTGTCGATCACCCTGGCCTTCCTGTTCTCCCTGGGCAGCGTGGCGGCCCTGGTGGTGTTCCTCGGCCACCTCGCCCGGATGCTGCGGGTGGAGACGATGCTGCGCAACGTCCACGACGAGGCCGTGGCCACGATCGAGCGCACGGCGGAGGACCCGGACGACGCCCCGCCGGAGCTGCCCGCCGGCCCGGGCACGCCCGTCGAGGCGCGCGCCAGCGGCTTCGTCGTGGCGGTCGACGAGGAGCGGCTGGTCGCCGAGGCGCGTGACCGGGACCTCGTCGTGGTCCTGCGGCCTCGGATGGGCGACTCGGTGGTGGCGGGCACACCGCTGGCCCACGCCTGGGTGCGCGCCGGGGGCCCGGTGCGGGACGCGGACGAGCTGGCGGAGGTCGTCACCGGCGCGGTCGCGCTGTCCTACGAGCGGACCCCGGAGGAGGACGCCGCCTACAGCGTGCGCAAGATCGTCGACATCGCCGGGCGAGCCCTCTCCCCCGGCATCAACGACCCGACGACGGCCGTGCACGCGCTGTCGCACCTCTCCGCGCTGCTGGGCGACATGCTGCCCCGCCACTCGCCGACGCTGGTCCGCCGGGACGCCGACGGCGTCGTGCGCCTGGTGGTCCACCGCTGGACGTCCGGGGAGCTGCTGCGGCTGGGGCTCGAGGAGACGCTCGAGTACGCCTCCGGGCAGCCGGCGGTGCTGCGGCGGATCGCGGGGCTGTTGCGCGAGCTGGCCTGGCGCGTGCGCGGGCACGGGCTGGACCGCGACCTCGCCGTCCTCGTCGAGCGCACCACGACCCTGGCCGTGGAGACCACCGCGATCGACGACCGGGAGGCCGCCCTGTGGCGCTCCGGCGTCGAGGACGCGCTCGCGGGCCGGTGGTCGGTCGCGCCCGAGCCCCATCGCCGGCCGTCGGACCAGGACGCACCGGCCGGCTGAGCACCGCCGCCGCCGGGCCGACGCGCCGAGGGCCGGCGGGTCACAGCTGGGGGCGGACCCCCGCCTCCCGGATGAGGTCGCCGGGGTCCAGCGGGCCCTCGCCCGCCATCGCCGAGCGGCCGGCGCCGCGCCGGCCGACGGGGATGACGGTCCGCTCCCGGGCCCCCTCCAGCTCCAGGGCGAGGGCCGCGTAGATCGCCAGCACGGCGAGCCCCACCCCGACCCAGCCGGCCGTCGTCTTCCAGGCGGCGGAGCCGGTGAGCTCGTAGATCCCGGTGACGGCGAACCGGGTGGCGGCCAGGGCCATCACGGCCGCGGGAACGACCTTGCTGCTGACCGCCGCGGCCGCCGGCACGAGCATGGCGGCGGCGCCCACGAGCAGCAGCGTGCCCAGCCCGGGGCTGACCTGGCCCGGCCGGGTGCCGAGGGTGGTGAGACCCGCGACCGCCCAGGTCCCGCTGAGGACGCCCATGCCGGTCGCGGCCACGGGATCGCGGCTCAGGAATCCGAACACCGACGCCAACAGCTGGAGCGGCACGGTGGCGAACAGCGCGGTGTAGCCGGCGACCCGCCCTTCCTCGGGCGGCACCCAGCCGAGCTGCACCGCGCTGAACACCGTGGTGGCCAGCGCCAGCGCCAGGAAGCCGAGCGGCAGCGGCGTGGCCAGCGGGCGGAGCACGACCTGCGTCCCCGTCGGCGTGGCACCCGCGCCGGTGCTCAACTGACCAGCACCTGGGTCGCCGACTCCTTGAGCTTGCCGTTGGCCCACCGGACCTGGCGGAGCGTCTGCGGGTGGCACCGCTGGGCGAGCTCGAGCAGCTCCTTCTTCCGCGCGCCCTGCGCCCCCTGGGCCAGCAGCTCCCAGTCCAGCGACGTGCCCGACGCCTCCCGGTAGATGTGCCGCAGGTCGGCCAGCAGCAGGAGCCCTGGCGCGCTGCTGCGACCCATCAGGTCCGAGGCCTTCTGCCGGGTCTTCTCGAGGATCGTCGGATCACCCTCGGGCTCGGGGTCCAGGGCCAGCCCGAACTCCTGGCCGATCTCCGCCAGGGCGCGCACGTGGTCCTGCGACCACCGGGCGATGTCACGCGCCACGTGGAAGACCTCGTGGTCGGCCTTGTGCCGGTCCGACATCGCCAGCAGGGCGCCGGCGAGGTGGTTCTCCGACCTGTGCAGCTCCTCGATCGCCAGCCTCAGCTTCATCGGGCACCTCCGGACACGCTCACCAGCTCCTCGGTGGCCACGGCGGCCTCGCCACCGGTCGTGGGCGGAACTCCCTCGGTGACCGGTCGCGAGCCGGTCGTGGTGGGGGCCGGCGACGGCCCGACGGCCTTCTCCAGGCGCTTCACGGCAGCGGCTGCGGTCTTGAAGATCGGCTGCTTCGAGGCCGCGTCCCAGTCGGTGAGCGTCAGCTCGTTGGCCGCCCGGCCCCGCTTCCCGGCCGGCTCGTGCCCCTCGGGTGCGTCCCAGTAGCCGTAGTGGAACGGCAGGAAGACCACCCCGGGCCGGATGCCGCTGATCCGCAGCTTGGCCTCCACCCGGCCGCGCGGCGTGCTGATCTCCAGCAGGTCCCCCTCGGTGAACCCCCGGTCGGCCGCGTCGCCCGCCGACATCTCCACCCACACCTCCGGTGCCGCCTTCTGCAGCTGGGGGGCGCGGGCGGTCTTGGTCCGGGTGTGGAAGTGGTACAGCGTCCGGCCGGTGATCAGCTGGAACGGGAAGTCCTGGCTGGGCAGTTCGTGGGGCGGCACGTACTCCGCCGCCTTCAGGACGGCCTTGCCGCCGGGGTTCATGGCCTTGTACTCGGTGGGCGACAACGGCGCACCGGTGACCAGGTCCCGGCCGTAGCTCTCGCAGTAGCCGGGATCTGCCCAGAACTGCCCGTCCACGTAGATGCGCTCGGTGCCGTCGGGGTGCTCCTCGTTGCACGGCCACTGGATGCCGCTGCCGCCGCGCAGCTTGTCGTAGCTCAGGCCGGTGTAGTCGCACGGCCGCCCGCGGGTGCAGTCCTTCCAGCCCTCGAACGCCTCCTCCGGCGTCGACCACTTGACCAGCGGCTGCCCGTCCTTGTCCTTCAGCCCCAGCCGGTGCGCGAAGTCGATGAAGATCTCGAGGTCGGGCCTGGCCTCACCCGGCGGCTCGACCGCCTTCTCCGACAGGTGCACGGTGCGGTCGACGTTGGTGAAGGTGCCGGTCTTCTCCCCCCAGGTCGCCGCGGGCAGCACGACATCGGCCAGCTGCGCGGTCTCGGAGAGGAAGATGTCCTGCACCACCAGGAACAGGCGGTCCTGGGCGAGCACGTCGCGGATCCGGCCCAGCTCGGGCAGCGAGACCGCCGGGTTGGTGGCCTGCACCCACATGAACCGGATGGAGCCCTCCTCGGCGTACCGGAACATCTGCATGGCGTGCGTCGGCGGCGAGTAGTGCGGGATGTCCATCGGGTCGACGTTCCAGACCCGCGCGAGGTCCTTGACGTGCTCGTCGTTCGACCAGTTGCGGAAGGCCGGCAGGTCGCCGTCGGCCCCCGCCTCCCGGGTGTTCTGCGCGGTCGGCTGGCCGTTCATCTGCAGGATTCCGCACCCGGGCTTGCCGAGCATGCCGCGCACGATGTGGATGTTGTTCACCTGGACGGCCGCGGCCGTCGACTGGTGGGACTGGTAGAAGCCCTGCAGCACCGACGACAGCAGCCGCTCGGCGGTGCCGATGACGCGGGCGGCCTCCCGGATGCGCTCCGCCGGCACGTCGCAGACCTCGGCAGCCACCTCGGGCGGGTAGTTCTGCACCCGGTTCACCAGCTCCTCGTAGCCGACCGCGTGCGCCTCCACGTACCCGGCGTCGACCCAGTCGTTGGCGACGATCTCGTGCAGCAGGGCGTTCATGAGCATGAGGTTGGTGCCCGGCCGCGGGGCCAGGTGGACGGTCGCCGCGCGGGCCACCGGCGTCTCCCGGGGGTCGATGCAGACGACCGCCGGTGGGGTGGGCCCGGCCAGCCGGTCGAGGACCCGGGACCAGAGCACCGTCTGGGTCTCGGCCATGTTGTGGCCGTACAGCGCGATGACGTCGGCGTGGTCGATGTCGGTGTACGAGCCCGGCTGGCCGTCGCTGGCGAAGGACTCCTTCAGCGCGGCCGCGGCGGTGGCGGTGCACAGCCGGGTGTTCCCGTCGACGTGGTTGGTGCCGATGCCGCCGTGGGCGATGAGTCCCAGGGTGTAGTACTCCTCCAGGAACAGCTGCCCGGTCGTGTAGAAGCTGATCGCGCTGGGGCCCTGCTCGTCGAGCAGCTGCTTCGCCCGGCCGACGACCGCCTCCATCGCGGTGTCCCAGTCGGTCTCCACGAGTTCGCCGTCGCGGCGGATCAGCGGTTTCGTGAGCCGGTCGGGCGAGTTGTTGGCCTGCCAGCCGTAGAGGTCCTTCGGCCCCAGCCGACCGTGGTTGACGCGGTCGACGGCGCGCCCGCGGACGCCGGCGATGCGGTCGTCCTTGACGGCGATGTCCAGGCCGTCCCCGTTGGAGTGCAGGATCGTCGCCGACTGCACCCAGCGGTCGACGTCGCCTTCGGTCAGTCCGTCGGCGAGGTGGCTGTCCACCCGTGTGGGCCAGTCCTCGCCCGGTCCGTACGGGGTGCGTGTACCCCACGGGTCCGCGATGCGGTCGGTGCGTCGCACGGTCGTCCTCCGGGAGGTCGATGGTGTTCCAGGCCCGCCCCGTGCCCGGCCGGCCGCCGGTTGCAACACCCACCTGGGCTGTCGGGAGCAGCTGACACGGTTCCGTCACATCGGCCCGGTCCCCACGGCGACACGTGCACCTGCCGCCGCGGGGGTCGGTCAGGCTTTCGCGCCGCGGGCGACGTCCTCGGCACCCACGATCCCCTCGAGCGCGGAACCGGCGCCGTACTTCTCAGCCGGGATGACGCTCAGCGAGCCGTCGCTCTCGAGCACGACTGCGGCCACGTCGGCCAGGTCGCCGGCCCCGGAGGCGCGGACCGCCTGGCGGATCTCGGAGATGCCCACCCGCACCTCCCGCATCCGGTCGCGCACCGGCTCGCCGTTCCGCAGCACCAGCGTGGGCCGGGACGTGACGACGGCCCGCAACCCCGGCCACCGGACCGTGAGCCATGCGACCACCGCCTGCAGCAGCGCCAGCAGCCCCAGGGCGACGGCGCCCTCGGTCCAGGCGACGTCGCTGCTGAGCAGGATGGTGGCCAGGGTGGAGCCCAGCGCCACGGTGACCACCAGGTCGAAGGCGTTGAGCTTGGTGAGCGTC
This sequence comes from Blastococcus sp. SYSU DS0973, assembly GCF_054051055.1. Classification (NCBI taxonomy): domain Bacteria; kingdom Bacillati; phylum Actinomycetota; class Actinomycetes; order Geodermatophilales; family Geodermatophilaceae; genus Blastococcus; species Blastococcus sp. SYSU DS0973. Next base: position 285,732 of record NZ_JBJHAN010000003.1, read on the forward strand.
CGCTTGCCGGAGAGCCGCAGGACCGCCACGACGGTCACGTACGCCGCCGATCCCACCAGCAGCACCCGGACCACACCGGACCATTCGTCGAACCACATGGGGTGCCCCTACCCGTCCGGCCCCGGAGTCGACGCAAATCGGTCCCGATCGTGATCTCCGGTGTCGTCCTGCTCGCCGCGGCCCTTCGGGCCGGCGACCTTGCGGTAGAGAACGCGCCCCGGCGTCGCCGTCAGGCCGTGCACCGCGGTGCTGGCCGCCACCACGAGTGTGCCGGCGACCAGGACGACCGGGTCCATCGACAACCGTTCGGACTCCAGCGTCAGGTAGAACAGCGCCGAGACACCGATCGGGCCGAACCAGCCCAGGTAAGCGGCGTCCGGTCGGGCCAGGTGCAGGGGACGGCGGAGCAGGTAGACGACGGGGGGCCGGCGAAGCACCAGTACCAGCACGGCGAAGAGCAGGCCGCCCCAGCCGAGGGTGCGCCACTCCGACCACGGCAGGATCGCACCGAAGGCCAGGAACAGCGGGAGGACGACGAACCGGTTCACCGCCTCGTCGATGCGTACGTCCGCGGTGCGCTCCCGGCCGGTGCTGACCGCGTTGAAGGCCAGGCCGCAGACGAACACCGCCAGGATCCCGTCGACCCGGATCAGCCCACCGACGCCGAGCACGGCGAAGGCCAGGACCACCGTGAAGACCAGCTCGGGCCCTGGATCGGTCGCCCCGTGCTCGGCGCCGGCGCGCAGCGCGCGGCCACCCAGCCAGCCGAGCAGCACGCCGAGCAGAACGGCGCCGGCGACGTCCCACAGCGACTCCACCAGCGCCTCACCCGTGGACAGCGGACCGGCCAGGGCGATGGCGACGAGGACCAACGGCAGGGCCAGGCCGTCGTTGGCCCCGGACTCCAGGGAGAGCAGCTGGCGGTCGCGCCCGGGCAGATCCTCCTCGGCCGGCTTGCCGGTGGCGACGGTGGAGGCCAGGACCGGGTCGGTCGGCGTCAGCGCAGCCCCGATCAGCGCCGCCACCCCGAGCCCGACCCCGAGGGTCAGCGCGGCCAGCCCGGCGGTGACGAACGCCATCGCCGGCATCACCACGGCCAGCAGCAGGAGCACCTGCCGCCAGCGGGTGCGCGCGAGGCGGAACGGGTAGCGCAGCGCCACCGACATGACCGACATCGCCAGCAGCAGCCGGGCGGCGGTGTGCAACCACGCGTGGTCCTCGAGCAGGTCGGGCAGCGGCAGCACGCCGAACACCGCCGGGCCGAGGACGACGCCGATGCCGAGCGCCAGGAGCGGCTCGCTGACCGGCAGCCGGCGGATCCAGTCCGACCACGCCGCGGCGACGAGCGCCAGGGCGCCCGCCGCCGTGAGCAGCACGTCGACGGTCATCGTGCCCCGCCGGACTCGTTCCAGACGTGCAGCACGGTGGTCAGCCCAGGCTGGCGATGAGCTCCCGGCAGGCCGTCTCGCAGCGGCGGCAGGCCTCGGCGCAGACACGGCAGTGCTCGTGCATCTCGGCGTGCTGCGCGCACTCGTCGCCGCAGGCCTTGCACGCGGCGGCGCAGGCCTCGAGGACCGCCCGGGTGAGGTTGGCGTCGTAGCCGGTGTGCCGGGAGAGGACCCGGCCGGTGGTGTCGCAGATGTCGGCGCAGTCGGTGTTGGTGCGGATGCACTTGGTCAGCTCGGCGACCATGTCCTCGCTGAGGCAGGCGTCGGCGCACGCGGTGCACGCCTGGGCGCACTCGAAGCAGGCCTCGATGCACTCGAGGAGCTTCTGCTTGTCCACCCCGCCCAGGTCCTTCGGGTAGGTCTCGAGCATCTGCGCGGCGACGGTCACGTCGGACTCCCTCACGGTCTCGGCCCGGTGCGCGGTCACGTCCGGGGGCTCTCGCCGCGGGACGCCCTACCCCGCGCCCGCGGCGGGGCACACCATCGACCATGACGATTGCGTGACGGCGCTCCGGCCGACCGGGCCGGCGCGGGAGGCGCCGGTCAGGCCCGCTCCGCGGGCTCGGCCGCGTCGGCCTCCGCCGAGGTGTCCGGCGTCTCGCGCAGGAACAGGTACCAGTACGACGTCGCCACGAACACCACCGCGCCGACCAGGTTGCCGGCCCCGGCGAGCAGCCAGTTCAGCAGCACGTCCCCCCAGCCGATGTCCTCGACGCCGGCGAAGATCGCCGCGGGGAGGAAGAACATGTTGGCGACCACGTGGTCGAAGCCCATCGCCACGAACGCCATGATCGGGAAGAAGATCGCCAGGATCTTGCCCGACACCGTCGTCGCCGCCAGCGACATCCACACGGCGAGGCAGACCAGCCAGTTGCACCCCACCGCACGCAGGAAGGTCTGCCACGGCGTCTCCCCCAGCGCCTTGCCCTCGGCGATGCCGGCCAGCCGTTCGTGGGTCAGCCCGGCGGCACCGGTCGCGTCCGCGTCGCCGATCACCCCGGTCTGCACCGCGAGGAAGTAGGCCACGAGCAGCGCCCCGGCCAGGTTGCCCAGGAGCACCAGCGTGAGGTTGCGGGCGACGTCGCCGAGGCCGAGCTTGCCGTTCATGGCGCCGAAGGGGACCAGCAACATGTTCCCGGTGGCGAGGTCGGAGCCCGCGATCAGCACGAGCACGAGGCCGAGGGTGAAGGCCGCACCGGTGAAGAGCGTGGGCAGCGTGCCCCAGGTGGCCGGGTCCAGGCCCGAGGAGACGGTGATCGCCACCAGCCCGCCGAAGGCGATGTAGGCGCCGGCGAGGAAGGCGCTGACCAGCACCCGGTCCCACGTGCGGTGCACCTTCTTGGCACCGGTCGCGGCCGCTACCTGGGCCATCTCCTGCGGTTCACGAGCCGCCATGGTCGCCTCCTCGGGGTGGTGCCTGCCGGCCACAGCAGCCTCCCGCCGGGTCGGCCCAGCGGCAAACCGAGGACGGGAACCGGCGCTGTGGTCACCACCCCGCGACGCGGGTTGTTACAGCGGCTGCAACGGACCGCGCCCTACGTTCCGACGCCGGATCGGCCCGGCGCCGGATCGGTGCAGTGACCGCACCGAACCGGCGCGCCGGTCAGCCCTGGCGCTGGAGCACGAAGTCGTACCGGGACTCCAGCCACGGCACGTCGAGGGATCCGCCGTCGCGCGTCTGGCCCGGCTCCCGGGCGTCGAAGGAGGTGACCAGCTCCTGCTTGGTGCCGAAGACGACATCGCTGTCCAGGTACTGCGCCCCCTCCTGGAACAGGTGGGTGATGAGCGGCTCGAACCCGGGCACGTTGATCAGGAAGTGGACGTGCGCCGGCCGGAAGTGGCTGATGCCGGTACGGGCGGCCAGGTCGCCGACCGGGCCGTCCATCGGGATCGAGTAGCCCAGGGGCGCGATCGTGCGCACGCAGTACTCGCCGTCGGGCCCGGTCGTGTACTTGGCGCGCAGCCGGGCCTCGTCCACCTCGGCCAGCTGCGACTCGTAGAACCCCTCCGAGTCCGACTGCCAGACGTCGAGGACCGCACCGGCGACCGGGGCGCCGTCGAGGTCGGTCACCCGCCCGTGCAGGAACAGCGGCACCCCGGGCAGCCCGTCGGACATGTCCTCGGCGAAACCCAGCTCGGGGGAGCCCTCGATGTGGAAGGGGCCGAGCACCGTCGCCGGGGTGGCCCGGGGGTCCAGCCGGTGGTTCATCTGGACGACCAGCATCGACAGGCCGAGCACGTCGGAGGCGAGGATGAACTCCTCGCGCTTCTCGGTGCTGATCTTCCCCGTGGTGGTGAGCCACTGCATCGCGGCCATCCACTCGGCCTCGGTGAGCCGAACCTCGCGGGCGAAGTCGTGCAGGTGCCGCACGAGCGCCGTCATGACCTCGGCCAGCCGCGGATCGCGAGCGGTCGCCCACCGCTCCGCCGCCAGCTCGGTGATGTTGTCCTCGGTGACCAGTTGCACGCCGATCCTCCTGCCGTCCGGCGCGGCCGGTGCCCCGGCCGCGCGACCTCTCGCCCCCGCGGCTCCCGCGGGGTCGTGCTCGTTCAGGGCGTCAGCACGAGCCGGACGCCGGGGTCGCCGGTCGCCTGTCGGCGCCAGGCGGCGGCGACGTCGGCGAGCGGAAGCTCCTCGTGGGCCACGGCCAGGCGGCCCGCAGCGGCCTCACGGGCGATGGCCGTGACCGCGTCGGCCCGCTGGGCCGGCGTGAGCGCGTTGTTCGTGTAGCCGAGCACCGACGCCGACCTCGACCGCAGCCCCGCGGAGGAGAACTCCGCGGAGTCCCCGGCCGCGCCGCCGAGGTTGACCAGCCGCCCGCCGGGCGAGAGGGCCTGGGCGGCCGCCGTGGCGGCCGGCCCGAACACCGGGTCGACGACGAGGTCCAGGCGCCCGCCGGCGGCGTCGGCGAACCGGGTGGCGAGGGTGCCGGTCCCGCCGTCCAGCGCGACGACCGCGTCGGCGCCGGCGGCCAGGGCGCGCTCGCGCGCCGTCGCCGACCGGGCGCCCGCGACCACCCGGCCCGCACCGAGGATCCGGGCCGCGGCCACCGCGGCCTGGCCCACCGCGCCGCCGGCGCCGAGGACGAGCACGTGCTCGCCCGGGCGGAGCCCGCCGCGCCAGGTGAGCGACATCCAGGCGGCGACCGCGGACAGGCCGAGGGCGGCCATCGCCGCATCGGGGACGTCGGCATGCACCGGCACGAGCTCGTCGGCTGCGACCGCGCACCGCTGCGCCAGACTGCCGTCCCCCGGCGCCATGCCGGCGGCGGTGCTGAACCAGACGCGGGTCCCGGGCGCGGCACCGGGCCCGCTCTCCACGACCCCCGTCCCCTGCACCCCGGGGACGTAGGGCACGGCGGGACGCCCGAAGTAGGACGTGCCCGACGCGCAGAGCAGGTCCAGCGGGACCAGCGGGGCCGCGGTCACCCGGACGACGGTCGACGCCGGTCCGGGCTGGGGATCGGGGTGCTCGCGGAACTCCGGGGCCTTCCCCGGCGTGTGCAGGACGGCGGCGCGCACGGCCGGCGCCTCAGCCCGGCGTGCCGTCGCCGGTGACCGGCAGCGGCGGCGGGACGAACGGATCGGGGTCCACCGGCCGGTTGTTGAGGTCGACGGACAGGAAGACCTCGTTGGCGACCGGGTGCCGCAGCTCCTCGGCGAGCTGGCCGATCAGCCCGGCGGTCCGCGCCAGCAGCGCGAAGCCGCGGAGCAGCTCCAGCGGCAGGCCGAGATCGGCCAGGGCCGCACCGCAGACACCGGCGCCGTTGAGCGGGAGCTGCTTGCCGAGCACCTCCCGGTGCACCCGTCCGATGGCGGCGAACAGCGACAGGTGAGGGCCGTAGAGCCCCTCCTCGGCCGCGATCTCGAACAGCCGGGGCGTGCGTGGATCGCCCTGCTTGTGCACGTGGTGGCCCAGACCCGGGACGAACCGCTTGGCCGTGCGCTGCGCGGTCACCGTCGCCAGGGCGAGGGCGTCCCAGCCGGCGTCGTCGGTGGGGAGGTCGCCGTCCACGGAGGCGAGGACGTCGTGCAGGAACCGGCCGCAGTCCTCCGTCACGCCGAGGAACCGGGAGCCGCCGCCGAGGAGGCCGGCCGCCAGGGCGCCCTGGATCGAGTCGGGGGCCGACAGGTAGGTCAGCCGGGTGACGATCGCGGTCGGGGTGAAGCCGTGGTCGGCCAGCGCGGCGAGCACCGCCTCGAACACGCGGGTCTCCCCCTGGCTGGGGCGCCGCTGGGTGGCCAGCCAGAAGGCCAGCTCGCCGAAGCCCACCCGGCCCATGACGTCGCCGGCCAGGTCGCTGCCGAGCAGCGTGATCTTGTCCAGGCTGGAGGCGCCCAGCGCGGTCGGGTAGCCGGGTCGCTCGTCGCTCACCGGGTCTCCTCGGCAGCGGCCAGCCAGCGGCGGATCTCTGCGCCGTGCTCGTCCAGTCCGGGGGGCGGGAGCCGGTAGGCCGGCGGCGTCTGCGAGAAGGTGATCGGGTTGCGGACCGACGGCACGGCCGCCGCACCCTCCCCCACGCGGACCACCGGGTCCAGGCCGACCTCCTCGGCGAAGGCCACCCCCTGGTCGATGGTGTTGATCGGCCCGCACGGGACGCCGGCGGCGATGATGTCGCGGAACCACTCCTGCTTGCTGCGGGTGCGCAGCCGCTCGACGAGCAGCGGGCGGAGCTCGTCCCGGTTAGCGGTGCGGTCCTCGTTGCGGCCGAACCGCGGGTCGTCGGCGAGCTCCGGCACGCCGAGGACCTCGACGAGCCGGCGGAACTGGCCGTTGTTCCCCGCCGTGATGATCAGGTCGCCGTCGGCGCAGGGCAGCGGCTCGTAGGGGAACAGGCTGGGATGGCTGTTGCCCATCCGGAACGGGACCACGTCCCCGGCGACGTAGGCGCTGGTCTGGTTCACCAGCCCGGACAGCGCCGAGGAGAGCAGGTTGACCTCGATGTGCTGCCCCTGCCCGGTGGCGTGGCGGTGGTTGACAGCCGACAGCACGCCGATGGTCGCGTGCAGCCCGGCCATGACGTCGAAGAGGGCGACCCCGGCGCGGTAGGGCGAGCCGTCGGTGTCGCCGGTCAGGCTCATGAACCCCGAGATGGCCTGCACGATGAGGTCGTAGCCGGGCAGCGGCGCACCCTTCGGCCCGCTGCCGAAACCGCTGATCGAGGCGTAGACGACGCCGGGGTTCGTCGCGGCGACGGAGTCGTAGTCCAGGCCGAAGCGCGCCAGGCCGCCCGGCTTGAAGTTCTCGACCACCACATCGGCGCGGCGGGCCAGCTCGCGGGCGGCATCGGCGTCGGCGTCGTCCTTGAGGTCCAGGGCCACCGAGCGCTTGTTCCGGTTGATGCCCATGTAGTAGGTCGAGACGCCCTCGCGCACGGGCGGCTGCCAGGTGCGGGTGTCGTCGCCCGTGGGCCCCTCCACCTTGACCACCTCGGCGCCGAGGTCGGCGAGCAGCATGGTGGCGTACGGACCGGCCAGGATGCGGGAGAAGTCGGCCACCAGGAGCCCGGAGAGGGGCCCCGGGGCCGCCGATGCGGTGCTCGCCCGATCCGTCGCGTCAGCGCTCATCTGCGGTTCGCCACTCCTCACCAGCCCTACACGGACCACTGTCCGCGCTCGTCGTCGCAGTCTCTGCCGGGCTCGCGACGCCTGTCAACCGCAGCGCAGCGGCTCAGGCGGCCCCTGGGCCCGCTGTTGACACCCGGCGCCCGAACGGCGAAGGTGACGCAGGTCGCACGGGCTGTCCGTTCTGCGGACGCTCGTCCGGCGATGAGACGACGACCAGGAGGAGACGATGACCCAGTCCGAGCCCACTCCGGTGGCCGGCCGGCCGGTGGTCCTGCGCGGCGGGACCGTGCTGACCATGGACAGCAGTTGCACGGTGCTCGACCGCGCCGACGTCCTGGTCGTCGACGACCGGATCGCCGGCGTCGGGCCTGCCCTGGAGGTGCCCGAGGGCACCCAGGAGATCGACGCCCGCGGCGGCATCGTCATGCCGGGGATGATCGACACCCACCGGCACATGTGGCAGACGGCGATGCGCGGCTACGGCGCCGACTGGACCCTGACCCAGTACTTCGTCTGGTACTACCTCGAGCACGGGAAGAAGTTCCGGCCCGAGGACGTCGCCGCGGGCAACCGGCTCTCGGCACTGGAGGCCCTCGAGTCGGGGGTCACCACCACCGTCGACTGGTCGCACGGCCTGCAGACCGTCGACCACGCCGAGGCCGCCGTCGCGGCGCTGCGCTCGGTACCGGGCCGCTTCGTGCTCGCCTACGGCAACATCCAGGCCGCACCGTGGGAGTGGACCGCCGACCCGGCGGTCCGCGCGTTCCTGGAGCGCCACCGCGACGCGGCCGACGACCGCCTCGGTCTGCAACTCGCCTTCGACGTCACCGGTGACCCGGCCTTCCCGGAGAAGGGCTGCGTTCGAGGTGGCCCGCGAGCTCGACCTGCCGGTCACCACGCACGCCGGGGTGTGGGGCGCGACCAACGACGACGGCATCCGGCTCATGCACGAGCACGGCTTCATGACCCCCGAGACGGTGTACGTCCACGCGGCGACCCTGACCCCGGACTCCTACCACCGCATCGCCGCCACCGGCGGATCGATCTCGGTGTCCACCGAGTCCGAGCAGAGCGCCGGCCAGGGCTACCCGCCCACCTGGCAGGTCCGCTCGCACGGCATCCCGGTCTCGCTGTCGATGGACACCAGCGTCTGGTGGAGCGGCGACCTCTTCTCGGCCATGCGGACCACGCTGGGCGCCGACCGCTCCCGGGAGCACTTCGAGGCGCACCTGACCGGGGACACGGTGACCCACCTGCAGCTGCGCGCTCAGGACGTCGTCCAGTGGGCCACCCGCGGCGGGGCGCTGACGCTGGGCCGCGACGACCTGGGCAGCCTGGAGCCGGGGATGAAGGCCGACGTCGTGCTGATCAAGAACGACGCCTCCCCGGGCTCCTTCCCGATGCTCAACCCGTTCGGCCACGTCGCCTTCCAGGCCCAGCGCGGCGACGTGCACACCGTCCTGGTCGACGGCCGGGTGGTGAAGCACGCGCACCGCCTGGTCGACGTCGACCTGGCGGCGGTGCGGCGCGAGGTCGAGTCGACGGTGGACCACCTGCGCGGCGCCATGGGCGAGGAGGCGTGGACCGGCGGGATGTACCCGGACCTGCCCGACGCCGAGGTGCTGGACAATCCGTACCAGTACACCGACTACAAGTCACACGGCACGCACGCCGCCCGTGAGCAGGTGTTCGAGGATCACCTGGCCACCGAGCGGCCGGCCGGCGAGCAGCCGATCAGCCACCACTGAGCGGTCCGGGCCGGCGGTCCCGCGCACATCCGGCAGCGGGGTGCGCGGGCCCGCCCTCCACCGGCACCGAGGAGAGGACCACGGACATGGCAGGGCGCGGCACCGGGCCCGACTTCGTCGAGGCGCTCGCGCGGGGGCTCGACGTCCTCGCCTGCTTCGACCGGGACTCCCCCACCATGTCGCTCACCGAGGTGGCCGCCGCGGCGGGGCTGGCCCGGCCCACCGCACGGCGGCTGCTGCTCACCCTCGAGGAGCTCGGCTTCGTCCGGTCCCGCGACGGGACGTTCTCCCTCACCCCCAAGGTGTTGACCCTCGGGATGGCCTACGTGGGTGCGCTCGGGCTGTGGGACATCGCCCGACCACACCTGGAGGACCTGGTCGCCCGTACCGGGGAGTCCTCGTCGATGGCGCAGCTCGACGGCTCCGACATCGTCTACGTCGCCCGGGTGTCGGTGCCCAAGCTGATCGCGCTCCGCGTCGACATCGGCACCCGCTTCCCCGCCACCCAGACCTCCCAGGGAAAGGTGCTGCTCGCGGCGCTGTCGCCCGATGAGCTGGCCGACACCCTCGCCCAGCGCAGCCGGGCCGGCCTGCCACCGATGATCGGCCGGTCGCCCGAGCAGCTGCGCGCCGAGCTGACCGAGGTGCGCGCCCGTGGCTGGGCGCTCGCCGACGAGGAGCTGGCCCCGGGCGTGCGCTCGGTGGCGGTCCCCGTCCGGGACGGCGCCGGCGTGGTGCGCGCGGCGATGAACGTGACGGTGCACGCGGCGGAGACGTCCACCGACCGCCTCCTGCGCGACCACCTGCCGCTGCTGCTGCGGACGGCGGGCGACGTCAGCGCCGAGTGGGCGATGTGGCAGGCCCGGCCGCACACCGAGGTCTCGCCCCACGGCACCGTCGGCGACGACACGGCCTCGACCTGACGCCGCGCGGCTACCTCCTCGCCCCGATGTCGACGAACCGTGACGGCCGTGTGCCAGGGTGCCCTCCGTGACCGCCGTTCTCAGCATCCAGTCGCACGTCACCTACGGGCACGTGGGCAACTCCTCGGCCGTGTTCCCGCTGCAGCGCCTCGGCATCGAGGTGTGGCCGGTGCACACCGTGCAGTTCTCCAACCACACCGGTTACGGCGAGTGGCGGGGCCGGGTCTACGACGGCCAGTCGATCGACGAGCTGGTGCAGGGCGTGGCCGAGCGCGGTGTGCTGGGCAGCTGCGACGCCGTGCTCTCGGGCTACCTCGGGTCGGCCGACATCGGGCACGCCGTCGTCGGCGCGGTGGCCCGTGTGCGGGGGGCCAATCCCCAGGCCGTCTACTGCTGCGACCCGGTCATCGGCGACGTCGGCCGCGGCGTCTTCGTGCGGCCGGGCATCGCGGAGTTCATGCGTGAGGTCGCGGTCCCCGCCGCGGACGTCGTGACGCCCAACCACTACGAGCTCGACCTGCTCTCCGGCACGGCCACCCGCTCGCTGGCCTCGGTCAAGGACGCCGTCGCCGCGGTGCAGGCGCTCGGCCCCCGAGCGGTGCTCACCACCTCGCTGGTCGCCGAGGACACCCCGGACGACGCGGTGGACCTGCTGGCGTCGGAGGGCGGACGGCACTTCCGGGTCCGCACGCCCCGGCTGGGCGTGTCGGTCAACGGCGCCGGCGACGCGATCGCCGCTCTGTTCCTCGCGCACTGGCTCGACACCCGCTCGGCGGCCGAGGCGCTGGGCCGGGCGGCGGCGTCGGTGTTCGGGCTGCTCCAGCGCACCGAGGACGCCCGCTCCCGCGAGATCCTGCTGGTGGCCGCGCAGGAGGAGTTCGTCGCCCCGTCGCGCACCTTCCCCGTCGAGGAGGTCTGACCCGGCTCAGCGCCCGGCGAGGGTCGCCGCGATCCGGGTGATCGTCGGCTCCTCGACCGGCAGGTGCGGCAGTACGCCCGTCACCTCGTCGGGCTCCAGGCCGGCGTCCCCCAGCGCGGCGAGGAGCAGGTCCGCCTCGGCCGGCGGGACCGGCACCGCGCAGCCGGAGTCCTCCAGGGCCGCTCGGGCCAGGAACAGCGCCCCCGCCAGGCCCTCGTCGGGAGTCGGGGCGGGGGCCGGCGCAGCCGCCCGGGTGGCCGCCTCGGCCGCGCGGACGAGCGAGAGAGGCAGGCCCTCGGCCTCCACCTCGATCAGCGGGACGTCGCGCAGCGCGGCGAGGACGAGGTGCTCGGCGTCGATGCGCAGCGGCGCCTCCCAGCCCCCGGCGCGCACGACGTCCCCGACGTCGGCCGGGTCCTCGCCCAGGTCCTCGGCGAGCTCGGCCCACTCCGCCCGGCGGGTGGTGCGCGCCCGCTCACCGGCCACTCGGCAGGTCTCGGTGACGAAGGGCACGAGCACCTCGTCGTCGAACCGCTCGGCCTCGAGCCGGCCGTCCGGGCCGATCATGGTGAGCGCGTCCTGGAAGCTGCCGGGGCGGGCGTCCTCGAGGTCGACCCGGCCGTCCTCCTCGCTGCCCAGCGGCTGCCCGTTGGCCGCGCGCTCCCCCACCGTCAGCCCGCTGGGCACGATCCGGCCGGAGCGGCGCCGGTAGTGCGGGCGGTCGGAGAGCCCGACGGCCCACGCGCAGCTCTCGGCGATCAGCGCAACGCCGCGCTCGCGCAGCACCTCGCGGGTCAGCAGGCCCATCCAGTCGACGTCGAACACGCCCTCCACTGTCCCCGACCGGTCAGCCGGCGGCACCTGTCGGCTCGGTCACCGGCAGCAGGACCCGGAAGCGCGCGTCCCCCGCACGGACGCCACCCGGACGTCCCGACCGTGGCGCTCGACGACGATCCGCCACGAACACGTCGGGCCCAGCCCCGTGCCCTGACCGACGGGCCTGGTCGTGAGGAAGGGCTCGTCGAGTGCCGGCGCTGTCCCCGCCGCAGCACCGCCCCCTCGACCAGCCGGCGCCCGACCGCGCGGTCGGGTGCCCGCCGGCCGGACCCTTCGCCTGCGCCGAGCACGCGCGCCCGGGGCGGTGCTGCGGGGATCACTCGGCGGCGGCGCCGGCGGTGCTGCCCTTGGCCTGCCCGCTGCTGGGGCCGCCGACCCACACGGTCTTGGCGTTCATGAACTCCCGCATGCCCAGCTCGGTGAGCTCCCGGCCGTAGCCGCTCTGCTTGATGCCGCCGAAGGGCAGGTCCGGATAACTGGCGGTCATCCCGTTGATGAACGCCATGCCGGAGGCGATGTCCCGGACGAACTGCGCCCGCTCGTCCTCGTCCTCGCTCCAGAGGTTCGACCCCAGCCCGTAGACGTGGCTGTTGGCGATCTCGATCGCCTCGTCGAGCGAGTCGACGGTGTAGAGGGCGGCGACGGGTCCGAACACCTCCTCCGAGTGCACCTTCATCTCCGGCGTGACCCCGGTGAGCAGGGTGGGAGCGTAGAACCAGCCGGGCCGGTCCAGCCGCTGCCCGCCGACCACCACCGTGGCGCCCTTGCTCCGGGCGTCCTCGACGTAGTCCTCGACGTCCTGCAGGCCGGATTCGGTGGCCAGCGGGCCCACCTGGGTGTCGGCGTCCATCGGATCCCCGACGGTCAGCGCCCCGATCTTCTCGGCGAACAGCCGGGTGAACTCCTCGGCCACGTCGCGGTGCACGAAGAACCGCTTCGCCGCGATGCAGCTCTGCCCGTTGTTCTGGTTGCGGGCCGTGGTGGCCACCTCCGCGGCGGTGTCCAGATGGGCCGAGGGCATCACGATGAACGGATCCGACCCACCCAGCTCCAGCACCGTCTTCTTCAGCGCGTCACCGGCAATCGCGGCCACCGACTGCCCGGCCGGGCCGCTGCCGGTCAGCGTCGCGGCCATGACCCGGTCGTCGCGCAGCACCTTCTCGACGGTCGACGAGCCGATCAGCAGGGTCTGGAAGACGTCGTCGGGGAAGCCGGCCTTGCGGAAGATCTCCTCCATGTACAGCGCCGTCTGCGGCACGTTGCTCGCGTGCTTGAGCAGGCCGACGTTGCCGGCCATCAGCGCCGGGGCGGCGAAGCGCATCGCCTGCCAGAGCGGGAAGTTCCACGGCATGACCGCGAGCACCACGCCGAGCGGCTGGTGGACGACGTAGGCTCGCTCGGCGCCGACGGCCGCGGCGTCCTTGTCCTCGGGCTCGAGGAAGGCCGGGCCGCGCTCGGCGTACCAGCGCAGCGCCTTCACGCACTTGCCCACCTCGGCCTTCGCCGAGGCGAGGGTCTTGCCCATCTCGGTGGTCATGAGCTCGGCGACGGAGTCGGCGTCGGTGTCCAGGACGTCGGCGGCGGCCGACAACCAGCCGGCCCGCTGCTGCGGCGTGGTCAGCCGGTAGCTCGCGAACGCCTGGGCGGCCCGGGCGATCTTGTCCTCGAGGGCCTCGTCGGTGAGCGGCTCGTAGGTCTTGAGCGTCTCCCCGGTGGCTGGGTTGATCGTGGCGATGGACATGGTTCTCTCCCTCCTGGTGCGCTCTCCCCTGCCCGGACGCAGGCAGGTGAAACCGGCGGCCGGCAGGTGCCCTGCGCCGCCTCGGTCCGCTGAGCGCCCGCCACCTGGTCGGCTGCGGCATCGCCGCGGTCGCCGGCACCCGGAACTCGCGGGTGCGGTCCGGTGCCGCCGGCCGCGACCGGCTTCCGGCACCTGTGGGTCGCGAGTGGCGGACGGAGCACCTGCGGCTGACCGATCCCCGGCGAGGGCCTACCGTGGAGCATCGGTTCGCGGCGGCGGACGCAACAGGCAGGGGTGCACGTGGACTGGACGGCAGCAGGTGGGGTGGGACATCCCCCCGCCGGGGGCTTTCCGCACGACGCCCTCCTGTACGACTCGACCGACCAACTGGTCGCCACCGCCGCCCCCTTCCTGCGTGCCGGGCTGGACGCCGGCGAGGCCGCCGTGGTGGCGGCGTCGCCCGAGGGCGCCACCGCGCTGCGCGAGGCCCTGGACGGCGATCCGCGACTGCTGGTGCTCGACCGCGGTGAGGCCTACCAGCAGCGCACGCCCGCCGCGATCACCGCCTTCCGCCGGCTGGCCCAGCAGCAGACCGCCGGTGGGGCCCCGCGGGTCCGCGTCGTCGGCGAGCTGGACTACGGGCGCACCGAGCGGGAGTGGCTCGAGTGGGAGCGGTACGAGTCTGTCATCAACGAGGCGCTGCGCGGGTGGGACATGTGGGGTGTCTGCGCCTTCGACACCCGGCACTCGCCCGAGCCGGTGCTCGCGTCCGCCATCCGCACGCACCCCCACGTCGTCACCCCGGCCGGGCGCACGCCCAACCGCGGGTACACCGATCCGGCCGAGTACCTCCGCGCGCTCCCGGTGCCCGCCGAGCCGCTCGAGCGCACGCCCCCGCGCTTCGCCGCCGCCGACGTCGCCGACTTCATCGGCCTGCGGCACGCCGTGGCCGCGGAGCTGGCCGCCGTTCCGGCCTCCGCCGACGTGGTCGAGGACTTCCTCCTGGCCGTCGACGAGATGACCTCCAACGCCGTCCGCCACGGGCGGCCGCCGGTGAGCCTCCAGCTCTGGACCGCGCCGGACCGCATGGTGTGCAGGATCAGCGACGGCGGACCCGGCTGGGACGATCCGTTCGCGGGCTACGGCCCCGCGCACGGCGAGGACCTCTCGCACGGCGGCATGGGGCTGTGGCTGGCTCGCCAGCTGTGCGACCACGTCGACATCGCCGGCGGCGAGCACCACCCGGGCGACGGCGGCGTCAGCGTCCGGCTGACCACCGTTCTGCGCTGATCCCGCCGGAACTTCCGGCCAGTGGAGCCCCCCGGCCCGCGGTGCGATCCCGGACGGCGATACTGGGCGCGGTAATCGGCGAGCGATGGGAGCACTGTGGTGGATCGGACACGCGCGTACCACGGGCGGGACACCGTCCCCGTCGAGTTGGCCCGCCGGTGAACAAGGTCGTCGCCTCCGCCCGGGAGGCCGTGGCCGACATCGAACCGGGCTCGGTGCTGGCGGTGGGCGGGTTCGGGCTGTGCGGGGTGCCGTTCGTGCTGATCGACGCACTGCTGGAGCAGGGCACCGACGGGCTGACGACGATCTCCAACAACTGCGGGGTCGACGACCAGGCGCTGGGCGTGCTGCTCTACGCCGGGCGGATCCGCCGCACGATCTCCTCCTTCGTCGGCGGCAACAAGGAGCTCGCCCGGCTCTACCTCTCCGGTGAGCTGGAGGTCGAGCTGACCCCGCAGGGCACGCTGGCCGAGCGGCTGCGCGCCGGCGGCACCGGCATTCCCGCCTTCTACACGCCGACCGGCGTGGGCACGATGGTCGCCGACGGCGGCATCCCGATCCGCTACGCCCCCGACGGCACCGTCACCGAGGTGAGCGCACCCAAGGAGGTGCGCGAGTTCGACGGCCGCCAGTACGTGCTGGAGACCGCGCTGACCGCCGACTACGGCCTGGTCCGCGCCGCCGTCGGCGACCGGCACGGCAACCTGGTGTTCCACGAGTCGGCGCGCAACTTCAACCCGCTGGCCGGCATGGCCGCCCGCGTCACCGTCGCCGAGGTCGAGGAGCTCGTCGAACCCGGCGAGATCCTGCCCGAGGACGTGCACCTGCCCGGGGTATTCGTCGACCGCGTCGTCGTCGTCGGCCCGGAGGGCAAGCGGATCGAGAGGCGCACCACCCGCCCCCGCCCCGCGGCGGGCACCGCCGACACCGCCGCGCCGGCCGCCGCCGGCGAGGAAGCGACCGGAGGAGCAGCCTGATGTCCCTGTCCCGCGAGCAGCTGGCCGCCCGCGTCGCGCTGGAGCTGGAGGACGGCTCCTACGTCAACCTCGGCATCGGCATGCCCACCCTGGTGCCCAACTACGTGCCCGACGGCGTCCACGTCGTCCTGCACTCGGAGAACGGCGTCCTGGGCGTGGGGCCCTACCCCTTCGAGGGCGAGGAGGACCCCGACCTGATCAACGCCGGCAAGGAGACCGTCACCGTCCTGCCGGGCGCCAGCTTCTTCGACTCCGCGCTGTCGTTCGGCATGATCCGGGGCCAGCACCTCGACGTCGCCATCCTGGGGGCCATGCAGGTCAACCCCCGCGGCGACCTCGCCAACTGGCTCATCCCCGGCAAGATGGTCAACGGCATGGGCGGTGCCATGGACCTCGTCCACGGCGCCAAGCGCGTCATCATCATGATGGAGCACGTCGCCCGCGACGGTTCGCCCAAGATCGTCGACGAGTGCACCCTGCCGCTGACCGGCAAGGCCTGCGTGGACCGCATCGTCACCGACCTCGCCGTCATCGACGTCACCGACTCGGGCCTGGTGCTGCGGGAGACCGCTCCCGGCGTCACCGCCGACGAGGTGGTGGCCGCCACCGGCGCGCCGCTCACCGTCGCCGAGGACCTCCGCGAGATGCCCCTGCCCGCTGCCGTCTGACGGCGCCGGGGGTCGGGTCGCCGTCGTCCGGATCGGGACGACGGCGACCCAGCGATCAGCAGCCCGGCGCCGTTGCGGCACGCGGGCCGGTGGCGGTCAGGTTCCGGTGGTGCGGAGCTCCTCGAGGATCGGGCCGGCGACCTTGAAGGCGTGGTTGGCCGCGGGCACGCCGGCGTAGACCGCGGCGTGCTGGATGACCTCGCCGATCTCCTCGTCGGTCAGCCCGTTGTTCAGGGCCGCCCGCACGTGCAGCGCGAACTCGTCCCAGTGCCGCAGCGCGATGCAGATCGAGAGCGTCATGAGGCTGCGGTCGCGGCGGGCCAGGCCCGGTCGCTGCCACACGTCGCCCCAGGCCACCCGGGTGATGAAGTCCTGGAACCCAGCCGTGAACGGTGTGGTGCCGGCGACGGCGCGGTCGACGTGGGCGTCGCCGAGCACCTCGCGGCGGGTGCGCATCCCCGCCTCGCGGCGCGCCCGGTCGGTGTCGGGCAGCTCGGTCATCGGGCGTCTCCCGCGGCGTCGAAGTGGGCGAGCAGCGCGCCGGTCACCTGCAGCGGCTGCTCGATGTTGGCCAGGTGCGCACCGGGGCTGACCGTGACCTGCCGCGCACCCGGGATCCCCTCGACGATGGCCTGCTGGTGCTCCGGCGGCGTCGCCGGGTCCTCCGCCCCGGAGACGACGAGCGTCGGCGCGGCGATGGTCGGGAGGTCGGCCCGCAGGTCCATGTCGGCGATCGCCTCGCAGCAGCTCGCGTACCCCTCGCCGTCGATGCCGGCGACCATGTCCCGCAGCCCGGCGACGACGTCGGGGTGGTCTGCGGCGTAGCCCGGGGTCACCCACCGGCTGACGAGGGTCGGCGCCAGCACGCCCGTGCCCTCGGTCCGGGCCGTCGCCGCGCGGTCGAGCCAGTTCTGGCGGGGGCCCAGCAAGGCGGAGGTGCACAGCAGCGCGAGCCGGTGCACCCGCTGCGGCTCGCGCGCGGCCAGGCGCATGCCGGTCATGCCGCCCAGCGACAGCCCGGCGACGTGCGCCCGCTCCGCGCCGACCTCGTCCAGGAGGGCGACGAGGTCGTCGGCGAGGTCGTCCAGCGAGTAGGGGCCCGGCGGTACCGGGGACTCCCCGTGCCCGCGGGTGTCGTAGGTGACCACCCGGAAGCGCTCGGCGAGCGCGGGCACCTGCCGGTCCCACATCGCCCGGGTCGCGCCCAGCGAGTTGGACAGGACGAGGACGGGCGCGTCAGTGGGCCCGTCGACGGTGTACGAGACGGCGACGGCGGTCATCGGGCTCCTTCGGTGAGGTGGGCGTGCTCGGCGAGCGCGGCGTCGACCTGGGCGCCGGCCTCCCCGACGTCCGGTCCGCCGCCGAGCAGGTCGGCGAGCTCGACGTCGTCCCGGCCGGCGACCACGTCGGCGAGGCTCCGGCCGGTGGCCGCGGCCTCCCGCACGGCGGCCGCGGCCTCGTCGTGCGCGGCGCCGCGACCGAGGACCGGGGTGAGCGCGTCGGCGAGGGCGCCGGCGAGCTCGGGATCCCCGGCGGCGGCCGCCGTCGCGGACATCCGGTCCACGTCGGGGCGCAGGCCGGAGAGGCTCTCGACGAGCCAGGCCGCCGCCGAGCCCACGGTGGTGAGCAGGTCGGTGAGCGCGGGCCACTCGCTGTGCCAGGCTCCGGCGGCGCGCTCGTGCTCCTGCTCCATCGCGCCGAGGAGCGTCGCCACCAGGCCCGGCGCGCGGCGGGCGCAGGCTCGCACGGAGATCGCGGCCACGGGGTTCCGCTTGTGCGGCATCGCCGACGACCCGCCCCGGCCGGCCCCGCTCTCCGCGGCCTCCCCGACCTCGGTCTGGGCCATGAGCACCACGTCGACGGCGACGGTCGCCAGCACTCCGGCCGTCGCACCCAGGGCGCCGGCCAGGTCGGCGATCGGCAGCCGCACCGTGTGCCACGGAACCGGGGTGGTCGCCAGTTCCAGCTCGGCGGCCAGCGCCGCCCGCAGCGCGGTACCGGACCCGTCCGACGCCACGAGCGTCCCGACCGCGCCGCCGTACTGGACGGGCAGCGTGGCGACGACCTCGGCCAACCGCAGCCGCGCACCGTCCAGCCCGCTGAGCCAGCCCGCCGCCTTGAGACCGAAGGTCGTGGGCAGCGCCTGCTGCATCAGCGTGCGGCCCATGACCACGTCACCCCGGTGGGCGCGGGCGAGGTCCGCGGCGGCCTCCGCGGCTCGTGCCAGGTCCCGGTCGATCGCGGCGATCGCCCGGCGGGCCAGCAGCACCATCGCCGTGTCCAGCACGTCCTGGCTGGTGGCGCCGACGTGCACCGCGACGGCGTCCCGCTCCCCCACCGCTGCCTGCAGCACCCGCACCAGCGGGGGCACCGGGTTGCCGGCGTCGGCCGCACGGGCCACGACGGTCGCGAGGTCCAGCCCGGCCGGCTCCGCGCACGCCGCGGTGACCGCGTCGGCGGCGGTGGTGGGCACCAGACCGGTGGCGGCCGCCGCACGGGCCAGCGCCGCCTCCACGTCCAGCAGGGCGTCGAACCAGGCCGCGTCGGAGACGGCCGCCGCCGCGCCGCCCCGGGCGAAGATCCCGCTGAAGAGGCCGCTGAAGAGGCCGCTCACGCGGCGGTTCCCGTCACAGGGGAGTTCATACCGCGAAGAAGACGGTCTCGCGCTCGCCCTGCAGGTGGATGTCGAACCGGTAGCCGTCGACGGTGGGCGTGGCGATCAGCGTCCGCCGCGCCGCGTCGTCCGGCAGCGCCCGCAGGACGACGTCCTCGGCGTTGGCCTCCGCCTCGTCGGCGAAGTAGATGCGGGTGACGACCCGGTCGAGCAGCCCGCGGGCGAAGACGCTCACGTCGACGTGCGGAGCCTGCACCCCGCCCTCCCCGTCCGGCACCCGGCCGGGCTTGAGGGTGTGGACGGCGAACTCGCCGCTGAGCGTCTGCGCCCGGGCGTAGCCGCGGAAGCCCGGGTAGGACGACGGCCCGCGGGGGTCCTCGGGCGAGGGGCAGCCGCCGTCCGGATCGGCCTGCCAGGTCTCGACCATCGCGTCCGGGACCACGCTCCCGGCGCCGTCGAGGACCCGGCCGCGGATCCACACGCCGCCCCCGGTGCCCTCGGCGGCAGCCCACTCACCGTCCGGCCAGGTGAGGCCGATGGCGAGGTAGGGCCCGACGGTCGCGCTCGGGGTGGTGCCCAGCCGCAGCGGCCCGGTGAGGAACCCGGTGCCGCGCTGCCCCGACCGGGGCTGGAAGGGGCCCGGCGGGTCGGCCGGGACGTCCAGGGGGTTCACGCGACATCTCCGTCGTCGTCGGTCTCGAAGGGCGTCTGGTCGGTCCCGCGCAGCACGATGTCCCACTCGAAGGCCAGCGCCCAGTTGTCCTGGGTGCGCTCGAGGGAGTACCGGCTGATCGCCCGGTGCCGCGCAGCCGCCGGGATGGCGTTGAAGATCGGGTCCTGGCCGAACAACGGGTCGTCCGGGAAGTACATCTGGGTCACCAGGCGCTGGGTGAACGCCCGCCCGAACAGGCTGAAGTGGATGTGCGCCGGGCGCCAGGCGTTGTGGTGGTTGCCCCACGGGTAGGCGCCGGGCTTGATCGTCATGAACTCGTAGCGGCCCAGGCTGTCGGTGACCACCCGGCCCAGCCCGTCGAAGTGCGGGTCCAGCGGCGCCGGCCAGTTGTCGGCGACGTGCCGGTAGCGGCCGGCGGCGTTGGCCTGCCACACCTCCACGAGAGCGTCGGGCACCGGACGGCCGTTGCTGTCGAGCACCCGGCCGTGCACCAGGATCCGCTGACCGATCGCCTCGCCGCCGCTGCGGAAAGTGAGGTCGGCGTCCTCCGGCCGCACCCGGTCCTCCCCCAGCACCGGACCGGTGACCTCCGTGAGCCGGTGCGGCAGGTCCACCGGCGTGCGCAGGGGCGCGCGCAACCCGGTGCTGCGGTACTCGGGGAAGCCCACGGGCGTGCGCAGGGCCTCGGGCTCGCGCAGGTACCGCGGCACGTGCAGGCCGCCGGCGGAGGTGGTCCCGGTCATGCCGGGACGGTACGACCGGGACGCTAGGCTCCCAACCCCACGCTTCCACTGGGCGGGAGTACCACGAGGTGGCAGGTCGCAGCGCCGCCCCGGGCCGGTCGGTCACCTCCCGGGCGCTCGGGGTGCTCGACGCGTTCGGCAGCGACACCCCGCGGCTGTCGCTGTCCGAGATCGCCGAGCGGACCGGCACTCCGCTGACGACGACGCACCGGCTGCTCGGCGAGCTCACCGGGTGGGGAGCGCTGGTGCGGCGGTCCGACGGCCGCTACGAGATCGGCCGCAAGCTCTGGGACCTCGGCCTGCTCGCCCCGGTGCAGCTGGAGCTCCGGCAGGTGGCCGCCCCGTTCCTGCTCGACCTGCACACCACGATCCGCGACACCGTGCACCTCGCCGTCCGGGAGGGGCTCGCCGCTCTGTACGTCGACCGGGTGTCGGGGCGGGAGTCGGTGCCGGTGGTCAGCCAGGTGGGCAGCCGGCTGCCCCTGCACGCCACCGGCGTGGGCAAGGTGCTGCTCGCCGCCGCACCGGACGACGTCGTCGACCAGACGCTGCGCTCGCTGTCCCCGATCACCCGGCGCACCGTCGTCGACCCGGCGCAGCTCACCCGGGAGCTGGCCGAGATCCGCCGGCGCCGGTACGCGCGCACGTGCGAGGAGATGTCGCCCGGGGCCGCGTCCGTGGCCGTTCCCGTGCAGGTGGAGCGGGCGACCGGCCCGCTGGCCGTGGCCGCCCTCGGCATCGTCGTCCCACCGCACCGCCGGGACCTCGCCCGCCTGGTTCCGGCGCTGGAGATGGCGGCGCGGGGCATCGGCCGGGAGCTCGCCCGCTCGCAGGAGTTCCACTGACGTCCGCGCCCGGCGGCACCGGCTTCCCCCGTGGTCGAGCTCGGCGTCACCGGGGGACAGCGTGGGGGCGTAGCGGCCCGCCGGCGGGATCGCTGACCGGCGCCCGCCTCCCGGGCGCCACCGCCCCCGCCACTGGGCGGAAGGCTCCGGTTCCGCCGACGGGCGCAGGCGGGAACACTCGCTTCCGTGCGCACTCAGGTGGGAATCATCGGCGCCGGCCCGGCCGGCCTCCTGCTGTCCCGGCTGCTGGCGCTGCGCGGCATCGACTCGGTGGTCCTGGAGAACCGGTCCCGGGAGTACGTCGAGGCCCGGATCCGCGCGGGCATCCTCGAGCAGCACACCGTCGACACGCTGACCGACGCCGGCCTCGGCGACCGGCTGCGCCGGGAGGGGCTGGAGCACCGCGGCATCCACCTGCAGTACCCCGGCACCCGCCACACCCTCGACTTCCCGGAGCTGTGCGGGCGCACCGTGTGGGTCTACGGGCAGACGGAGGTCACCAAGGACCTCATCAAGGCGCAGCTCGACGGCGGGCCGCCCCTGCTGTTCGACGTCTCCGACGTGGTGCCCGAGGACGTCGACGGCGAGTCGCCGCGGATCCGGTTCACCGACGCCGACGGCGTCGCGCAGGTCCTCGAGTGCGACGTCGTCGCCGGCACCGACGGCTTCCACGGCGTCTCCCGGCCCGTCGTGACGGCGGGAACCGACAGCCGGCTGTGGGAGCGCACCTACCCCTACGCCTGGCTGGGCATCCTGGCCGACGCCCCGCCCGCCACCGACGAGCTGATCTACGCCTGGCACCCCGACGGCTTCGCGCTGTACTCGATGCGCTCGCCGTCGGTCTCCCGGCTGTACCTGCAGGTCGACCCGTCGGACTCGATCGAGAACTGGTCCGACGACCGCATCTGGGAGAACCTCTCCCGCCGCATGTCCCTGGACGGCTGGGGCGTCTCCACCGGTCCGATCACCGAGAAGTCGATCCTGCCGATGCGCTCGTTCGTCAGCGCGCCCATGCGCCGCGGCCGGCTGTTCCTCGCCGGCGACGCCGCGCACATCGTGCCGCCCACCGGCGCGAAGGGGCTGAACCTGGCCGTCGCCGACGTCACGCTCCTGGCCACGGCGCTGACCCGCCTGCTCCAGGAGAACAGGACCGACCTGGTGGACGCGTACTCCGACACCGCGCTGCGCCGGGTCTGGCGGTGCACGCACTTCTCGTGGTGGATGACGTCGATGCTGCACACCTCCGGCGACGACTTCGACGCCCGGCTGCAACTCGCCCAGCTGGAGCGCGTGTGCTCGTCGGAGGCCGCCGCGCGCGAACTGGCGGAGAACTACACCGGGCTGCCGATCGAGACCTGACCGGCAGCCGTGCGTCGCAACCTGCGGCACCCGTCGGGGCGAGCTGCTCGTTTTGGTCGACCCCGATCTGATCCGTCGGCGCTCCGCACCGGGCCCCGGGCAGCACCGCTGCCCGGGGCCCGGTCGTGCGGCCGGCACTCCGCAGCCGGGATGCCGCATCTACCCGCCGGTAGCCCGTGTGGGATCGTCGGGGCACTACGTCGAGACGGCGCCGCCGCCGTCAGGAATGAGGACCGATGCGGTTGCAGCTGTCCCCGGAGCTCCAGGCCTTCCGGGAGGAGATGCGGACCTTCTTCACCACCCAGGTGCCGCAGGAAATCCGCGACAAGGTCGCGGCCCACCGGCACGTGTCGAAGGAGGAGTACGTCCAGGCCCAGCGCGCGCTCAACGCCGCCGGCCTGGCGGTGCCGCACTGGCCGGTCGAGTGGGGCGGCCGGGACTGGACGCCGCTGCAGCGCCACATCTGGCGCGAGGAGATGCAGTTGGCCGGTGTGCCCGAGCCGCTGGCCTTCAACACCAGCATGATCGGCCCGGTCATCGCCGCCTTCGGCAACCAGGAGCAGAAGGAGCGCTTCCTGGCCAAGACGGCCAACCTCGACATCTGGTGGTGCCAGGGCTTCTCCGAACCCGACGCCGGCTCCGACCTCGCCTCGCTGCGCACCACCGCCGTCCGTGACGGCGACGACTGGGTGGTCAACGGTCAGAAGACCTGGACGACCCTGGGGCAGCACGCCGACTGGATCTTCTGCCTCGTCCGCACCGACCCGACCGCGGAGAAGAAGCAGCGCGGCATCTCCATGCTCGTCTTCCCGATGGACACCCCCGGCGTCACGCTCCGCCCCATCGAGCTCATCGACGGCGGCCGCGAGGTCAACGAGGTGTTCTTCGAGGACGTCCGCGTGCCCGCCGAGAACCTCATCGGCGAGGAGAACCGCGGCTGGGACTACGCCAAGTTCCTCCTCGGCAACGAGCGCGTCGGCATCGCCCGCGTCGGCGCCACCAAGAAGATGCTCGCCCAGGCCAAGGAGTACGCCCGCGAGATCACCGTCGACGGCCGCCCGCTGCTCGAGGACCCGTTCATGGCCCGGCGGATCGCCGAGGTCGAGAACGAGGTGGTGGCCCTGGAGCTCACCGCGCTGCGCGTGGTCGCCAACTCCGCCGACGGGAAGCCGCACCCGGCCTCCTCGGTGCTCAAGCTCAAGGGCTCGGAGCTGCAGCAGGCCGCCACCGAGCTGCTGGTGGACATCGCCGGCCCGCTCTCGGTCGCCTCGTTCGCCGAGGAGGGCTCCGACGTGCCCGACTGGGCGCGCGTCGCGACGCCGCACTACCTGAACTACCGGAAGGTCTCCATCTACGGAGGCTCCAACGAGGTTCAGCGCACCATCATCGCCGGCACGATCCTGGGGCTGTGATCTGACGTGGACTTCACCTTCGACAGCGAGCAGAACGACCTCCGCGAGGCCGTCCGCGGCCTGCTGGAGCGCGTGTACTCCGACAGCGAGGCGCGCCGCAAGGTCGCCGCGAACGACCCCGGCTTCGACGAGAAGACCTGGTCGCGGCTGGCCGAGATGGGCCTGCTGGGCCTGCCCTTCGCCGAACAGCACGGCGGCATGGGCGCCGGGCCGATCGAGGTGGCGATCGTCGCCGAGGAGATCGGCCGCGTCATCGCTCCCGAGCCGTTCATCGAGGCGGTCGTGCTGGCCGGCGGGCTGATCGCCGCCGTCGGCACCGACGAGCAGAAGGCCCAGCTCCTGAGCGTGATCGCCGAGGGCACCAGCGTGCCGGCCTTCGCGCACGCCGAGATCGGCACCCGGTGGAGCCCGTCGGCGTCGGCGGTCACTGCCACGCAGGCCGGCGACGGCTGGACCCTCACCGGCGTCAAGGAGCCGGTGCCCACGGGCGCCCGCGCCGACGTCCTGGTGGTCTCGGCCGTGGTCGACGGCGGCACCGGGCTGTTCGTGGTGCAGGGCGACGCGGCGGGCCTGACCCGCACCGGCTACCACACGCACGACGGCACCCGCGCTGCCAACGTCCGCTTCGACGGCACCCCCGCGACCCTGCTGGGCGCCGGCGGCGACCAGACGGCCGCGATCGAGCGGGCACTGGCCGAGGCGCGCATCGCCTACAGCCACGAGGCGATCGGCGCCATGGACACCGCCCTGCGGATCACCGCCGAGTACCTCAAGACCCGCAAGCAGTTCGGGGTGACGCTCAACAAGTTCCAGGCGCTCACCTTCCGCGCCGCGGACATGTACGTGTCCCTGGAGCTGGCCCGCAGCACCGCGCTGTGGGCGTCGATGGTGCAGGACGCCGGCGGCGACGTCCGCTCCGCCGCCGACCGGACCCGGCTGCAGACCAGCCGCGCCGGCCGGCACGTCGGCAAGGAGGCCATCCAGCTGCACGGTGGCATCGGCGTGACCGCGGAGTACTCCGTCGGGCACTACACCAGCCGGCTCACCGCGATCGACCACCTGCTGGGCGACGGCGACTTCGCCGCGGCCCGGCTGGCCCGCACGGTGGCCGACCGGCCCACCGTCGACCCGCTGGGCGCGCCCTACGCGGTCTGATCGAGGGCCCAACTGCAGGTCTGCGCCGGAGCCCCGCTCCCCGTTCCCGGGGGGCGGGGCTCCGCCGTCCCGGGGGCCGGGTCGGCCCGGCGGTGAGGAGGCGAGGCAGGCAACGACGAGGCGGTCCGCCCGGTCGGGGCTGATCGCCGCGGGGAGCCGGCAGCGCCGATCCCGGGGACGGACACGGTCCTCCCTCCGTACGACGGCCACCGTCGTACGGACCCATCCCGCAGTTCCTCGGCCGGTTCCGCCACCCGCCTCACCCTGGCTGCCGCCCCGCCCCTCGTGGGGAGGCAGCCGTCACACTTCCGCCCGGAGGCGCGCCCGGTGCCCCGACCTCCTATGCCGTGACTCACATCGCTGGAGCCGGACGCCGCAACGATCCGTCAGCAGGCAAGATCCCTCCGGGATCCACCGCACCGTGAACGACCCCGCCACTGGCGGGCAGGCGACGAGGCCTACGCACCGAGGAATGGAGCACCACGATGCTGATCGGAGTTCCGCGCGAGACGCGGCCCCGCGAGACGCGGGTGGCCGCGACACCGGCGACGGTGACGCAGCTGGTGCGGCTGGGATACGACGTCGTGGTCGAGGCCGGTGCCGGTACCGCCAGCAGCTTCCCCGACGAGGCCTACGCCGAGGCCGGCGCGCGCGTCGGCACGGCCGAGCAGGCATGGGGCGCCGAGGTGGTCCTGCGGGTCAACGCCCCCGCGGTCGAGGAGATCGGCCGGCTGGCCGACGGCGCGACCCTGATCAGCCTGCTCTCCCCCGCGCTGAACCCGGATCTGGTGGATGCGCTGGCCGCGCGGCCGATCACCGCGCTGGCCATGGACGCGGTGCCGCGGATCTCCCGGGCGCAGTCGATGGACGTGCTGTCCTCGATGGCCAACATCGCCGGGTACCGGGCGGTGATCGAGGCGGCGAACGTGTTCGGCCGGTTCTTCACCGGTCAGGTGACCGCCGCCGGCAAGGTCCCGCCGGCCAAGGTCCTGGTGGCCGGCGCAGGCGTGGCCGGGCTGGCCGCCATCGGGGCCGCCTCCAGCCTGGGGGCGATCGTGCGGGCCACCGACGTACGCCCCGAGGTCGCCGAGCAGGTGCGGTCCCTCGGCGGCGAGTACGTGGCGGTGCCCGACGCCGACGGTGCACAGGTCAGCTCCGACGGCTACGCCCGCGAGATGGGTGAGGACTTCAACCGGCGTGCCGCCCAGATGTACGCCGAGCAGGCCCGCGACGTCGACATCGTCATCACGACCGCGCTCATCCCCGGTCGGCCGGCCCCCCGGCTGTTCACCGAGGAGATGGTCGCCTCGATGCGCTCCGGGTCGGTGATCGTCGACATGGCGGCCGCGCAGGGCGGCAACGTGGCCGGGTCGGTGCCCGACGAGGTGGTGGTGACGCCGAACGGCGTGTCCATCATCGGGTACACCGACCTGCCCGCCCGCCTGCCGGCCCAGGCCTCCCAGCTCTACGGCACCAACCTGGTGAACCTGCTCACGCTGCTGACGCCGGACGCGGACGGACGGCTGGTCCTCGACTTCGACGACGTCGTGCAGCGCGGGATCACGGTCGTGCGGGAGGGCGAGAAGACCTGGCCGCCACCGTCGGTGCAGGTCTCGGCGGCACCGCCACCGCCGCCGTCCCCGCCCGCCGGCGCGACGGCGGGCGCCCCCGCGGTGCCGCAGAAGACCCCCTCGCCCGGCCGCCGGTTCGCGCTCGTGGGCCTCGGTGCGGCGCTGCTGTTCCTGCTCACCGCGTTCTCCCCGAACGAGCTCGTCGGGCACTTCACCGTGTTCGCGCTCGCCGTCGTCGTCGGGTTCTACGTGATCGGGCACGTGCACCACGCCCTGCACACCCCGCTGATGAGCGTCACCAACGCGATCTCCGGGATCATCGTCGTCGGTGCACTGCTGCAGCTCAGCAGCGACGACGGCGTCGTGCAGGCCCTGGCCTTCGTCGCCACGCTGGTGGCCAGCATCAACGTCTTCGGCGGCTTCGCCGTCACCCGCCGCATGCTGGGCATGTTCTCCCGCGGCCCGAGTGTGCAGGGCGCCGCCCGATGACCGCCACCACCGCCGCCGCCGCGGCGTACATCGTCGCCGCCCTGCTGTTCATCCTCAGCCTGGCCGGCCTGTCGAAGCACGAGACGGCGAAGGCCGGGAACGCCTACGGCATCGCAGGCATGGCGATCGCGCTCGCCGCTACCGTCGGCGTCGCGACCCGGGACATCTCCGCCGTCGGCCTCACCCTGCTCGTGGTCGCCGTGGCCATCGGCGCGGCGATCGGCCTGTGGCGCGCGCGCAGGGTCGAGATGACCGGCATGCCCGAGCTCATCGCTCTGCTGCACAGCTTCGTCGGCCTGGCCGCGGTGCTCGTGGGCTGGAACGGCTACCTCTCCGTCGAGGGCGCCGACGGCGGCTCGACGCTCACCGGGGCCGAGGCGGGGATCCACTCGGGCGAGGTGGTCGTCGGCGTGTTCATCGGCGCGGTCACCTTCACCGGCTCCATCGTCGCCTTCCTCAAGCTGTCGGCGCGGATCAAGAGCAACCCGCTGATGCTGCCGGGCCACAACTGGCTCAACCTCGGCGCGCTGGCGCTCTTCGCCGTCCTCACCGTGATCTTCGTCGCCGAGCCGAACCTGCTCGTGCTGTCGGTGGTGACGGTGCTGGCCCTCGCCCTCGGCTGGCACCTGGTCGCCTCGATCGGGGGCGGCGACATGCCGGTCGTGGTCTCGATGCTCAACAGCTACTCGGGCTGGGCCGCCGCCGCCTCGGGCTTCCTGCTGGGCAACGACCTGCTGATCATCACCGGTGCCCTGGTGGGCTCCTCCGGCGCCTACCTGTCCTACATCATGTGCAAGGCGATGAACCGCTCGTTCCTGTCGGTCATCGCCGGCGGGTTCGGCAACGAGGGGAGCGTGGGCTCCGCCGACGTCGACTACGGCGAGCACACCGAGATCAGCGCCGCCGAGACCGCCGAGCTGCTGCGCGAGGCGAAGTCCGTCGTCATCACCCCGGGGTACGGCATGGCCGTCGCCCAGGCCCAGGGCCCGGTCGCCGAGTTGACCCGCAAGCTGACCGAGCGAGGCATCGAGGTCCGGTTCGGCATCCACCCCGTCGCCGGCCGGCTCCCGGGCCACATGAACGTCCTCCTGGCCGAGGCGAAGGTGCCCTACGACGTCGTCCTGGAGATGGACGAGATCAACGACGACCTGGCCGCCACCTCCGTCGTCCTGGTCATCGGCGCCAACGACACCGTGAACCCGGCCGCCTCCGAGGACCCGACGAGCCCCATCGCCGGCATGCCGGTGCTGCGCGTCTGGGAGGCGGAGAAGGTGATCGTCTTCAAGCGGTCGATGAGCACCGGCTACGCAGGCGTCCAGAACCCGCTGTTCTTCCGCGAGAACACCGCCATGCTGTTCGGCGACGCACGCGATCGCGTGGAGGACATCCTCAAGGCACTGTGAGCGCCGCCCCCGGGGCCTGGTCTCCCGGCGGGCCGCGTGCGCGGTCGGGCCGGTGGCGAAGACGTACCTCCCAGGGACCGCCGTGGAGCGGGCCGAGCACCTGCCGGTCGGCCGCCGGATCGCCCCGGGCACCGCCGGGTTGCGCTGCGCGGCGGAGTCGCCGACGGTTGCCCGGTGGATCCTTTCCGCGGTCTCGGCATGCCCCGCATCCCCGGGTTCGGCGAACTGCTCACCCTGCTGCAGACGCAGACCGAGGCCCTGGCGCAGCTGCCCCGGACCCTCTCCGACCTCAACGCCACCGTCCGCGAGCTGACCGCGGCGACCACGTCCGCGCGGGAGACGATCGCCTCGGCCCACCGCATCGCCGAGCGCCTGGAAGGGCTGGTCGAGGAGCTGGAGGAGCCGGTGCGCGCGCTGCGCCCCGGCATCGAGCGGGTCGGCCGGGTGCTCGACGACCCCGCCGTCGACACCGTTCCCGACACGCTGCGGCGCATCCACGACGACCTCATGCCGCTGATCCACGGCCTGCGCCAGGCGCAGAGCCGGGTGGGCTCGGTGACCGGCCTGCTGCGCCGTCGTCCCCACGAAGACGGCGACGACGGCTTCTGAGCGTGGAGCTCGCCGCCCATCCGCTCGCACTGGTGGCGTGCGGCCTGGCGGTGCTGGTGGCGTCCGTCGTGCAGACGGCGACGGGCATGGGCTTCGGCCTGCTCGCCGGACCGCTGGTCCTGCTCGTCCAGCCCGCGCTCGTGCCCGGTCCACTGCTGGTGGGGACGCTCGCCTCACTGCTGCCGGTGCTGTGGCGGGAGCGGGGCGCGCTGGAGATCCCGGCGATGCGCGGAGCGATGCTCGCCTCGGTCCCCGGAGCGCTCGCGGGGCTCGGGCTGCTGCAGGTGATGGATGCACGGCTGCTGGCGGCGACGGTTGCGGTCGTGGTGCTGGTCGCCTGCGGCGCGGGGATCGCCGGCGTCCAGCTGCCCGGCGGCCAGCGTGCGCTGACCGTCGCGGGCTTCGCCTCCGGCACCCTGTCGACCGTCGCGGCGACCCCGGGACCGCCGCTGGTGCTCACCTACCGCGCGCCCTCCCCCGCCGCCCAGCGGGCCAACCTCTCGGTCTTCTTCGTCGGCACCACGGTGCTTTCCCTCGGCGTGCTCGTGGCAGGTGGGGAGCTCTCGGGCAGCGGTGCCGCCTCCGGCGGGCTGCTCGTGCCGTTCGTCCTGCTCGGCTACGTCGCCGCCGGCCCGCTGCGGCGCCGACTGTCCCTGC
Organism: Blastococcus sp. SYSU DS0973; assembly: GCF_054051055.1. Classification (NCBI taxonomy): domain Bacteria; kingdom Bacillati; phylum Actinomycetota; class Actinomycetes; order Geodermatophilales; family Geodermatophilaceae; genus Blastococcus; species Blastococcus sp. SYSU DS0973. Next base: position 315,381 of record NZ_JBJHAN010000003.1, read on the forward strand.
CGGCCATGCGCCGCGCGGCGCTGGCGCTGTGCCTGCTCTCCGGCGCGGCGCTGCTGGTCCGGGCGCTGACCGGCTGACCCTCAGCCCCCGGGCGGCGGCTCCCGGCGGACGAGGTCGCCGACGGCCTCCTCCAACCGGGCCCACGAGCCGCTCCACTCCACCAGCGGGTCGAGGATCCGCTCGAAGACGGCGAGCTGCTGGTCGAAGGCGTCCAACTGGGCCCGCATCGCCGCGATCGAGGTGCGCTGCGCGGTCACCATCTCCATGATCGCGCGCAGCTGGGCGGCCGACATCGCGCCGGGCGGACTGGGCAGGGCCGGCAGCGGGAGCCGGGACGTCGCACTGCCGGCCAGGGTGCGGGCGCGGTCGGTGAAGAACCGCAGCTGGCTCACGAACTCGTCGATCGACCGCCCTACGATCCCGCTCTGCGGGTCGGTGCGGTCGCCGTCGGCCTCGGTCATCGCTCCCCCTCCGGCTGTCCTGCCCCCCGACCCTAGGCAGGACGGGCCGACGGTGCCCGGTCAGCCGTCGGCGGTGCGGTTCCGGATCTCCTCCTCCGTCGCCCGGGTAGCGGCTCAGGGTCCCCCGACTCCGACACGGCCACCACCTCCCCGGCTCCCGGGGCGGCCCGGGCAACACTCGGGGAGATGTCCACACACCGCACGACGACGTCCCGGGCGGGTTCCGCACCCATCCGACGGCCGGACCGGGCGCGGTCCCTGGTCCTCGCGACCGTCGTCGTCGCCGCGCTGACCGGCTGCGCCTCCACGCCCGTCCGACCGGCCTCCTTCTCCGGCGGCGGACCCGCGACGGCCACCACCACTCCCCCATCGCCCGAGCGGACGTCGACGGACGTGTCCGTGGACGCCGTGCTCGCCGGCCTGGACCGCCGGTCCCAGGTGTCGCAGCTGTTCGTGGCCGGCGTTCCGCTGGACGGGCTTGGCGCGGGCACGGCCGTCGTCGGCGAGGGGGTCGGTGGGGTCTTCCTGCAGGGCCGGACCACCCTGGCCGCACCGGAGCTCGCCGCCACCACGGCCGCCTGGCAGGAGGCGGCGCCCGGTCCCGGCCTCTGGATCGCCGCCGACCAGGAGGGCGGCGCAGTCCAGACCCTCAAAGGTTCCGGGTTCGACGTGCTCCCGCCGGCGGTGGAGCAGGGCTTGCTGCCGGCCGGCGAGCTGGGTGCGCTCGCCGACCGGCTGGGGGCCGCGATGTCCGGTGCCGGCCTGAACCTCAACCTCGCCCCGGTGGCCGACGTCGTCCCCCCGGGCACCGAGGCGGGCAACGCGCCGATCGGCGCGTTCGGCCGGCAGTACGCCGGCGCCGGTCCCGCGGTGGCAGCCGCTGCCGCGACGGTGGCCGACGGGCTGGCCTCGCACGGCGTCGTCCCGACGTTCAAGCACTTCCCCGGCCTGGGCCGGGTCTCCGAGAACACCGACACCACCAGCGACGTCGTCGACCCGGTGACCGCCGCCGGCGACGAGCAGGTCACCGCCTTCGCCGATGCGCTCGCCCGCACCGCGGCCGACCCGTTCGTGATGACGTCGTCGGCGACCTATCCCCGAATCGACCCGGAGGAGCAGGCCGCGTTCTCCCGCGCCGTCGTCACCGACCTGCTCCGCGACCGGCTGGACTTCGACGGGGTGGTCGTCTCCGACGACCTCGGTGCCGCCGAGGCAGTGGCGGACATCCCGCCGGGCGAGCGCGCCGTCCGCTTCCTCGCGGCCGGGGGCACGCTGGTGCTGACCGTCGACGCCGGTCTGGTGCCGGAGATGGTCGACGCCGTCGCGGCCCGGGCGGAGACCGACCCCGCCTTCGCCGCGACCGTCGACGCGGCCGTCCGCACCGCCCTCACCGCCAAGGCCGAGGCCGGCCTCCTCGGCTGAGCCCGGAGACGACGAAATCGGCGATCTCGCCCCCATCACGTGCGTGAAGGGGGCGAGATCGCCGATCTCGTCGGTGGGCGATCGGGGGAGCCAGCTCCGCTCAGTACCAGCCGGTCGCCCGCGAGTGCGACCACGCGCCGCACGGCGAGCCGTAGCGGTTCTCGATGTAGATCAGCCCGGCGTCGATCTGCCGGTAGCCGTCGGAGGTCTTGGCGATGCCCGTCCCGGCCCACGTCGAGTTGAGGAACTGCGGGATGCCGTACGCGGTGCTGGTCGGGTTCTGCGCGTTGGGGTTCCAGCCGCTCTCCTTGCCCCACAGGCTCTCCAGGCAGCTGAACTCGCCGGCGCTGCCGACCTTGCTCATCGCGTACTGCTTGAACGACCCGGCAGGGGCGGCAGGTGCCGCCGGGGCGCTGGTCGCGCGCGCCGGAGCGGGGGCGGCTGCCTGGGCGCGGGCGGCCTCGGCACGAGCCGCCTCCGCGCGCGCGGCCTCCGCGCGCGCGGCCTCGGCACGGGCGGCCTCGGCACGGGCGGCCTCCTCCGCCGCGCGGCGGGCGGCCTCCTCGGCCGCGATGCGGGCCGCCTCCTCGGCGGCCCGGCGGTCGAGCTCGGCCTGCTCCGCGGCGGCCCGGGCCTCGGCGGCCGCAGCCCGCTCGGCGGCGCGCTCGCTGCGGCTCGCCGCCAGCGGGGCGAGGCTGTCGACGGCGGACTCCACCGTGTCGGCGGCGGGCGCCTCGGCGGTGATCCCGAGCTGCTCGGCGACGCTGACCGACGCCAGTTGCGGCTCGTCCTGCGCGGTCGGCTCGTCGGTGACGACGACGTTGGCGATCAACCCGCCGGCGGCGACGACGGCCAGCAGCAGCGCCGGACGGCGGACCCGGCCGACGGGACGACGTCCGCCCTCGGGCCGGAGGGCGCGGGTGATCGAGGTGGCGCGAATCTTCATGGGGAGGAACTGCTCCAGGGGCAGGGCACAGCGGGGCAGCGGAGGCTGCACGGACTGCTGCGGGGTGGTCGAGTGGCAGCGGCGGTCGGGCGGTGCGCCCGGGCGCTCAGCGCGGGGAAGGCGCGCGCGAGGCCCCGTACCGGCTGCAGTTCCGTACAGGGTGGGCCCGCAGGCTCGCCATGCGGCGGCTCTCCGTTTCTTCCGTCGTGCCGCCTACCGGGTTAGCTGACGGATTCGGGCGGGAAGCGGCCCTACCCGCGCCGCCACGTGCTCGGCGCGCGATTCACCCCAGTGCTGCGGTGGGTCCCCGGCTCGCCCGCAACTCGACGGCAGCGGGCGACTCGGCGGCGCCCGGCGGACCTCCCCGGGCGGGGAGAACGAACGGCCGGACGGGACCCACGGTATCCAGCGTTATCCGTTCGTGACAATCCCTCGCCGGGAAAAGGAACATGACGCGACCCTCAGGGCAACCGCCAGACGGTCGTCCGGCGCACCGGTGCGGGCCGGCCTGGCGACGGTTCGGTGTCGGGCACGTCGTAGGCGGCCAGGGACTGCAGCCGGTCCTCCGGGAGGTAGACACGCCCCGGATCGCCGACCAGCACCTCCACGCCGCGGGCACGTGCGGCCTCCAGGAAGGGCAGCACCCGGTCGGTCATCTCGCGGTCGTAGCAGACGTCCCCGGCCAGGATCACCGCCACGTCCGGCGGTTCGGCGCCCAGCACGTCGCCCACCGGCGTGATGCCCGGCGTTCCGTTCCGCTCGGCGTTCACGATCACGGCGGTCAGCGCGAAGGGGTCGACGTCGCTGGCGAGCACGGACGTCGCCCCGGCACGGACCGCCGCCACGGCGACCAGCCCGCTGCCGGCGCCGAGATCCAGCACCGCCCGCCCCGCGACCAGGTCGGGGTGGTCGAGCACGTACCGCGCCAGCGCCTGGCCGCCCGGCCAGGCCGCCGCCCAGAACGGCGGATCGGTGGAGGTGCGCCCATGCTCGGTCTCCATGGCCTCCCACAGGGCGACGACGTCGGCGGCCACCAGCAGCTCCACCTCGGGCACCAGTTCGGGCCGCACCGCCCGGGTGTGGGCGCGGACGAACTCCGGGGGGACGGAACGGTCGGCCGACACCGAGGCAGTCAACCGCACCGGCGGGACGACGGCGCAACCGAGGTGCCGTCGCCCAGGCCTGCGGCGCCCACGACGGCAGCTTCCCCCGGTCGGCCGCAACCCAGCGCCTCGTCGACCACCACCATCGGGCGTTGCTCCCGGCGTTGCAGGTGCTGATCCGGGGACGCCTCGGGGAACGCTCCCCGAGCGCCGCGACCGGTCAGCTCGTCGGCTTCGCCGGTGCCGCCCGACGGGCGATCAGCCGCCAGTAGCTGCCCGGCACGAGCCGCACCAGCACGTCGGGAACCTTCGCGGTCCAGCCGATCAGCAGCCGCGGACGACGACGCTCGATTGCCGCGACGATCTGTGCGGCAGCGTCCTCCGGCGGCATCCGGAGCAGCCTGGCGAACTGCTTGCGCCCCTTCTCGTACTCCGCCACCGACACGCCCGAGCCGGTCCGGGCGCTCTCGGCGATGCGCGTGCGGATGCCGCCGGGGTGCACCACCGTCACGCCGATGCCGTCCTCGGCCAGCTCGTGCCGCAGCGCCTCGGTGAACCCCCGGACGGCGAACTTGCTGGCCGCGTAGGCCGCCTGGCCGGCCGGGGCGACGATGCCGAAGACGCTGGACAGGTTCACCACGTGTGCGCCGGGGTGCGTCCTGAGCACCGGCAGCAGGGTGTGGGTGAGCCGGACGACGGCGCGCACGTTGATCGCCATCACCCACTCGAACTCCTCCAGGGTGACCTGGTCGAAGCGCCCGCCGAGCGCGGCTCCGGCGTTGTTGACCAGCAGCGTCGTCTCCGGGTGCTCGGCGACGAGCGTCGCCGCCACCCGGGCGGTCGCCTCGTCGTCGGCGAGTTCGACGACGTGGGTGGCGATCCGCAGCCCCGGGTGGTCGGCACGGATCCGCCCGGCCACACCCTCGAGCCGCTCGGCCTCGCGGTCCAGCAGCACCAGGTGGCTGCCCCGCCCGGCCAGTTGCGCGGCGAGCGCCTCGCCGATGCCGCTCGCCGCACCGGTGACGACGGCCGTTCCGCCCGCGAACGCGTAGGGACCCATCACGCCATCGTCCGCTCGGGGACGGCGCCGGCCAGCGCTCGCGGCTGGAAGGTCATGCCCTCGTCCTCCAGGGAGCCACGGCGCATCAGCGCGACGTCGCGCAGGTAGTTCTGGTGCAGCCGCCAGGGCGCGCGGCCGCCCTGCTTGGGCAGGCCGGCGAGACTGCGCTGCACGTACCCGGCCGCGAGGTCCAGGAACGGCGCGTCAGCCCCCTCCGGCGGGGCGACCGGGGTCGCCGACACGTAGCCGTGCGCGTCCATGTGGTCGAGGAGCCGGACGACGTAGCCGTTGACCAGGTCGGCCTTGAGCGTCCAGGAGGCGTTGGTGTAGCCGATGACCATGGCGAAGTTGGGCACGCCGGAGAGCATCATCCCCTTGTAGGAGACCGTCTCGGGCAGCTCGACGGGCTCTCCGTCCACGGCGAGGGTCATGCCGCCGGCCGGGAGCAGGTTCAGCCCGGTCGCGGTGACCACGACGTCGGCGGCGAGGTGCTCTCCCGATTCCAGCTCGATGCCGTCCTCGGTGAAGGTGCGGATCCGGTCGGTGGCGATCGAGGCCCTCCCCTGCCGCAGGGAGCGGAACAGGTCGCCGTCCGGGACGAGGCAGAGCCGCTGGTCCCACGGGTCGTAGGGCGGGTTGAAGTGCATGCTGACGGCGAACCCGGCCGGCAGCTGCTTCTCGGTGAGCCGGCGGATCAGCTTCCGGACCATCGCCGGGCGACGGCGGCTGAGCTGGTACAGCGCGGTGCTGGTGAGCACGTTCTTCCAGCGGACGATCGGGTAGGCGGCCCGGGCCGGCAGCTTGGCGCGCAGCCACTGCGCCAGGGGATCCCGGCTCGGCAGCGACATGACGTAGCTCGGCGTGCGCTGCAGCATGGTCACGTGCTCGGCCTGCTCGGCGAGGTTGGGCACGAGGGTGACGGCGGTGGCGCCGCTGCCGATCACCACGACCTTCTTGCCGGTGATGTCGAGGTCCTCGGGCCAGTGCTGCGGGTGCACCAGCTCTCCGCGGAACCGCTCCTCGCCCTCGAAGCGGGGGCGGAAGCCCTCGTCGTAGCGGTAGTAGCCGGAGCAGACCGACAGCCACGAGCAGGTCAGCCGCACCGTCTCACCCGTGTCGGTGCGCTCGGCGGTGACCGTCCACCGGCTGTTCGGCGTCGACCACTCCGCGGAGAGCACGCGGTGGTGGTACCGGATGTTGTCGGTGACCCCGTACTCGCGCGCCGTCTCCTCGATGTACCGGCGGATGGCGGGTCCGTCGGCGATCGACTTCGCCTCGTTCCACGGGCGGAAGGAGTAGCCGAGGGTGAACATGTCGGAGTCCGACCGGATCCCCGGATAGCGGAACAGGTCCCACGTGCCCCCGAGAGCGGCGCGGGACTCCAGCACCAGATAGCTCGTGCCCGGCCGATCCTTCTCCAGGTGGCAGGCGGCACCGATGCCGGAGAGGCCGGCGCCGACGACCAGGACGTCCACGTGCTCGGTTGGCATGCCTGTCTCCGGTTCGCTCGTCCGGCGCGGGCCGGAACTGGGTCTGCGCCGTCGCGACGGTGCGCGGCGCACGGTATCGACGGCGTGTCGACTCAGTCAACACGACGTCGAGACGCGGGCCGGTGCGGCTAGTCTGCGTGCCGTGCCGGCTGCCACGGGTGAGCTCCCCAGCGCCGGGCGCGGCCGGCGGCCCGCCCGGCGCTCCGGCGACGACCGGGAACTGGCGATCCTCGCCACCGCGGAGCGCCTCCTCGCCGAGCGGCCGCTCGCCGCCATCTCGGTCGACGACCTCGCGCGTGGCGCCGGCATCTCCCGGCCCACGTTCTACTTCTACTTCTCCTCCAAGGACGCCGTCCTGCTCGCCCTGCTCGACCGCGTGGTCGCCGAGGCCGACGCCGCGATGCAGCGGGCCTTCGGAACACCGGCCACCGGTGCGCGGGACGGCTGGGCGCGAGCGATCGGCGCCTACTACGACACCTTCCGCGCGCACCGGTCGCTCACCGTCGCCTGGGCGCAGGCGCGCTCCACGAACGACGAGGTCCGGGCGCTGTGGTCGGAGGTGTTCGAGCGCTGGGTGCAGCAGTGCGCCGCGGCCGTCGACGCCGAGCGGGCACGCGGGGCCGCACCGCCGGGGCTGCCCTCGCGCGACCTCGCCGTCGCCCTGACGTCGATGAACGAGCGGGTGCTCTACGCGACGTTCAGCGGGGACGGGCCGGCCGTCCCCGAGGAGCGGGTCGTCGACGTGCTCCTCGGCATCTGGCTCTCGGCCGTCTACGGCGCTGCGGTCCCCGACTGAGCATGCTGAGCAGGGCGCGCAGCGGCGCGCGCAGTCGAGCAGTTCGATCACCGTGCCGTCGGGCGTCCGGCGGAACGACCGGTCGTCGTGGTCCGCCGCACCAGGTCGGCGCGCCGCCGCGGGATCCGGAAGTACAGCGAGGAGACGGCCGGCAGGCCGGCGTCCGACGCGCAGACCAGCAGCTCGTGGTCGTCGAGGCACTCAACGCCCGGCGGCCGGCCTGGCACGCGCGCCACGGTGCCGACCCGACCGGTGGGCCGCCGGCGCGCACGATGCGCCCGTCGGCCAGACCCGTGTACACCCGCCCCGCCCCGTCGACCAGGACGCCCTCCGGCCCCTCGCCGATCGGCACCACCGTCGCCCCACCGACGTCGCGCGCGCCGATCCTCCCGCTCCCACTCCGCGGCCGGTCCGGAGGTCAGCGGCAGACTGCCCGCCGGCCCCGGAGGCCACCGGGGTCACTCCCCGACGACGGCGGAGCCGGCCCCGGCGGTCGTGAAGTCGCGGCCGCCGGCGCCGGTGCGGACCACGGTGACCGGGCAGGCCGCGTGGTGCACCAGCTGGTCGCTGACCGAGCCGAGCAGCAGGCCGGAGAACCCGCCGCGGCCACGCGCGCCGACCACCACCAGGTTGGCGCCCTCTGCGGCGGCGAGCAGGCCCTGCACCGGCGGCCGGTGGACGACGTGGCAGGTGACCCGCGCGGCGGGGTCCAGCCCGGCCGCGGCGACGTGCGCCGTGAGCTCCTCCAGCACGGCCTGCTCCCAGTCGGGCAGCGGCGGCACGTAGCCGGGTTCCCAGGTGGCGGGGTGCGGTGCGGTGGTCATCGACCAGGCGCGGACCACGTGCAGGTCGACGTCGGCCCGGCGGGCCAACCGTGCCGCCCAGCGGAGCGCCTCCTGCGCGCACTTCGAGCCGTCGTGCCCGACCACGACGCCACCGTCGACCTGAACGACCTTACGGACCTCGTCCACCGCTGCCCTCCACGTTGGTGCGCGCCGGCGTGATCACCGACACGGTCAGCCTCTCATCACGCGGCGACGCGCACGTCACCGGCGGCGGACGGCGCACCGTCAACCCGAGACGGGCTCGGTCCGGCCACCCAGCAGCACGAGCTCGTCGGCCGGCGGGACACCCACGGCCTGCAGTGCCGCACCGATGCGGTCGGTGAGGCACCGCAGGGACTCCCGGGCCTGGTCGCGCTGGCGGCAGAGGTCGTCGACCTCCGCCCTGATCGCGGCGAGCCGGGCGCCCGCGACGTCGTCGGCGGACTCGCGGTCCCGCTGGGCCTGCGCCGCGGCCTGCTCGCGCTCGGCGGCCGCCGCCCGGGCCAGCTCGCCCCTCTCGGCAGCGGCCTCGGCGGCCAGCCGGTCCCGTTCGGCGGTGGCCTCGGCGGCGAGGCGGTCGCGCTCCGCCGCCGACTCGGCAGCCGCGCGGTCACGCTCGGCGGCGGCCACCCTGAGCAGCTCGGCGGCCTCGGCCTTCGCCCTCTCCAGCACGGCGGCCCCCTCGGCGCGGTCCCGCTGGGCGTTCACCCGGAGCTGATCGGCGACGTCGATCGCCATCTCCTTGATCTCGTGCGCCTTGCGCAGCCGCGCGTCGGCCTCGAGGCGGGCGTCGGCGAGCACCTGCGCCGCATCCGCCTCGGCCGCGTCGAGCACCTGGGCCGCCTGGTTCTCCGCCAGCCGCAGGACCTCTCCGACCCGGGCGCTGACCACCGGCCGCTCGCGCCCGACGGGTTGCTCGGCCAGCAGGCGGCGGGAGATCTCCAGCTCCGTCCCGCAGGCGACCACGCGGTCGAGCAGGTGCTCCCGCTCGCGGTGCGCGGCCGAGAGCTCCCCCTCGGCCCAGGCGACGTAGTTGTCGACCTCCATCCGGTCGTAGCCGCGCAGTGCACCGCGGAAGGCCGGCCGGTGGTCCAGCAACGTCTCCAGGGCGCCCGCCGGCCGCGGAACCCGGGCATCGGGCGCGTCCGGCGGCACCTCCTCGTCCTGGACACGATTGGCGACGAACTCGACATGCCGGAGCATCCGGACGGCCCCCCTGGGAAGTAGGTGAGGCGGAATCTGCCAGAGGGCCACCCGGCTCGCGGGCCGCTGTGACGGGTCCGTGACCGTGTCGCCGCCACCCCGGCGGTGCCACGCCGGCGCGTACTGGAACGACTACGCGGCGCTGCCGCCGCCTCGCCTCCACCCCATCGGGCACCCGGGCATATCGGGCCGGTGCGGCGCGTTCACCCGGCAGGGATAATTGCACTCTCAACCAGATGCGGAGACCGAGATGCAGTTCGGCGTGTTCACCGTCAGCGACATCACCACCGACCCGACGACCGGGCGCACCCCGACCGAGGCGGAGCGGCTGAAGGCGGTGCTGGCCATCGCGCAGAAGGCCGAGGAGGTCGGCCTCGACGTCTTCGCCCTCGGCGAGCACCACAACCCGCCGTTCTTCTCCTCCTCCCCCACCACCACGCTCGCGTGGATCGCGGCGCGGACCCGGACGCTGCAGCTGTCGACGTCGACGACGCTGATCACCACCAACGACCCGGTGAAGATCGCCGAGGACTACGCGATGCTGCAGCACCTGGCCGAGGGCCGGGTCGACCTGATGATGGGCCGCGGGAACACCGGCCCGGTCTACCCCTGGTTCGGGCAGGACATCCGCAACGGCATCGAGCTCGCCGTCGAGAACTACGCGCTGCTGCGCCGGCTGTGGACCGAGGACGTCGTCGACTGGCAGGGCAAGTACCGCACCCCGCTGCAGGGCTTCACTTCGACACCCCGCCCGCTGGACGGCGTTCCGCCGTTCGTGTGGCACGGCTCGATCCGCTCCCCCCAGATCGCCGAGCAGGCCGCGTACTACGGCGACGGCTTCTTCTCCAACCACATCTTCTGGCCGAAGGAGCACACCCAGCGGATGGTCGAGTTCTACCGCCGCCGCTACGAGCACTACGGCCACGGCAGCGCCGACCAGGCGATCGTCGGCCTCGGCGGCCAGGTGTTCATGCGGAGGAACAGCCAGGACGCCGTCGCCGAGTTCCGCCCCTACTTCGACAACGCGCCGGTCTACGGCCACGGCCCCTCGTTGGAGGACTTCAGCCGGGAAACCCCGCTGACCGTCGGCTCGCCGCAGCAGGTCATCGAGCGGACGCTCGGGTTCCGCGACTACGTCGGCGACTACCAGCGGCAGCTGTTCCTCGTCGACCACGCCGGGCTGCCGCTGAAGACGGTGCTCGAGCAGCTCGACCTGCTGGGCGAGGAGGTCGTCCCGGTGCTGCGGAAGGAGTTCGCCGCCCGTAAGCCGGCGCACGTGCCCGAGGCCCCCACGCACGCCGCGCGGGTCGCGGCGGCCGGCGGCAGCACGGACACGACGGTCCACGCCGGTGGCGACGACGTCACCGGGCGCACCCCTGAGGCGGTGACCCGATGAGCACCCGCACCCTCGCCGTCGTCAGCGCCGGGCTGGGCGTCCCGTCGTCCACCCGGCTGCTGGCCGACCGGCTGACCACGGCCACGGTGGAGGCCCTCCGCGAGCGGGGCGTCACCGCCACGGTCGAGGTGGTCGAGCTGCGGCAGCACGCCCGCGACCTCGCCGACAACCTGGTCACCGGCTTCGCCAACGAGGCGCTGCGGGGCTCGGTGGACACGGTGGTGGGCGCCGACGGCCTGATCGCCGTGACACCGATCTTCTCGGCGTCCTACAGCGGCCTGTTCAAGACCTTCTTCGACGTCCTGGACAAGGAGGCGCTGGCCGGCAAGCCGGTGCTACTCGGCGCCACCGCCGGCACGGCGCGGCACTCGCTGGCCCTGGAGCACGCCATGCGGCCGCTGTTCGCCTACCTCCGGGCGACGGTCGCCCCGACCGCGGTCTTCGCCGCGTCGGAGGACTGGGCCGGCGGCGAGACCGGCAGCCCGGCTCTCACGGGGCGGGCGCACCGGGCCGCCGGCGAGCTCGCCGACCTGGTGGCCGGACGGCCACCGGCCGCCCCGGCGGACCCGTTCGCCGACCCGGTCGGCTCCTTCGAGGACCTGCTCCGCGGCTCCGGCGCCTGAGGAACGCCCCCTGCCCCGACCGCCGGCACGATCGCGACGGGCGCCGGCAGGGGGCCGCTCCGGCCGGAGGCCGAGGGATCAGTCGTCCTCCTGCTCGCCGCCTTCCTGCTCGCCGCCTTCCTGCTCGACGATGCCGCCCTCGTCCACGGCCTCCTCGCCGCCGCAGGCGGTCATGGTGAACGAAGCGGCCGCGATGGCGATCCCGGCTGCGGCCGAGCGCCAGCGACGGGTGGGCAGGGACGTGCGGTTCATGGGTTCTCCTCCAGGCGGGCCGACCACAGGTCGGGAGCGGATGTGCCTCCCGTGCTGTGCCCCGGCCCGCACCGAAGCACGCACATCCGTCCCGACGTCATCGACCGGTCACCCGCACCCGCCGCGCGGCCGGCGCCGGACGGGGTCCTCGTTCAGCCGACGGCGTCCTCCGACGGGGGCGCGGTACCGCCCTCGGACCCCTCGCCGGTCATGAGCGCGACGACGGCGGCCCGGTCGGCCGCCGACGGCAGACCCCAGCCCGGCTCGTACCCGTACACCTCGCGCAGCGGGCGGGACGCCGTCCGGCCGGTGAGCACCTCCACCGAGTCGGTGTCGATCAGGCTCGGGTGCTCGACACCGCACGCCTCGGCCACCTTCAGCAGGTCGCGGCGCAGCGTGCGGATGTAGTTGGCGGCCCGGGCCGACTTCAGCGCCGGGTCCAGCCCGTGCGCCAGCCAGGAGTTCTGCGTGGCCACCCCGGTCGGGCAGGTGTCGGTGTGGCACTTCTGCGCCTGGATGCAGCCGATGGCCAGCATCGCCTCCCGCCCGACGTTCACCATGTCGCAGCCGAGCGCGAAGGCGACCACGGCGTTGTCGGGCAGGCCCAGCTTCCCGGCCCCGATGAAGACCACGTCGTCGGCCAGACCGGCGCGCGCGAACAGCGCGTGGACGCGGGAGAAGCCGAGCTGGAAGGGCAGCGACACCGAGTCGGTGAAGATCAGCGGCGCGGCACCGGTCCCACCCTCGCCGCCGTCGATGGTCACGAAGTCAACGCCGCGCCCGGTGCTCGACATCAGCTCGGTGAGCTCCTCCCAGAACTCCATGTCGCCGACCGCCGACTTGATGCCCACGGGCAGGCCGGTCTCGGTGGCGAGCAGCTCCACCCAGTCCAGCAGGCTGTCGACGTCGGAGAACTCCGCGTGCCGGGAGGGGCTCACGCAGTCGACGCCCTCGGGAACGCCCCGGGCCGCGGCGATCTCGGCCGAGACCTTCGCCGCCGGCAGCACCCCGCCGAGACCGGGCTTCGCACCCTGGCTCAGCTTGATCTCCAGCGCGCGCACCGGCGCCCCCGCGACCAGGTCCTTGAGCCGGTCGAGGTCGAACCGCCCGTGCGCGTCACGGCAGCCGAAGTAGGCCGTGCCGATCTGGTAGACCAGCTCCCCGCCGTGCCGGTGGTAGCGGGAGATCCCGCCCTCCCCCGTGTTGTGCAGGCAGCCGGCCAGCGCCGCTCCGCGGTTGAGGGCCTCCACCGCCGCGCCGGACAGCGAGCCGAAGCTCATCGCCGAGATGTTCACGACCGACGGCGGCCGGAAGGCTCCCGCCCGGCCCCGGGCGGCGCCCAGCACCTTCGCGCACGGGAGGTCGACGTCCTGCCCGGCCTGCACGTGGGTGGCCGGGACCGCCCGCCCGAACGTGCGGTGCTTGATCACGGGGTACCCCGCGGTGTACTCGAGGTCGTTGTCGGTGCCGAACCCGAAGTAGTTGTTGTCCCGCTTGCTCGAGGCGTAGACCCAGCGCCGCTGGTCGCGGGTGAACGGCCGCTCCTCGTTGTTCCCCGCGACCAGGTACTGCCGGAGCTCAGGCCCGATCGACTCCAGCAGGTAGCGGGCGTGGCCCACCAGCGGGTAGTTGCGCAGGAGGGTGTGCTCGCGTTGGAGCAGGTCGCGGACGGCGACCCCGGCCAGCGCGGTGAGACCGGCAGCGGCGGCGCGCGGGAGAAGCGGCATGCCTCACTATCGCGCGGCGGGGCCGGCCGCGCAGTCGCTGCCGGCCCCGGTCACAGGAACAGGCTGAGTCACAGGAGGAGGCTGAGCACCAGCGCCAGCAGGAAGCCGATCGTGCCCAGCAGTGTCTCCATCACCGTCCAGGTCTTGAGGGTGGTCTTCTCGTCCATCTGGAAGAACCGGCTGACCAGCCAGAAACCGGAGTCGTTGACGTGCGAGAGCACGGTCGCCCCCCCGGCGATCGCGATGACGATCAGGGCGAGGTCCACCGAGCTGAGCCCCTCGCTGGCCGCCACCACGGGGGCGATCAGGCCGGCCGCGGTCGTCAGCGCCACCGTGGCGGAGCCCTGCGCCACCCGGATCAGGGCGGAGATGACGAAGGCCGCCACGATGACCGGCAGGCCGATGTCCCCGAGGACGTCGGCCAGCGCGGCGCCGATGCCGCTGGCCCGCAGCACGCCGCCGAACATGCCACCGGCACCGGTGATCAGGATGATCGCGCACACCGGCCCCAGTGCGCTGTTGAGCACCGACTCCACCTCGGCACCGCTGTCGCCGCGGCGCCGGCCCAGCACCCACATGGCCAGCAGGACGGTGATCAGCAGCGCGATCGGCGTCGCCCCGATCAGCTGCCCCCAGCGGACGAACGCCGACTCCTCGTCCACGACCCCCTCGGCGGCCAGCGTGGTCAGGCCGGTGTTCAGGAAGATCAGCAGCATCGGGAGCAGCAGCACCGAGATCACGGTCGCGAAGCGCGGCGGTGCGGGGCGGGTCGCCGTCTCCGTGCCGGTCCGCCCGCCGGCGGCGATCCCCGGCGAGCTGCCCTCCACCGACGGGTCCGGGGAGTCGTCGGCCGTCCTCGGCTCGCCGGCCAGGATGTTGGGGACGGGGAGCTCGAACCGGCGCCCCGCCCAGAGGCCGAACAGGTAGCCGCCGAGGAACCAGGTCGGGACGCCGATGAGCAGGCCGAAGACAAGCACGAGGCCGATGTCGGCGCCGATCAGGCCGGCCGCGGCGACCGGCCCCGGGTGCGGCGGCACGAACGCGTGCATGACGGCGAACGCGCCGGCCACGGGCAGCCCGTAGGTGAGCAGCGAGCCACCCAGCCGGCGCGCCACGGTGAACACGATGGGCAGGAAGACGACGAGCCCGGCGTCGAAGAAGATCGGGAACCCGAACAGCAGCGCCGCCACGCCCAGGGCCAGTGGCGCCCGCTGCTCGCCGAAGCGTCTGATCAGGCTGTCGGCGAGCACCTGGGCGCCGCCGCTGTGCTCGAAGAGCCGGCCCAGCATCGCCCCGATGCCCACGAGCAGCGCGACGCTGGCCAGGGTGGAGCCGAAGCCGGTGGTCATGGTGGTGACCACGTCCTCCAGCGGGACCCGCGCCGCCAGCGCCACCGCCAGGCTGACCAGGATGAGAGCCAGGAAGGCGTGCAGCTTCACCTTCATGATCAGGAAGAGCAGGACGCCGACCGCCACCGCGGCGATCAGCAGCAGCGGTCCGGCGCTCAGCGCCGGTTCGGCGTCGGTCATGGCTCCTCCGCTGAAGTCAGGTCGGTGGGGTAGGTGCGTCGTCCAGGGCGTCGAGCGTGGTGAAGACGTCGACCAGGGCCTCGGTGGACCGGTCGACCAGGGGGCGCAACCGCCGGTAGACGTCGACGGCATCCGGATCGGGCAGGACCGGCTCGTGCACCGCGACCAGCGAGGTCGCCGCGTCCAGGTCGGGCAGCTCCCCGAGGGCGTGCCAGCCCAGAAGGCAGGCGCCGAGCCCGGTGCCCTCCGGCGACTCGGCGACGCGCACCGGCAGGTCGAGGGTCGCCGCCAGCGTCCGGATCCACAGCGGGGAGGCGACCGCGCCCCCGGTCGCCCGCACCTCCCGCACCGGCACATCGGTGGCGGCGAAGGCGTCGCGCACCAGCGCCAGCTGCTGGCAGACCCCCTCCACGGCGGCCCGGACCAGGTGCGCACGTCCGTGCTCGCGCCGCAGCCCGAGGTAGGCCCCGCGCATCCCCGACCGCCACCAGGGCGCCCGCTCGCCGAGCAGGTAGGGCAGGCAGACCAGGCCGGAGCTGCCCACCGGAACGGCCTCGGCCTCGGCCAGCAGCCGGGCATCGAGGTCGTCGGCCGCCTCCCCCTCCGGCGGCGGGGCGCCGTCGAGGCCTGCGGCCAGCGCCTGCGCGGCCCACCGCACGACCGATCCGCCGTTGTTGATGGCCCCGCCCACGACCCAGGCGTCGTCGGTGAGCGCGTAGCAGAACAGCCGGCGGCCGGGATCGACCGTCGGGGCGGGGACGACGACGCGCATCGCCCCGCTCGTGCCGAGCGAGACCGCGGCGACGTCGGAGCGCACCGCACCGATGCCGAGATTGGCGAGCACCCCGTCGGACGCGCCGATCACGACCCGGAGGCCGGCCGGCAGGCCCGTGGCCGCAGCCACCTCCGGCCGCAGCCCGGGCAGCACCGCCGTCGTCGGGAGCACCTCTCCCAGCTGGCCGGGACGCACGCCGGCGATCTGCATCGCCTCCTCGTCCCAGCGGCCGGCCCGGATGTCGTAGAGCCCGGTCGCCGACGCGCTGGAGCGGTCCAGCACGTGCGGCCCGCCGCAGAGGGTGGCGACCACCAGTTCCTTGACCCCGCCCCAGCGCGGGACCCCGGCCAGGCGGTCGGCGTCCTGCACCCGCTCCCACGACAGCTTCACCAGCGGCGACATCGCGTGCACGGGGGTGCCGGTCCGGGCGTGCAGCTGCGGCGCCCGGCCGTCGGCCACCAGCGCCTGGGCCCACTGCGCGGCCCGGTCGTCGGCCCAGGTCACCACGGGGCCGAGCGGGCGCCCGTTCCCGTCGAGGGGCACCAGGCCGTGCATCGCGGCGCTGAGGGTGACCGCGACGACGGTGTCGCCGCGCTCGCGGGCGCGGGCGGTGACGTCGGCGAGGGCCGCCACGGCCGCGGACGCGAGGGCTCCGGCGTCCAGCTCGGCCCGGCCCGGTGCGGGCACCAGCAGCGGGTAGGCGACGCTGACGACGTCCCGGACCCGCCCGTCGGACCCCGCCGTGACCGCCTTCGTCGCCGTCGTCCCCGAGTCGAGACCGACCACGACGTCCACGCCCACCCCCTGACCGGCTCGCTCGCTCCAGGCATCCTGCCCGCGAGGAGCAGGTGGCGGCAAGGCGGGCGCCCGGCTCAGCCGGTCGGCCCCTCCCCGCGCAGGCGCCGGCGTACGGCGACCATCAACGGCTGGAGGACGACGCCGTCGCGGGCCAACCGGTCCCGCAGCTGGCGCCGGTGCCGGACCACACCGGCCAGCCCGATCGCCCAGAACAGGTACTGGACGGAGAACGCCGCCCGGAAGGCGTCCAGGTCGTAGTCGGTCGAGACGCCCGGCGTGAGCACGTCCAGGACCGCACCGACGGCGAGGATGGTCAGCAGCGAGGCCACGAACCCGCCGACGTTGACCACGCCGCTCGCGCTGCCCTGCCGCTCCACCGGGTTCTCCGTGCGGGCGTAGTCGAACCCGATCATGGAGCCGGGGCCGTTGGTGCCCAGCACCACCACCAGCAGTACGAGCAGCGGCAGCGGGGCCCGACCGGGCCACAGCAGCACGACGGTCCACACCGTCGCCGTCGCCGCCAGGATGCTGAAGACCAGCACCGAGCGACGCAGCGGCCACCGGGCGCAGAGCCGGCCGAGCGCGGGGCCCACCCCCATGCCGACCAGCACCAGCAGCGTGAGCAGGCCCGCGGCCGTCGAGGGGGTCAGCCCCTGACCGACCACCAGGAAGGGGTAACCCCACAGCAACGCGAAGACGGTTCCCGAGAACTGGGTGACCAGGTGCGTGTAGAGACCGATCCGGGTTCCCGGCTCGCGCCACGTCTGGACCAGCCCGTGGCGCAGCTGGGCGAGGTCCGGGGCCTGCGGCCGGGTGCTGCCGGCCGGTGCATCGCGCAGGGCCAGCAGCACCAGCAGGAACACCAGCACACCGGTGGCCGCGGCCCCCAGGAACGTCGCCGTCCAGGACGTGGCGTGCAGGAGGGTCACCAACGGATAGGCGGCGACGATCGAACCGACCTGGCCGAGGATCCCGGTCAGCTGGGTGATCAGCGGCGCCGCCGAACCGGGGAACCAGAAGGACACCACCCGCAGCACGCTGATGAACGTCATGGCGTCGCCGGCACCGACCAGCACGCGCCCCGCGACGGCCGTGGGCACGCCCCCGGCCAGGGCCAGCACCAGCTGCCCGGCCGCCATGGTCAGCGCTCCGGCCAGGATCATCCGGCGCGACCCGAACCGGTCCAGCGCGACCCCCACCGGAACCTGGAGACCCGCGTAGACGGCGAGCTGCAGGACGAGGAACAGCGACACCGCCGCAGCGCCCGCGGAGAACCGCTCCTGCGCCTCGACCGCGGCGACACCCAGCGAGGAGCGGTGGAAGACCGCCACCGCGTAGGCCAGCAGCCCGACGCCCCACATGGCGTAGGCACGCGTCGTGGGGCGTGCGGGAGGCGGCATGTGCACACCCTCTCCTACGTCCGCGCCACCCCGGTCCTTCCGATAGCGACAGGTGAGTTGCGCCACTGAGCCGTTCCGCCCGGTGGGTGGCCGGCGTCGCGGAGGGGAACGAGGAGTACTCGGCCGCACGCCGGGGCAGCACCAAGGCAGTTCCCGGACGGGTCGTTGTCGGCCGGTCCGCCACCCGGCCCCGAGACGAGAGGAGCGCCGTCCATGGCGTCCGTCATCCACTACACGATCGCCACCGAGGCCGAGAAGAGCCCCGATTTCCGCCGGGTGCTCTGGACCGGCAGGAACACCCAGCTGGTGATCATGACGATTCCGCCGGGCGGGGAGATCGGCGAGGAGACGCACGAGGACATCGACCAGATCCTCACCTTCGTCAGCGGCATCGGTAAGGCCGTCATCTCCGGCAGCGAGAGGGACGTCGCGCAGGGCGACCTGGTCGTCGTCCCCGCCGGCACGAAGCACAACTTCCTCAACACCGGCGAGAACCCGCTGGTGCTCTACACCGTCTACGGCCCGCCCGAGCACGCCGACGGTGCGGTGCACAGGACCAAGGAGGAGGCCGACGAGGCCGAGGAGTCGGGCGAGGACGAGCCGCCGGCGTCCTGACCTCCGCACACCTCCACCGGCCGTGGCCGGGCACCGACGGTGCCCGGCCACGGCCGTTCCCGCCTCCGGACCACCCGCTCGTGCCCGTATCAGGAGCGGGGACCAGACTCGACGATATGAGCGCACCGGCCGCGAACCCGACGACGCGCACCGACGACGGCCGGGCGGTGGCCGAGGAGCTGCGCCGCGCGGGGATCGGCGACGTCGACGACTCCGGGCTGGCCCGGGCCCTCTACTCCTCCGACGCGTCGCTGTACCGCGTCCTGCCGCGCGCGGTGGTCCGCCCGCGCGACCCCGACGAGATCGTCGCCGCCCTGGAGGTGTGCCGGTCGCTGGGGGTTCCGCTGACCCCGCGCGGCGCGGGTACCTCGATCGCGGGCAACGCCGTGGGCGCCGGCGTCGTCCTCGACACCAGCCGGTACCTCTCCCGCGTGCGCGCCGTCGACCCCGGCGCCCGCACCGCCACGGTGGACCCCGGCGTGGTCCAGGCCGCGCTGCAGACGGCCGCCCGCCCGCACGGCCTGCGCTTCGGCCCCGACCCGAGCACCCACAACCGCTGCACGGTCGGCGGGATGATCGGCAACAACGCCTGCGGCTCCCGGGCACTGGGCTACGGCCGTACCTCCGACAACGTCGTCGCCCTCGACGTGGTCACCGGCACGGGCGAGCGCCTGACCGTCGGCCCGGGCACTCCGCCGCGGAACGGCGTCCTCGCCGACCTGCACCGCCTGGTCGCCGGTGAGCTCGCGACGATCCGCACCGAGTTCGGCCGCTTCGGCCGCCAGGTGTCGGGTTACTCGCTGGAGCACCTGCTGCCCGAGCGCGGATTCGACGTCGCCCGGGCGCTCGTCGGCAGCGAGGGCAGCCTGGCCGTGGTGCTCGGCGCGACGGTGCGGCTGGTCACCGACGCCCCGGTCCGCGGGCTGGTGGTGCTCGGCTACCCCACGATGGCCGACGCCGCCGACGCCACGCCCGGCCTGCTGCCCCACGAGCCCACGGCGGTCGAGGGCCTGGACGAGCGGATCGTGCAGCGGCTGCGGGACGTGCCGGCGGCCGTGGTCCCCGACCTGCCGCGCGGCGCGGGCTGGCTGATCGTCGAGCTGACCGGGAACAGCATCGCCGAGGTCGAGTCGAAGGCGCGCGGCGTGCTCGCCGACGCCGGCGCCGTCGACTCGATGGTGGTCACCGACCCGGCGCACGCCGCGGCGATCTGGCGGATCCGGGAGGACGGCGCCGGGCTGGCCAACCGGACCTCCGACGGCCGGCCGGCGCACGCCGGGTGGGAGGACGCCGCCGTGCCGGTGCAGCGGCTCGGCGACTACCTCCGCGGGTTCGAGGCCCTGCTGGACGACCACGGGCTGCAGGGCGTGCCCTACGGGCACTTCGGCGACGGCTGCCTGCACGTGCGCATCGACTTCCCCTTCGGCCACGGCTCGCCCGCCCACCCGGACGACGGGGGCCGCAGCGCCTACCGGTCGTTCGTCGAGGACGCCGCCCGGCTCGTCGCCGGCTACGGCGGGTCGCTGTCCGGCGAGCACGGCGACGGCCGGGCCCGCAGCGCGCTGCTGCCGCACATGTACTCCCCCGCCGCGCTCTCGCTGTTCGAGCGGGTGAAGGCGGTCTTCGACCCGGACGACGTGCTCAACCCCGGTGTGGTCGTGCGCCCGGTGCCGGTCGAGGACGACGTGCGGATGACGGTCGCCCCGCGGCTGACCGAGGGCCTGGCGCTGGCCTACCGGCACGACGGCGGGGACTTCTCCACGGCCGTGCACCGCTGCACCGGTGTCGGCAAGTGCCGGGCCGACCTGCAGTCCTCCGGCGGGGTCATGTGCCCCTCGTGGCCCGCGACGCGGGAGGAGAAGGACACCACCCGCGGCCGCGCCCGGGTGCTGCAGGAAATGCTGGCGCCCGGCGGCCCGGTGCGCGACTGGCGGTCGCCCGAGGTGCACGCGGCGCTGGACCTCTGCCTGTCGTGCAAGGGCTGCTCGTCGGACTGCCCCACCGGCGTCGACATGGCCTCCTACAAGGCGGAGGTGCTGCACCAGTCCTACCGGCGGCGGTTGCGGCCCCGCGCGCACTACACGCTGGGCCGGCTGCCCTTCTGGTCCGACCTGGTCGCCCTGGCCCCGCGCCTGGTCAACGCGATGCTCGGCTCTGCGCTCGTGGGCCCGCTGGCCAAGTGGGGCGCGGGCATCGACCAGCGCCGCTCGGTGCCGACGTTCGCACCGCGCACCTTCCGTCAGCTGTGGGCCGACCGGCCCGAGGCGGGCGACGGGCCACGGGTCGCGCTGTGGGTCGACTCGTTCACCGACCACTTCGCCCCGGAGGTCGCGGTCGCCACCGCGCGGGTGCTCACCGCGGCCGGCTACCGCGTCGAGGTTCCCGGCGCCGACACCTGCTGCGGGCTCACCTGGATCACCACCGGGCAGCTCGACAAGGGCAAGCGCATCCTCGGCGACACCGTGCATGCGCTGGCACCGCTGGCGGCCGCGGGCGTACCGGTCGTCGGCATCGAGCCCTCCTGCACCGCCGTGCTGCGGAGCGAGGCGCTGGAGCTGGTCGGCGGGCCGGAGGCCGAGCAGGTGGCCGCCGCCACCCGCACCCTCGCCGAGCTGCTCCGCGACACCCCGGGCTGGACACCGCCGTCGCTGGCGGGCACGGAGATCGTCGCCCAGCCGCACTGCCACCACGCCTCCGTGCTCGGCTGGTCGGCCGACGCGCAGCTGCTCGAGCGGGCCGGCGCGACGGTGACCCGGCTGGGTGGCTGCTGTGGGCTGGCCGGCAACTGGGGCGTCGAACGCGGGCACCACGACGTCTCGGTGGCCGTGGCCGAGCAGCAGCTGCTGCCCGCCGTCCGCGACCTCCCCGACGACGCGGTCGTGCTCGCCGACGGGTTCTCCTGCCGCACGCAGCTGGACCAGTTGGCCGGCCGGCGCGGCCGGCACCTCGCAGAGCTGCTGGCGGACCGGCTGGGCTGAGCGCGGATCTGCGACGATGCCGGACGTGGAGCTCGAGGAGACCCTGCTGCCCGGTGTCGGCGTCCGCTACCAGATGCGGACCCGGTCGGGTCAGGTGCTGGGCATCGTGGTGCAGCGGGAGGGCGGAGCGGAGATCGCGGTGTTCGACCGGCGCGACCCCGACCGCGCGCGGGAGACGTTCCGGCTCGACCAGGAGGAGGTCGACGCCCTGTCCGAGGTGCTGGGCGCGCCCCGGCTGACCCAGCGGTTCGCCGACCTGTCCCGCGAGGTGCCCGGGCTCGAGTCCGCCCGGATCTCCGTCCGGCCGGGCTCGCCGTTCGCCGGCCGGACCCTGGGCGACACCCGCGCCCGCACGCTGACCGGTTGCTCGGTGGTCGCCATCGTCCGCGGCGCCGACGTGGTCCCCTCCCCGTCGCCCGGTGACCCGTTGTTCGCCGGCGACGTGCTGGTGGCCATCGGCTCGTCGGCCGGGCTCGAGCAGCTGGACCGGCGGCTCGCGGGACCGGAGTAGCCCGCGGTGGACCACGTCGCCGCCCTGCTGCTCGAGCTCGGCCTGCTCTTCCTCGGCCTGTCGGCGCTCGGGCTGCTGGCCCGGCGCCTGGGGCTCTCCCCCATCCCGTTCGTGCTGCTGGCCGCGCTGGCGCTCGGCGAGGGCGGCCTGGTGGCGGTGGACGACGCGGCGCCGTTCCTGGAGGCGGCCGCGGAGATCGGCGTCGTCCTGCTGCTGCTCACCCTCGGGCTGGAGTTCTCCGCCACCGAGTTGTTCGCGTCGTTCCGCCGGCACGCGCCCTCGGGACTGGTGGACCTGGTGCTCAACGGTCCGCCGGGCTTCGTCGCCGGGCTGCTCCTGGGGCTGCCCTGGCAGGGGGCGCTCGCGCTGGGCGGGGTCACCTACATCTCGTCGTCGGGCATCATCGCGCGGCTGCTCGGGGACCTGGGGCGGCTGACCAACCGGGAGACCCCGGCCGTGCTCTCGGTGCTGGTGCTCGAGGACCTCGCGATGGCGCTCTTCCTGCCCCTGCTCGTGGTGGCTCTCGCCGGTCAGGGCCCGATGTCCGCGGTGGCCGGCGTGGGGCTCGCCGTGGGAGCGGTGCTCGTGGTGCTCCTGGCCGCGCAGCGGCACGGCCACCGGCTGGGCCGGCTGCTCAGCCACGACGACGACGAGCAGGTGATGCTCCGGCTGGTCGGGCTGACTCTGCTGGTCGCCGGCGCCGCGCAGGCGATGGGCGCCTCGGCAGCGGTCGGCGCGTTCCTCGTCGGGCTGGCGCTGCCGGCGTCCTTCGCCGAGCGCGCCCGGGTGATCCTCGGCCCGCTGCGCGACCTGTTCGCCGCCACCTTCTTCGTCGCCTTCGGCCTGGCCACCGATCCGGGGGCGATCCTGCCGGTGCTGCCCGCCGCGCTGGCCCTGGCCGCGGTCACCACCGTCACGAAGATCGGCACCGGCTGGTTCGCCGCGGCCCGGGACGCGGTGGCCGTCCCGGGCCGGCTGCGCGCCGGCACCGCGCTGGTGGCCCGCGGTGAGTTCTCGATCGTGATCGCCGGGTTGGCGGTCACCGCCGGGCTCCCGGCCGTCGGCCCCGTCGCGACCGGGTACGTGCTCGTGCTCGCGGTGACCGGGCCGGTGCTCACCCGCTTCGTGGAGCCGCTGTCCGACCGGCTGGTACGCGCCCCGACCGCCGCGTGAGCGGTCAGGCCGCGGCGTCGCCCCGCCGGGCGCGGGCCGCGGCCAGCACGTACGGGGTGAGCACCCCGGCGATGCGCGCGTAGCCGGCCGAGGACGGGTGGAACCGGTCGGGTGAGAACAGCGCCGGGTCGGCCGAGAAGGCGCGCGCGACCTCGGCGGCCACCTGCGCCACCGTGGCACCGCCGGTGGCCGCCACCTGCGACTGCCGCCGCTGGAGCACCGCGCAGGCGCCCCGGACCAGCGCCCGCAGTGCCGGCGGCACGAACGGCACCATCGACATGTCCGGCGCCGGAACCACCACGACGTCGGTGCCGGCGGCCCGCAGAGCGGTCACCGCGGCCGAGAGCGCGGTCGCGGCCTGCTCGGCCGGCACGAACCGGGCGAGGTCGTTGGCGCCGACGACCACGACGGCGAGGTCGGCGGACAGGGGCAGGGCGCGGCGCACCTGGTCGGCCAGCCCGGCCGAGACGGCGCCGGGGACGGCGAGCACGTGCAGGTCGACGTCGAACCCGTCGTCGGTCAGCGCTCGGGCCAGCCGCGGGCCGAGGGCGTCGGCGGGGCGGGCGGCACCGGTGCCGAAGGCGAGGGAGTCACCGAGGAGGAGCAGGCGGAGGGCGGAGGAAGCCACGTCAGGGGGAACGACGTGACCCCCTCCGGTATGCCTCTCCCACCGCGTCCACACGAGGCGGCGGACCGACCGGTCAGCGGCCTCGCCACACCGGCGGGCGGCGTTCGGCGAATGCGGTCGACCCCTCCCGGGCGTCCTCCGAGCCGAACACCGGGCGGACGATCTGCTCCTGGCGCTCCCACGCCTCCTCCACCGGCCAGGATGGCGCCGACAGCACGACCTGCTTGGTCGCGGCGACCGCCAGCGGGCCGTTGGCGGCGATCACCTCGGCGAGGGCGACCGCTGCCTCCACCGCCGCTCCGTCGTCGACCACCCGGTTGACCAGGCCCACCGCCGCCGCGCGCTCGGCGTCCACCGGGTCCCCCGTCAGGAGCAGCTCCAGGGCGATCGCGCGTGGCACCCGCTGCGGCAGGAGCAGCGCCGCCCCGCCGGCCGCGACCAGCGAGCGCTTCACCTCCGGCACCCCGAACCGGGCCCCGCGGCCGGCCACCACGAGGTCGCAGGCGAGGACCAGCTCGAAGCCGCCGGCCAGCGCCCAGCCCTCGACGGCGGCGACCAGGGGCTTGCGCGGCGGCGTGCGGGTGATGCCGCACAGCCCCCGGCCCTCGATCGACGGGCTCTCGCCGCGGAGGAAGGCCTTGAGGTCCATGCCGGACGAGAAGGTGCCACCGGCCCCGGTGAGCACGCCCGCCCGCAGGTCGCCGTCGGCGTCGAGCTCGTCCACCGCGGCGGCGACCGCCCGGGCGACGCCGCCGTCGAGGGCGTTGCGCGCGGACGGCCGGTTGATCGTGATCACCTGGACGGCGCCGCGGCGCTCCACCAGGACCTTGTCGTCGTCGTCGACCATGACGCCTCCTCGGGCGGGCAGAGATGACGCAGGGCCAGGCAGCCGGAACGGCTGCCCGGCCCTGCGGGAACAACCCCGCGCCAGGGTCCCACCCCGAGCGAGCGGGGGACGGGGGACGCGGGGTCCTCGTTCTAGGCCTTCGGGCCGCCGGCGGCGTAGACCACCTGGCCGGAGACGAAGCCGGCGCCCTCGCTGACGAAGAAGGACACGAGGTGCGCGATGTCCTCGGGCTGGCCGACGCGGGCCACCGGGATCATCGACGCCGCGCCCTTGATGAAGTCGTCGAAGGGCACGCCCATGCGGTCGGCGGTCGCCTTGGTCATCTCCGTCTGGATGAACCCGGGGGCGATGGCGTTGGCGGTGACGCCGAACTTGCCCAGCTCGATGGCGAGGGTCTTGGTGAAGCCCTGCAGACCCGCCTTCGCCGTCGAGTAGTTCGCCTGGCCGCGGTTGCCCAGCGCCGAGGTGCTGGACAGGTTGACGATCCGGCCCCACTTCTGGTCGATCATGTGCTTCTGCGCCGCGCGGGTCATGAGGAACGCGCCCCGCAGGTGCACGTTCATGACGATGTCCCAGTCGGAGTCGGACATCTTGAACAGCATGTTGTCCCGGAGCACACCGGCGTTGTTGACCAGGACGGTCGGCGCGCCGAGCTCGGCGGCGATCCGCTCGACGGCGGCCTCCACCTGAGCGGAGTCGCTGACGTCGGCGCCGACGGCCAGCGCCCGGCCGCCGGCGGACTCGATGGCGTCGACGGTGGCCTTGGCCTGCCCCTCGTCCAGATCCAGGACGGCGACGGCGAAGCCGTCGGCCGCCAGGCGCTGGGCGGTCGCCGCGCCGATGCCGCGGGCTGCGCCGGTCACGATGGCCACGCGGGACGCGCCCGTGGTGCCTGCCTCGCTCATGAGAGTTCCCTTCGTCTCGGATGCCTGCGGTCACCGGGGCGGAGGCCCCGGCGCGCGGCGAGCTGCGCCCGACACGTTACGGCCGCCGGTCGAGGCCCCGGCCACATGGTCCGGCGCGGCCGGGAGGCGGCGCGGTCAGGCACTGCCGCAGACGACGTCGACCCGGTCGAACCCCTCGGCGGTGGACGGGGGCACGAAGCGTGCCCGGGTGCCGAGCAGCCCGGCCAGGGGCACCTTCGCCCGGCCCTCGCGCGCGGCGTTGCGGGCCAGGCAGACCTCGAGCGGGGTGTCGATCCAGACCGCGCGCACCGGTACCCCCGCCTTCCGGGCCAGCGCGATCAGCGGCGCGCGCTCGTCCGGCGAGGGGTTGGTGTTGTCCACGACGACGTCGCGCCCCTCCGCCAGGAGGTCGGCGACCACCCGCAGCTGCCGGGCCTCACGGCGCCGCGCGTTGGGCCAGTGGTCCTTGCTCACCACGGTGTGGGTGCCGGCCAGGGTGCGGGCGGTCCAGGTGCTCTTCCCGCTGCCCTGCAACCCGGCCAGGACGACCAGCTCCGGGCCGCTCAGACCTGGCTCGCCGGGCTCGTGGCCTGCTCGGACTGCGCGCGCAGCGGGTCGCCCCCGGCCGGCTGCCCGGCCTCCCCGGCTCCCCCGGCCTCCCCGGCCTCCCCGGCTTCCGCGGCGGCCGAGCGGCGGTGCGGGTGATGGTGCAGCCTGCGCATGGACGCCAGCGTCGCCCGGCGGGCGGCCATCCGCCGGCGCGCCCGCATGGTGCGGGGCGCTCGCGGTTCCTCGCGCAGCAGCGCGTCCAGCCAGTGGCTCCGCGGGTCGACGTCGACCAGGAGCGCCTTGACCAGCAGAGTGAGCGGGATGGCCAGCAGCGCCCCGAGCGCGCCGAGGACCCAGCCCCAGAACAGCAGCGCGATGAAGGTGACGGTCATGGACAGGCCCACGGAGTCGCCGACGAATCGCGGCTGGATGAGCGTCTGCACCACGAAGTTCAGCAGCGAGTAGACGACGATGATCGCGATCAGCTCGCCCCAGCCGCCGGAGAGCAGGCCGAGCACGGCGGGGGGCGCGACGCCCAGCAGGAAACCGATGTTGGGCACGTAGTTGGTGATGAAGGCGAGCAGCCCCCACAGCGGCGCGGCCGGGACGTCCAGCCAGGCCAGGGCGATGGTGTCGCCGACCGCGACGATCGCGCCGAAGACGGTGCTGACCAGCAGGTAGCTCCGGGTTCCGCGGGTGAAGAGGGTCATCGCCACCGGCAGGTGCGGGCGCTCGGCGCCGATGAGCGCCATCCGGCGGCCGAAGCCGCTGCTCTCGATCGCCATGAAGACCAGTGCCGACAGCAGGAGCAGCAGCGTGGTGGCCGCGTCGGTGAGCCGGCTGAGCAGGTCGGTGGCCAGGCCGACCAGCGACCCGTAGTCGATCTGCTGGACGAGGTCGGACAACTGACCGGAGACGATGCCCCGGCTGTTCAGGTCGGCGACGACGTCGTTGATCAGGATCTCGGCGCGTCCGGTGTAGTCGGGCAGCAGCGCGGCGAACTGGGCGACGGAGGCGACCAGCAGCGCGACGAAGGCGAGCAGTACCGCCCACACGAGCAGCAGCAGAACCGTGGTGGCCAGCCAGCCGGGCGTACCGATCCGGCGGAGCCAGCCCTGCACCGGGGCCAGCGCGACGACGACGACGAGGGCCAGGAACACCGGCGCCACGAGCCAGGCGACGGCCTGCAGCCCGGCGATGGCGATGGTGGCGGCGGCCGCCCCGCCGACCAGCAGCAGCCAGCGCGGCAGCCCGCTGGACGGCGCCTGCACCAGCGGCTCACCGCCGTCAGCGGCGGTGGGCAGGTCGGCGGCGCGCTCGGCGGCGGCCGGGTCCGCGGCCCCCTGCTCCGCCCGGACGAGCGGCAGCCGCCCCGTCACCGGCGAGTCCCGCCGTCCCGCCATGCCCTCCCCCTCGGTCCCGCCTGGTCCGACCACGCCGCCGCGGCGCGCCGGTCAGCCGCGGGCGTCCAGCATCGCGGTCATGGCCGGCAGGTCGAAGAACGCCGCGGTCGCCCGGGCGCTCGGGTTCCCGCCGTCGGGATCGGCGCCGCCGTCCAGCAGCCGCCGGACGGTCTCCGCCGACTGCTTGAAGACCGCTGCGGCGAGCGGCGTCTGGCCCCGGTCGTTGGCGCGACCGTGGTCCGCGCCCCGCTCGAGCAGCGCGGCCACCGTGCCGGCGTGCCCGTGGTAGGCGGCCAGGATGAGCAGGGTGTCACCCTTGTCGTTGGTGAGGTTGACCGGCACCCCGGCGTCGACGTACGCCGCGAGCTCCTCGGTGTGCCCACCGCGGGCCAGATCGAAGACCCGCCCGGCGAGTTCGATGACTCCGGGATCGATCGGCTGGCCGCTCACGACACCAGCGTAGGAGACCGCTGCTCCACCGGCCCGGGAACACGGCACCGTTCCACCACGTGCGCGGCGGTGCCCGTCGACGGACCCCAGGCCCGGCCGGACGGCTCATCCACCGGGCCGGTCGCCGCCGACGCGGTCGGTGAGTGCGAGCACGTGCTCCCAGGCGTCGCGGCAGGCGTCGGCCCAGTCGCCGAAGGAGCGATCGAAGAACGAGTGCGGCGCCCCGTCGTAGACGACGGCATCCACCTCCGCACCCGCCGCCCGCATCCGTTCGGCCAGGGCCAGCTGGTCCTCCACCGGCGTCGCGGTGTCGGCGCCGGCGATCAGCATGACCGTGGGCAGTGCGGCGCGGTCGGCGGCGTCCCCCACCAGGGCGGGCCGGCCGTAGAAGCCGGCGCAGCCGGCGAGGTCGATCCCGCCGCCGGCCAGCCGCCACGCGTGGCTGCCACCGAAGCAGAAGCCGACGACCACCACCGGCAGCGCGGCGCCGACCCGTTCGCGGAGGTGCGCGACGGCCGCGGTGACGTCCGCGTCGACGCCCTCCGGGGTGGTACGCGGGATGTGCGCCTGCCAGTCGAAGTCCTCCGCCCGGACCCCGTCCGCGCAGATCCCGGCGGTCCGGCCGAACCAGTCGATCGCCACTGCGGCCACGCCGGCTTCCGCGAACCGCTCGGCGAGGGCGACGTAGTAGGGGTGCAGCCCGCGGATGTCGGGGAGGACCACCACGCCCGCGCGCGGGTTGCCCTCGGGCAGAGCGGTGGCGGCCGAGAAGGCGGTGCCGTCGGCCGCGGTGAGCGTGGTGCTGGTTCGCTCGCGCACCGGCCCGCTGCGCGGCGGGGCGGGCGGGCGGCTGTCGTGGGCGTGGCACATGCGCGCGATCCGGCTCAGGTGTCGGCGGCGTCGCTGGCGGCCTGCGCCTGCCCGCCGAAGACCGACGCCGCGACGTCGCGCCGCGCCTCGGACAGCCAGTGGTGCTGCCGGTCGGCCTGGTCGATGAGCCGCTCGAACAGCGCGGCGTCGATGCGGCCGTCGACCTCGCCGAGGGCGCGGAGGGTCTCGAACCCGGCCCGCTTGGCCAGCACCGCGGTGGCGATGAACTCGAACTCGACCAGGTCGCTGAGCGGCGACCGGGTGAGCAGCCGCCCGTTGAGCTTGCCGCGGGAGAGCTTCTCGGCCGCCCAGATGGCCACCTGCTTGTACTGGCGGACCGGCAGCCCGAGGGCGCCGATCGTCGTGCGCAGCGCCGCCCGCTCCTCGCGGAGCTCGTCCAGCAGCTGCTCCAGCGGGGCCTCGTACCGGTTGCCGCGGTGGCGGCCCAGCATCCGGCCGACCAGCTCGATGCCACCGGAGGCCGCGGCCAGGTGGTCGTTGCAGTAGACGGTGAGCAGGTCGGGGTTGCGGACGGCGCCGGTGGCGGGCGTCTCGGGCACGGGGCCTCCAGGAGGAGCGAGGATGTCGCCCGCCATTGTGGTTGCCCCGTGATCAGCCCGCTCGGCGTGCGGTCACCCGCGGAGCAGGACCGCGACCCCCACGCACGCCGCGGCCCACAGTGCGCTGGCCAGCGTGCCCACGATGAACCGCTCGGCGGCGGCAGGGGCGCGTAGCTCGGAGAACCGGCCCAGCCCCTTGACCGCCAGCACGACGGCGAGCCCCTCGGGCCAGCCGGCCAGCAGCGTGCCGGCGATCGCGCCGCGTTCGAGCACGCCGATCCAGGCACCCCCGCGGAGGATGTCGGGGTCCTGGGGGCCGCCGGACACCCCGGCAGCCGCCGGGTCCGCGGCGTGCAGCACCGCCGTAGCCACCGGGCCGCCGCCGGTGACGGCCGCCAGGACCGCGAGGAGGGCGCCCGCCTGCACGAGGCCGGCGCCGCCCTCCTCCGTCGTCCAGGCGAAGATCCCCGCGACGGCCAGCGCGGCGACCAGGGCCACGGCGCCGAACGCGGCTCCCGGCCGCTCGCCGCGAAGGGCGAGCGCGAACCCTGCGACGGCGACCAGCCCGAGCAGGAGGACGACCCCGGTGGTCATCCGGCGGCCCTCCCCAGGAGCCGGGCCGCCGTCGGCCGCAGCTCGCGTTCCAGCTCCCACGAGGCCGCGGCCAGCCGCTGGCCCACCGCCTGCCGGGAGATGCCGAGGGCCGTGGCCGCCTCGGCCTGGGTCCGTCCGTCCTCGACCAGCTCGATCGCCTCCCACGCCTGCTCGCTGCGCCTGCCCACCAGCACGGCGAGAGCCCCCAGGACGGCCTGCGCGTCGGCCGCGTCGGGTGGCACCGCGCCGCGCACGGCCAGCCCCACCGGCCGCTGCTTCGCCGCGTCGACGGCACGCCGGGCACACAGGAAGGCCGGCCCCGTCGCGGCCCGCGTGCTCGACGGCAGCGGGGCCTGGACGGGGCCGGCGCCGATGCCGATGCTCCAGCCACCGAGGCGCACCAGGCGCATCGCGACGTCGACGGCGGCTTCCGGCGTGGCCAGGACGCCCTGGAACTCGTCACCGGCGGTCCGCTCGAACGACAGCACCGCGCAGACGTCGGCGTTCAACCGAGCCAGGACGTCGGCGACCCGGTCGGGGCCGCGCCGGCTGGCGCGCTGGTCGACCGTCAACACGAAGGGCACTGAGCAAGCCTGACAGCTTTCTAGGGCGAGGGCAAGGCTCAGAGCTTGTCGGCCACGTCCGCCGGGAAGCCCCCGGTGGCGATGGGCCCCCATCCGGTCACGGTGATGCGCAGCAGCGCCTTCCCCTGCCGCGCCATGGCCGCGCGGTAGTCGTCCCAGTCGGGGTGCTCCCCGCCGATCGCGCGGTAGTAGTCGACCAGAGGCTCGAGGGCATCGGGCAGGTCGAGCACCTCGGCCTCGCCGTCGAGCTGCACCCACGGCCCGTCCCACTCGTCGGAGAGCACGCACAGCGACACCGCGGCATCGCGGCGGGCGTTGGCGACCTTCGCCCGCTGCGGATAGGTGGAGACGACGACGCGCCCCTCGGCGTCGACCCCGCAGGTCACCGGTGACAGCTGCACGGCGCCACCGCGCCGCCGGGTCACCAGCACCGCGCGGTGCCGTGGTCGGAGGAAGTCCAGGAG
Source organism: Blastococcus sp. SYSU DS0973 (assembly GCF_054051055.1). Lineage (NCBI taxonomy): Bacteria > Bacillati > Actinomycetota > Actinomycetes > Geodermatophilales > Geodermatophilaceae > Blastococcus > Blastococcus sp. SYSU DS0973. The sequence goes on from NZ_JBJHAN010000003.1 coordinate 346,317, forward strand.
GGCGTTCCGGTCGACGCGGTCAGCGGTCGCGATCTTCGGCATGGGTCGAACGCTACGACGCGGGTGTGATGATCGTTTTCCGCCCGGTCCCGACCCGGCATCTGTGCTGAGATCGCAGCATGAGGATCCGCTTGCCCGGTCGCACCGACCCGCCACCGGACGAGACCGGGGACGTCGAGCCCGACCAGCCCACCCCGGACGCCGGGGTCCGGTCCGCCACGCACGCCCCCGCTCCGACCAACCTGCGGGGGCAGCGCCTCCAGCGGGCGAGCCGGTCGCTCGCCATCGCCTCGGCCGAGCTGCTGCTGATCGTGGGCGGGCTGATCGTCCTGGGCTACGTCGTGGGCAAGCTGTGGGTCATCCTGCTCCCGGTCGTCCTGGGGCTGCTCTTCACCACCGTCCTGTGGCCCCCTACGCGCTTCCTCCGCGACCACGGCTGGCCCTCGGCCCTGGCCGCGCTCACCGTCCTCATCACGTTCCTCGCCGCGTTCGGCGGCATCATCGCGCTGATCGCACCCCCGGTGGTCCGGCAGGTCGAGGAGCTCGCCGACGGCGTCAGCGTCGGCCTCCAGCAGCTGCAGGAGTGGCTGACCGGCCCGCCGTTCAACCTCGGTCAGGAGCAGATCGGCGGCGCCGTCGACCAGGCCATCGACTCGATCCAGGGCAACGCGCAGAACATCGCGCAGTACGCCGTCACGGGCGCCACGGCGATCGGCGGCCTGCTGATCAACCTGGTGCTCGCCCTCGTGCTGACCTTCTTCTTCCTCAAGGACGGTCCCCGCTGGGTGCCGTGGCTGGCCGCCCAGACCGGCCCGCCGGCCGCGCCGCACGTGGCCGCGCTGTCCTACAAGACGTGGTCGACGCTCTCGGAGTTCATCCGCCAGCAGGCCATCGTCGGGTTCGTCGACGCATTCTTCATCGGCCTCGGCCTGTGGATCCTCGGGGTCCCGCTGGTGCTCCCGCTGGCGGTGCTCACCTTCTTTGGCGCGTTCATCCCGATCATCGGTGCCTTCGTCGCCGGCGGTTTCGCGGTGCTGATCGCACTGGTCGACAGCGGCTTCACCACAGCGCTGATCGTGCTGGGCATCGTGCTCGTCGTGCAGCAGATCGAGGGCAACGTCCTGCAGCCGATCCTGCAGGGCCGGGGGCTGAACCTGCACGCCGCCGTGGTCATCCTGGCCGTCACCGCCGGCAGCAGCCTGGCGGGCATCATCGGTGCCTTCCTCGCCGTCCCGGTGACCGCGCTGATCGCCGTCTCCTACCGCTACGCCCGCGACCAGCTGGACGGGAAGTCGCCGGAGGTCCTCCCCGACGGCACGCGCGCGCAGATCACGGCCGACGAGACCGGCGCCCACCTGGTGCGGGAGCCGGTGGCGCCGGAGGGCGACGGGCAGCCGGTGACCGACGCCCGAGGATGACGGGGAAGCGGTGACGGCGCGCTGGCCCCGCCGGCGTCCGGGGACGCCGAGGTCCCGGCGGGAATGCGGCGCCTCCCGCCGGGGCTGTACCGGCAGGCGCGATCGTGCGTCGCGCCGGACGAACCCTCAGGAGGACGACCGTGCCCCAGCGACCGGAGGACCTCGTCGAGCTGCTCCCGGCGGCCGAGCGCTTCCTCATCCGTGAGTCCGCCGTCGGTGACCCGTCGCAGCGCCGCGGCCTCGTGCTCGTGCACGACCTGGCCGGCGACTTCGATGCCGCGTCCGCCGGCACGCTGGCCGGCGCGCACCTGCTGGCCGCCCTGCCGCACGAGGTCGTCGCCCGCTTCGACGCCGACAGCCTGGTCGACTACCGCGCCCGCCGGCCCCGCATGACCTTCAACGCCGACCGCTACGAGGGCTTCACGGCTCCGGAGATCCAGGTGTACGCGGTCGAGGACGATGCCGGCGAGACGTTCCTGCTGCTGCACGGGGCCGAGCCGGACTACGCCTGGGAGCGGTTCGTCGCCGCCGTCGGGCAACTGGTCGAGCGGCTCGGGGTGACCTCCGTCGTCGCGCTGCAGGCCATCCCGATGCCGGTGCCCCACACCCGGCCGGTCACCGTCACCGCGCACGCGACACGACGACAGCTCATCGAGCCCTATCCCGTGTACTGGGGCGAGATGCGCATCCCCGGCAGCGTCTCGGCCCTGCTCGAGCTGCGCATGGGCGAGGCCGGGGTGGACGCCCTCGGAGTCGCGGCCCACGTCCCCCACTACCTCGCCCAGGCGACGTACCCGGCGGCGTCGGTCATGCTGATCGAGCATCTGGAGCGGTTGACCGGGCTCCGCCTGCCGACCGAGTCGCTGCAGGAGGCCGCCGACGCCAACCGGACCGAGATCGACGAGCAGATCGCCCGGTCGACCGACAACACCGCGGTCGTCGCCGCCCTGGAGCAGCAGTACGACTCGTTCACGGCCGCCCGCGAGGGCAGCGACCTCCTCGGCAGCGCCGGCGAGGTGCCCAGCGCCGAGCAGATCGGTGCGGAGTTCGAGCGCTTCCTGGCCGACCAGGACCGCAACCGCCCCCGCGACTGAGCCTGTCGGGACCAGTACGCCCTCGACCCGCTACGCGCGGCGGGTGATGCTGAGTGCCAGTGCGCCCAGCGCACCGACCACGGCGAACATGTAGAAGCCCCACGGGAAGGCGATCCCGGCGCCGACGAGGAGGCCGGCCAGGATGGGACCGACGATCGCGCCGATGCGACCGGCGCCGGCCGACCAGCCGAGGGCGGTGGCCCGCACGTGCGGTGGGTGGTCGGCGCTGACCAGCGCGTACACCAGCACCTGGGCGCTGAAGACGAAGCAGCCGGTCAGGAAGACCATCGGGTAGATGCCGAGGGTCGGCAGCCTGATCGACAGCAGTGCGAGGAGCAGCGCCGCGGCGGCGAACCAGGCGATGCCGGCCTTCCGGGCACCCACCCGGTCGGCCACCCGACCGGCGACCAGGAGGCCGGCGACCGCCCCGAGGTTCAGCACGGTCAGGAAGGCGAGCTGCGCGCCCAGCTCGTAGCCGGCCTCGCGCATGATGCCCGGCAGCCAGTTGTTCAGGCCGTAGACCAGCAGCAGGCCCATGAACGACGTGACCCCGAGGGCCATCGTGTTGCGCAGGTAGACGTTGCTGAAGAGGGTCCGCAGGTTCGCGGCGGCGCTCCCGGCGCCGGCCTGCCCTGCGCGCGGGTCGACCGGAGCGTCCAGGGTCGGCAGCTCCAGCCCGTAGCGACGGGCCACGTCCTCCGCCTCGGCCCGACGGCCGTGCGAGGCGAGGTAGGCGGCGGACTCGGGCAGGTGCCGGAGCATGAGCGGCACGAGCACCAGTGCCGGCAGCGCGCCGATGACGTACATCCAGCGCCAGCCCATCGGCTCGACCACCAGGATGCCCAGAGCCGAGGTGGCGACGGCACCGACGTGGTAGCCGGTCATCATCCTCGTCGTCGCCCGGCCGCCGCGGGTTCTCCGGCTGAACTCGTTGACCATCGCGATCGCCGTCGGGAGGCAGCCGCCCAGCCCCAGGCCGGCCAGGAAGCGCAGCACTCCGAAGACGAACGGGTTGGGCGCGAAGGCGCACAGGAGGGTGAGCACGGAGAAGGCGGCGACCGCCCCGATCAGCGCCTTCCGACGACCGACGAGGTCGGTCAGCGTGCCGATGGTGAGCGCGCCGACCATCATGCCGACCAGGCCGACGGTGATGAGGGTGCTGGCGCCGGCGGCGCTCAGCCCCCACTCCGCCGAGATGCCGCTCAGCGTGGTGGGCACGACGACCAGGTCGAAGCCGTCGAGCAGGACGGCGATCCAGCACAGCGGGGCCACCCAGCCCGCTGCAGCGCGGGGGGTGGTGCCGGCGGCGGTGGAGGCGGAGCTCACGTCGTCCCCTCGAAGTCTTCGATCAGGTGCCCGAGAACCGTAGGTCGTCCGGTTCCCTGCTCCCCCATCGGCCTCCCGCTGGGTGGCACGACAGCGGGCCGCGACCGGAAATCCCGGTCGCGGCCCGCCGCCGGCCCCGATGCCCCCCGCCGCCAGCCAGCGAGCGGCGGGGGGCACCGGGGTCTCTTTCAGGCGATGCTCCGCCGGCTGTCAGGCGACGACGACGTGCTCGTTCGGCACGCAGTGCGTCATGACGAGGCCGGTCACGTCGCGCGGACCGTTCTTGCCGAGGTTGGCGGCGCGCTGCTGCTCCTCCGCGGAGAGGGTCTGCGTCTGCAGCGGCGGCAGGCCACGGACGTCGTCCGCGGTGATGCCGAGCGCGTCACCGACGCGCTGACCCCACTCGTCCTCGCACATGAAGAAGTGCCAGACCATCCGCTCCTGGATCTCGCGGCGGCACTGCTGGAGGGCGCCGACCAGGTTGGTCACCAGGTCGTCCTTCTCCCACTGCTCGCTCAGCAGGTAGCGCTCGCCGGCCTGCTTGTAGTCGTTGGTCCGCGGGATGCGCTTGCGGGTGAGCCGGCCGTTGATGACCGGGCCCTGCTCGTCGTGCGTGGGGTAGGTGGCCTCACGCAGACCACCGGTGATCGACGGCTCGTAGTTGACGTGCGGGTTGTCGCCCACGTTGTCGCGGCCGTAGGACATCGGGCCGCCCTGCTGGTTGGTGTTCACCTGCACCCTGGGGCGGTTCACCGGCAGCTGCAGGTAGTTCGGGCCCACGCGGTAGCGCTGGGTGTCCGAGTAGGAGAACGTCCGGCCGACCAGCATCTTGTCGTCGGAGAAGTCCAGGCCGTCGACCAGGACGCCGGTGCCGAAGGAGATCTGCTCGTTCTCGGCGAAGAAGTCCTCGGGCATCCGGTTCAGGGTCATCGTCCCGACCTTGCGGAGGGGGAACACCTCCTCCGGCCACACCTTGGTGTCGTCGAGCGGGTCGAAGTCGAGCTCGGGGTGCTCGTCGTCGCTCATGAGCTGCACGTGCAGCTCCCACGACGGGAAGTCGCCGTTGGCGATCGAGTCGTACAGGTCCTTGGTGTGGGCACCGAGCGTCTGCGCCTGCACCGCGGCGCCGTCGGCGGCCGTGTAGGACTTCACACCCTGCTTGGGCAGCCAGTGGTACTTGACCAGGACGGTCTCGCCCTGGGCGTTGACCCACTTGTAGGTGTTCACGCCGAAGCCCTGCATGTGCCGGTAGCTCGCCGGCAGGCCGCGGGGGCTGAAGACCAGCGAGACCATGTGCAAGGCCTCGGGGGTCTGGCTGAAGAAGTCGAACGCGCGCTCGGCGACGTTGGCCTCGAAGGTGACCGGGTCCGGCTTCTGCGAGTGGATGAAGTCGGGGAACTTGATGGCGTCCCGGATGAAGAAGACGCCCAGATTGTTGCCGACGAGGTCCCAGTTGCCCTCCTCGGTGTAGAACTTCACCGCGAAGCCGCGCGGGTCGCGCGCCATCTCCGAGGAGTCGCGGCCACCGGCCACGGTGGAGAACCGCAGCGCGACATCGGTGCGCTTGCCCTTCTCCTGGAACAGCGCGGCGCGGGTGTACTTCGAGACCGGCTCGTCGCCGACGGTGCCGTCGGCCTCGAAGTAGCCGTAGGCGGTCACGCCGCGGGCGTGCACCACGCGCTCCGGGATGCGCTCCCGGTCGAAGTGGCTGATCTTCTCGAGGAACTGGTAGTTCTCCAGGGTGGCGGGGCCGCGGGCCCCCACCGTCCGCTGGTTCTGGTTGTCGTAGACCGGGTGGCCCTGACGGTTGGTCAGGACCGGCTTGCCGGCCTGGCTGGGCGCCGTGCCCTGCGATGCGACGTCGGTCATGCTCCTACTCCTCCTCGGATGTGGTGCTGCGGTTCGACCTGCATGGCGTCGGTGCCTGCCGCGACCTCCCGGTCACGGCTCCGACAGGTGGCGCAGAGCCCCCAGAACACGACCTCGGCCTCGTCCACGACGAAGCCGGCGGTGTCCGACGGGCTCAGACAAGGGGCCGCACCCACGACGCAGTCGACGTCGGCGACCGCGCCGCACGAGCGGCAGACCAGGTGGTGGTGGTTGTCGCCCACCCGGAGCTCGAACAGCGCGGGGGCCCCGGCGGGCTCGATCCGGCGGGCGATCCCGGCGGAGACGAAGGCCTTGAGCACGCCGTAGACGGCCTGGGGAGACAGCGAGGGGTGCAGCTGCCGCGCGCCGGTCACGATCGTCTCGGCGTCGGCATGGGGGTGGTCGGCCAGCACGCTCAGCACGGACAGGCGGGGCCGCGTCACGCGCAGGCCGGCCTCCCGCAGCTGGTGCGCCCAGGTCGTCTCCATCGCTGGCCATCCAACGCGCTTTCCTTGATTGAGTCAAGACAACGGCACGCGGGGTGAGTCGGACCGCCCGTCCGCGAACCCTCCGTCACCCGGTTCCCCGGCCGGCCGATCACGAACCGCCGGAGCCCCGGCGTCCTGCCCATGAACCGTGCGGGCGACGACGTCTCCGGCGGCCTGCGCGCACGACGCCGGGGTGGGGTCAGGCGAAGACGATCGTGCGGTCGCCCTCGACGATGACGCGGTCCTCCACGTGCCAGGTCACCGCCTGGGCCAGCACCTGCCGCTCGACGTACCGGCCCACCCGGCGCATGTCCTCGACCGTCGCCCTATGGTCGACCCGGGCGACCTCCTGCTCAATGATCGGCCCGGCGTCCAGCTCGGCGGTGACGTAGTGCGCGGTCGCCCCGATCAGCTTCACGCCCCGGTCGTGCGCCGCCTGGTAGGGGTTGGCGCCCACGAACGCCGGCAGGAAGCTGTGGTGGATGTTGATCAGCCGCTCAGGGAACCGCGCGCAGAACTCCGGCGAGACGATCTGCATGTATCGGGCCAGCACCACCAGGTCGACGTCGCCCACGAGCTCCAGCGCCCGCCCCTCGGCCGCGGCCTTGGTGCCCGGGGTGACCGGCACGTGGTGGAACGGGATGCCCGCGGCGGCGGCGACCGGCTCGAGGTCCGGATGGTTGGAGATCACCGCGACGATCTCGGCGCGCAGGTCGCCGGCGCGCACCCGGTAGATCAGCTCCTGCAGCACGTGATCGGTCCGGCTCACGAAGACGGCCACGGTGGGCCGGTGGGCGGCCTCGACCAGCCTCCAGGTCAGCTGCCACTCCTCCGCCAGCGCGGCCAGCCGCTGCTCGAGCTCGGGACGGCGCGTGGCCAGGCCGGCCAGCACGAACTCGAGCCGGAGGGTGAACGTGCCGCCGCTGGGGTCGGAGGAGTGCTGCTGCGACTCGGTGATGTTGGCGCCGACGTCGGCCATCAGCCCGCTGAGCACTGCGACGATCCCCGGCCGGTCGGGGCAGCGGACGACCAGCCGCCCGACGTCGGTGGTGCGGGGATCGTGCGGACCTGCGACTGACATGGGCGAATGGTCTCATTCCGGCCGGCCATGATCATCGCCGCCGCTCGAGGCTGGCCCTGAGGCCACCACGCCGACGTCCTCAGAACGGTGGTGGCGTGTCGTCCGGTGGCGGCCGCGGTGGCGCGGGCAGCGCGGGTTGGTGCGTGGGGTCGCGCAGGCCCGGTGGGCGAGTGCTGCGGGTGATCCCCGAGGGCGTGGTCACGGTGAGCGCCGTGGGCGGGGCAGCCGCGGGCGATCAGCCGGGACAGCTCTGTCGGGGTGGCGGTGGCCAGCAGCGCGCCGTGCTCGTCGGTGATCGCCACCGCCAGGCTGCCGCCGGGCGGGGCCTGGAGCCCGAGCGCGCCGATCCCGGCCAGCAGTTCCCGCAGGTGCGCCGAGGTGATCGGGATGCCGTTCACGGCCGGACCGCACTCACCCGTGACATCGGACTGCCCGTCGCAGCCCCGGCGGCCGGCAGGGGTTGCCCGCGCCCCGGTGGTCGCGGGGGCGGCCCAGTGCCGGGAGCGGGGCGAGCACGGTGACGTGCCCGGTGAACGCCGGACCGGCGGTGCCGCCCGGGTCGAGCACCAGGGTGGCGTGCGCCTCGGCGCGCAGGAGCCCGATCGGCCGGTCGTCCCCGGCGGTGCGGGCCAGCTGCGCGGCCCGGTCGATCACCGACCACATCGCTGCGGCCACCGACGACGGCAGCTCGCTCGCGAACAGCGACATCCCGTCGAAGGTGGCATAGGTACGGACCCGGCCCGCCGCTCCGCCTGCCGGCGGCGCTGTTCGGCGAAGGACTCGTCCGCACCGATCGCCGCTGCCACGAGCCGCCTGCGCAGCCGCCCCGAGGACGACCCCGCCGCCACCGGCAGCAGCGCCGGCACCACCACAGCCACCACTTCGTCAGAGGCCGCACCCAGCACGTCGGCGAACACCCGCGCCCGGAACCAGTCCAGCTCCCCGGCACCGCACGCCCGCCACACCGCCGGCATCCGGTCCACCAGCTGGTGGGCGTCGGCCAGCACCCCGCCGGCGAAGGACCGGGAGCACTTCAGCGCCGCCGCCAGCTCGTCGGGCAGGAACTCCGATGCCCCGGGCACCGGCGACCCGCTCCCCCGCCGGCGCGCCCCGGGATGCCCCGGGCGGCGGATCGTCGACGTCAGGCCGGTACCCCGCCAGCGCCACGACCAGCTCCGCTTCATAAGCGGCATCCATCGCCTTGCGCGCCTGCACCCGCTCCAGCTCCGCCGCGACCTCGGCGGCGGTCAGCACACCCACCGGTAGACGATCCACCGACGGCGACCGCTTCAGCGCCCAGCCCACCAGCACGCCCTCCACGGGGGAGCGCTCCAGATCGGCCACCGGCATGACCCGAACATAGTTCGAGGTGCGACAGTTCCGGCGCCTCAGGCGGCGGGCGGTGTGCGGGAGCGTGCGGGGCGCTCAGGGGGAACCTCAGACCTCGGGCAGCGGAGCACGGATGGCGCCGGCCACGTCGAACAGGTCGCCGTACTCCTCGACCCGGGCGAGCACGTCCGCGGTGGTGAACCGGAGCGCCGCCGGGTCGAGGGAGCCCTCGCGCACGGCGTCGACCTCGTCCCAGCCGATCGGGGTGGACACCATGGCCCCGGCCCGCGCCCGCAGCGAGTACGGCGCGACCGTCGTCTTGGCCGGGTTGTTCTGGCTCCAGTCGATGAGCACCTTGCCCGGGCGCAACGCCTTCTCCATGCGCCAGACGACGTCGTCGGGCGTCTCGGTGGAGAGCTCCTGCGCCAGCTTCTTGGCGTAGCGGCTGGGGTGCTCGCGGTCGGTCGGCGGCAGGATCGGCGCGTACACCTGCATCCCCTTGGAGCCCGACGTCTTGACGACCGGATCCAGGCCGTCGGCCTCCAGCCGCTGCCCGAGCCGCTCGGCGACCTGGCAGCACTCGGCGATGCCGGTGTCCGGGCCGGGGTCGAGGTCGAGCACCAGCAGGTCGGGCAGCCGGGCCGCGCCGTCGTCGTCCACCTGCCACTGGGGCACGTGCAGCTCCAGCGCCGCGAGGTTCGCCGCCCAGGCCAGGTCGGGGACGTGCTCCAGGACGACCATGTCGAGCGTCTCCCGGCCCGTCGAGCTGCCGGGGCTCGGCAGCGTCACCCGGCGCACCCACTCGGGCGCGTGCCGAGCGCTGTTCTTCTCGAAGAACGCCTGCCCCTCCACGCCATCGGGCCACCGGGTGAAGGTCACCGGCCGGCCGGCCAGGTGCGGCAGCAGCACCGGCGCGATGCGGACGTAGTAGTCGATGACCTGCGCCTTGGTGAACCCCAGCTCGGGGAACAGCACCTTCTCCAGGTTGCTCACCGCCAGCTGCCGCCCGGCGATCTCCACCCGCTGCTTGGCCGGGCTCACGGTTCCCGCACCACGTCGTCGGGCTCCAGGTCGTCCCGCACGCCGCGCCACGACGGGTGCCGCAGCCGCCCGTCCGCCGTCCACACCGCGTAGGCGACCTCACCCACGAGGTCCGGCTCGACCCAGTGCGCGTCCCGGGTCACCTCGCGCGGCAGGGCGCCGTCGAACGGCGGCGCGCTGCGCGAGGTGAGGGTGCGCTGCAGGTGGCGCAGATCCTGGTCGCTGAACCCGGTGCCGACGTGCCCGACGTAGACCAGTCGGCCTTCGTCGTCGGGCACCCCGACCAGCAGCGAGCCGATGGACCCCGCGCGGCGGCCCTGGCCGGGTCGCCAGCCGCCGACGACGACCGCCTGCGTGTAGAAGTTCTTGACCTTCCGCCAGTCGGGGCTGCGGACCCCCTCGCGGTAGGGCGAGTCCAGCCGCTTCGCGACGACGCCCTCCAGGCCGCTCTCCTCGCTGGCCGCCTGCACGTCGGCGCCACCACCGCGGAACCACGGCGTCAGCACCCACCGGTGCCCGGCCGGCGCGAGCTCGTCGAGCAGGTTTCGGCGCTCGGCGTAGGGCCGGGGCCGCAGGTCCTCCCCGTCGAGCTCGAGCAGGTCGAAGACCAGGTACGTGACCGGCGCGGCCGCCGCCAGCCGCGGGACCTCGGGCCCGGTTCGGTGCATCCGGTTCTGCAGGGCCCCGAAGTCCGGGCGGCCCGCGGCGTCCATCATCACGACCTCGCCGTCGAGGACCGCGTCGCGACCGGCCAGCGCGCCGGGCAGCCTCCTGACCTCCGGGTACCGGACGGTGATGTCGGTGCCCTTGCGCGAGGACAGCGTCGGCACGCCGGCCCGCACGGTCGCGACCGCCCGTACGCCGTCCCACTTGAACTCGTAGCCCCAGGCGCCGTCCTCCGCGACCGCGGGGAGCTGACCGGCGGTGGCCAGCATCGGCAGCGGCGCCGGCGGCGGCATGGATCGCGCCGCGGGCGTCCGGTTCCCCACCGGAGGTGCGTCGTCCAGCTTCCGCAGGTTCCAGGCGCCGTCGTCCACCGGGAAGAGCACGTAGCGGCCGGTGATTCGGCGGCCGTCGAACGTCACGATGACGTGCCGCTCGTCCCACTTCTCGGTGGCGTAGCGGCCGAGGTCCCAGATGGCCACCTCCCCGCCGCCGCACTCGCCGGCGGCGATGGTGCCGGCGCAGGAGGCGTACTCCAGCGGGTGGTCCTCGGTCGGGACGGCCAGCCGGTTCGCGCCCGGTTCCAGCGGCGGACCCTCGGGCACCGCCCAGCTCTTCAGGACGCCGCCCCGCTCCAGCCGCAGGTCCCAGTGCACCCGCTCCCCGGCCCGGCCCCGGGGCGTGTGGTGCTCGTGGACGACGAAGGTGTCGTCCCTGCCCGCGGGCAGCGGCTGCCCGGCGGGCGGGACCGGCTCGGCGGTGCGGGCCGGGTCCCGCTCGGCGCGGTACTCGGCCAGCGGGTCGTCGCGCCGGCCGCCGGGGCGGGCGGGCACGTCAGGCGCTGCGGCGGGCGCGCTTGGCCGGCGGCTTGTCGGCGCCCGTGGTCTTCGTCGCCGCCGTCGTCTTCTTCGCCGTGGTCTTCTTCGCCGCCGTGCTTCTCGCCGGCGTGCTCTTCGCCGCGGCGGCCTTCTTCGCCGGAGCCTTCGTGGCCGCCGCCTTCTTCGCCGGCGCCCGCTTGGCGGGGGCCTTCGTCGTCGCGGGGGTCGCGTCGTCCTCCGCGGCGCCGCCGCCGGTCCCACCGGCGGCGGGGTCGTCGGCAGCTGCTCCGCCGCGGGCCCGCTCGACGCTGCGCCGCAGCGCACTCATCAGGTCGACGACCGCGGCGCCGTCGTCGGGGGTCTCCACCGGCGCGGCGACCTCGCCACCGCTCTGCTTGGCCTCGAGCAGCGCGGTCATGGCCTCGCGGTAGTCGTCGGTGAACTCGGTGGCGTCGAACTCCGCGGTCATGGAGCCGATGAGCGCCTCGGCCATCTTCAGCTCCTGCGGCCGGACGGAGATGTCCTCGTCGAGAAAGGCGAAGTCCGGGCGGCGGATCTCGTCGGGCCAGCGCATCGTGTGCAGCACCAGGACGCCGTTCCGGACCCGGAGCGCGGCCAGCGACTCGCGCTGGCGGATCGCGATCTTGGTGATCGCCACCTGCCCTGCGTTCTCGAGCGCGTCGCGCAGGAGAACGTACGGGCGCGCGGCCGGGCCGTCGGGCTCCAGGTAGTAGGTCTTCTCGAACATGATCGGGTCGATCTCGTCCTGCGCGACGAACTCGAGGACCTCGATCTCGCGGCGGGTGGAGAGCGGGAGCTCCTCGAAGTCCTCGTCGGTGAGGATCACGACCTCGCCGCTGGGCAGCTCGTAACCCTTGGCGATGTCGCGGTACTCGACCTCTTCGCCGTCGATGGAGCAGACCCGCTTGTACTTCACCCGGCCGCCGTCGACGGCGTGCACCTGGTGAAAGCGGATGTCCTTGTCCTCCGTGGCGGAGTACAGCTTCACGCCGATGCTGACCAGGCCGAACGACACGGCGCCCCGCCAGATCGATCGCATGCCGACCCCTCCCTCGCACCCGGTTCCCCGGGCGGTCCCGGACCCGGAGCCGGGTCAAGATCACACGATAGGCGCGGAGTCGCACCCGCGGCAGCGCGAACGACGCGCCTCCTCCCCCTCACGGAGGACGGTGTCCGGTCAGGACGGCGCCTGGTCCTCGCCCTCGTCCTCGTTCCCGGCCGGTGCCAGCGCGCCGTTCTGGATCGCGTCGTACACGAACTGCAGGACGTCCGAGCCGGCGACGGTGGCCATGGTGAGCGCCGCCAGCCGGGTCGCGCGGGGCGCGGAGACGTAGCCGAAGACGAACGCCGTCCCCACCCACTGCGCGAGGCAGAAGGGGCAGGTGAGCAGCTCGCCGACGGCGTGCTTCACCCCGCCGTGCTCCCGCACCTCCTCCGCGACCTCCGCGTGGCCCGAGGGGCCCTGGAACGAAGTGAAGGGCGCGCGGATCGGCGCGGTCACCGGGTCCTTGGCCAGCCGACGGGCGAGCCGGAACGTCGCGATGGTGAGCAGGGCGGCGTCGCCGAACGGGATCCGCTCCGGCAGCTCCCGCCCGGAGGCACGCAGCGCCACCGCACCCGCGGCCACGAGGCTGCCGTACACGCCCATGGCACCCAGGTCACTGCCCAGCGGCCGGGCCTCCCCGTTCGTGTACTCGCGCTTCTGGGTCCGCGCCCACCGGAAGATCGGTGCGCCGGCCCGCTGCACCTCGTCTGCGATCGCCATGGCCCCCGGCTACCCCAGCCGCGCGGCGGCCATGCCGCCGGCGGCGCGGGAGTGCGCCGACGCACACCGGCGCATGCCCGCGCACGCGCCGGGTAGGGCGGTGGTCCGACGCCGGTCCCCCGACCGGCTCACGGCCCCCTGAGGGGCGACGAACGCGGGCACGCCCGCCGACGAACGGAGGCCCCGATGACTGACCCCGGCACCTACGACGGCACGACCCAGACCGAGGGGCAGACCGCCCGGGACATCTTCCCCGCGGACGACGGCATCCCCGAGGTGGCGCAGGACGACAACCCGACCCAGGCGCGCGCGGAGGACCCCCAGTTCGAGCCGATGCCGAACGAGAGCGCGACGGCGACGGTCGACTTCGGGACGACCGCCTTCGAGCAGTCCGAGGGTGAGTCGCTCACCGGCCGGCTCGAGCGGGAGATCCCCGACGACGTCCCGGACGTGCGACCGGCCGAGGACCCGCAGCGTGCCGACGCCCAGCTCGAGCAGGACACGTCCACCACGCCCGAGAGCGACTCCGGCACCAACCGCACGGCCGACGACGTCGAGGCCACCGCCGACGTGCCGATCGGTGGCGAGGGCCCGGAGGAGAGCGCGGTCCACGTCATCGACGGCTGAGCGCCGCCCGCTTCGGCGCCGCCGACCCACCCCCCGCTGCCACCCCCTCGGGCGTGTCCCGGGGGGTGGGTTGGCGTGCGCCCGGCAGGTTGTCTACGTTGGGTCAGCGGTTCAGCAGTCAGCCGCACGTGCCGGACCGGTGGTCCGGCACGCACCACGTTCGACCACCGGCGCACCGAGGACGACGAGTCCCCGGGGCGCACCAGCGGTAGATTGTCCGGGCGGGCAGCCGTCCGGGTGCCGCCGAGAGGAGCAACTGTCCGTGACCACTTCCGACTTGCCTGCCGAGGGGCAGCCCAACGTGTCGACCGAGGGCACCGAGGCACCCTTCGACGACGTGATCACGCTGTCGACCTCCACCGACAGCGACGGCGCGGTCACGGTGACGGTCGTCGGCGAGGTGGACACCTTCACCGCACCCGTGCTCCGCTCGACCCTGGACAGCCAGCTCGAGCAGCAGCCACGTGAGCTGGTGATCGACCTGTCCGGTGTCCAGTTCCTGGGCTCCGCCGGCCTGGCCGTGCTCGTGGAGACGCAGAAGTCCGCCCGCAGCCGTGAGGTCGCCCTCCGGCTGATCGCCACGACCCGCGCCGTCACCCGGCCGCTCGAGGTGACGGGCCTGATCGACCTCTTCACGATCGCCGACAGCCCCGCGCGCTGAAGAAGGACCCCCTGCCCCCCGCCGCTCACTAGCTCGCGGCGGGTCCCTGCAGGGGGCCGCGGAACGGCCCCGCTCCTCGTCGGAGCGGGGCCGTCGGCGTCACTGGGCCGAGAGCATCGCGCAGACCGCCCGCTCCAGCGTGCGCTGCGCGTCCCGGTCGGCCTCGGCCTCGCCCGCCGCCCGCAGCGCGTCGGCCACGGTCTCGCCGTGCTCGAACCGGTCGATCACCCGAGGGTCGACGTAACTGGCCTTGCAGACGGCCGGGGTGTTCCCCAGCTGCTCCGAGACCGCCTTGTACGCCGCGCTGATGACCTTCTTGCGGGCGGTCTTCGTCGCCGGTGGCGGCCCCTCGGCGAGGGTCGCGGCCATCATCACGGTGGCGTTCCAGGTGCGGAAGTCCTTGGCCGTGATCTCCGCGCCGCTGATTTCCTTGAGGTAGGCGTTGATCTCGTCGCTGGTGACGTCGCGCCACTCCCCGTCGTCGGTGAGGTAGGCCAGCAGCTCCTCCCCGGTGCCCTCGGGCCGTTCCAGCAGCTGACGGACGACGGTGGCGGTGGGACGGTCGGTCAACTCGATCTCGCGCTCGATGCCGCCCTTCGCGGTGTAGGAGAAGAACGTCCGCTCACCACGCACCCGCACGTGCTCGCGGCGCAGGGTCGCCAGCCCGTAGGTGCCGTTCTCCTCGGCGTACTGCTCGCTGCCCACCCGGAAGGCGCCCAGGTCGAGCAGCCGCACCGCCGTGGCCAGCACCCGCTCCCGGTTCAGGCCACGCGTCCGCAGCGCCGAGGTCACCGCGTCACGGACGTCGGGCAGCTGCTGGGCGATCTCCAGCACCCGCTCGTGCTTCTCGGCGTCGCGCCGGGCCCGCCAGGCGTCGTGGTAGCGGTACTGCCGCCGGCCGGCCGCGTCGACCCCGGTGGCCTGGATGTGGCCGTTGGGCCACGGGCAGATCCAGACGTCCTTCCAGGCCGGTGGGACGGCCAGCGCCCGGATCCGCTCCAGGCGATCGTCCTTGATCAGCTCGCCGTCGGTGTCGTAGTAGGCGAAGGCCCGCCCTGCCCGCCGGCGCCGGTAGCCCGGACCGTGCACGTCGCTGCGCCGCAGTCTCACGGGCGGTGCATGAGCACCGCAGCCGTTCCGCAAACCCCCCGGGACGGAGAGTCACGCCTCAGCGCAGCTCGACCAGCCCGTCCAGCCCGCTTATCTCCAGCACGTGACGGGTGACCCCACCTTCCGGCGCGTGCACGACCAGGCGCCAGGACTCGTCCCGGGCGATGCGCGCCATCGCGAGCACCACGCGGACGGCAGCGCTGCTGAAGAGCCCGACGCCGGCGAGGTCCAGCTCCATCGGCGTCGCGCCGCCGTGGCTGGCCTCCAGCATCCTGATCCTCAACTGCTCGGCGGCCGCGGTGTCGACGGCCCCGCGCGCCCGGACCACGGGACGCTCGCCGTCGCGGTCGACGACCACGTCGGCGTTGTCGGGGAACCGGTGCTCGTCGAGGCTCTCGTCAGGGGTTCGGCGCAGCCGGAAGCTGAGGGTCACCGTCGTCCCGTGGTCTTCCTCCAGCGTCACGCCGTCGACGAGCTGCCGCATGATCAGCAAGCCCCGACCGCGGTCGCCGGGGTCGCGGTCGGGCGGCCGCCAGGTGCCCTCGTCGTGCACGGTGACGGTGAGGACGCCGTCGACGTCGACCTGCGCGGTCACCGACATCGGCCCCGGCTCGGTGCCCCGGTAGGCGTGCTCGGCCGCGTTCGCGCAGGCCTCGCCGACCGCGACCATGACGCCGACCCGGTCCTGCTCCCCCATGCCCAGCCCGGTGAGCCACGCGTTGAGCCGACGGCGCACCCCCGGCAGCGCCGAGGGGACGGCGAGCAGGTCCAGCCGCAGCGCCTCCTGCGTGGTGGCCCGCCGGTGGGCCACCAGGACGGCGACGTCGTCCAGCCAGCCATCCGGCCGCCGTGCCCCTTCGGCGATGGCGCCGGCGAGCCCCGCCACCGCCGACACGTCGAGGGCGCCGGGCTCGGCCAGTACCCCGCGGGCGGCCTGCCCCAGGTGCTCGAGCGCCTCCGCCGGCTGCTCGGCACCGGCGACCGCGCCGTTGGAGAACAGCACCAACGTGGCCCCGTGGCGCAGCACGTCCTCGTGCACCGGCGCCGGCGCACCGGGGAGGCTGCCCAGCGGCGGCCGCGGCGTCACGTCGAGGAAGGAGCTGCGGCCGTCGGCGTGCACGACCAGGGGCGCCGGGTGACCGGCGGCGCTGTACACCAGCCGTCCGGTCGCGGCATCTAGGACCCCGTAGAAGACCGACGTGCCCTCTACGTCGTCCATCTCGGCGGCGAAGGCGTCCAGGGCGGCCAGCACGCTCGCCGGCTCCGGATCCCGCAGCACCGTGGAGCGCATGGCGCCCCGCAGCCGGCTCATCGCGCCGGCGGCGGGCACGCCGTGGCCGACGGCATCCCCCACGACGAGGGCCACCCGCCCCTTGCCCAGCGGCACGGCGTCGTACCAGTCACCGCCGGCCGCGGACAGGTCGGTGGCGCGGTGGTAGCTGCCGGACAGGCCGACGTCGGGCAGCATCGGCAGCGACGGTGGGAGCAGCGACCGCTGCGCAGGGTGCACGTCGTCACCGGCCGGCGCCTCCACGACGACGAGGGCGCCCGGCCCGCCGGCGACGGTCATCGGCCGCACGGTCGCCGTCGCCACCGGACCGCCGTCCCCCAGCGTGCCGTGCAGCGTCTCGGCGTGACCGCTCCGTACCGCGACGTCGACCAGGTCGGCCAGCGGCCTGCCGGCGATCTCCGGCAGGCCGTTGCGCGCGGCGTCCATCCCCCGGGCTCGGGCGTTGGCCCACAGCGGGCCGGAGCCGTCGGCGGCCAGGCAGAAGACGGCATCGGACGCCGCCTCCAGGGCAGCGAGCAGCACGGCGGACCCCTCGTCCGGGGAGCCGTCGGGTGCGGGTGGCAGACTGCCTGAACTGGCGCTCATCTCGGGCCAGGAAACAACAGGGTCCCGGTGGCGGCAACCGCGTACACGGACGGTGGAAGACGTGGCGACCACCACGTTTTCCAGCCACGTCGCGGGGGTAGCAGAGCCCCTCGTGCACCGACCGGGTCCGGCCCGACCGCACCGGTGGCCGGGCCGCCCGACAGGATGAGACCGCCGCGACTCGAGGGTCGAGCGCGCCGGCAACGAAGGAGCGGACGACGGATGGTCGACTCGAGGGGCACCCTCGCGCAGGACGGACGACGCGCGGAGCGGCTGGAGCTGCGGGTGCCCACCACAGCGACCCAGCTGCCGGCGGTACGGGCGATGGCCGGTGACCTGGCGATGCGGATGGACTACGACCTCGACGCGGTGGAGGACCTCCGGCTCGCCGTGGACGAGGCCTGCGCGACCCTGACGACCGTCGCCCTGGGCGGCGCCCCGCTGACCGTCGTCTTCGAGACCACCCGCGCCGGGCTGCACATCGACGCCTGGGTGCCGACCGCCGACGGCACCGAGGTGCCCACCGACGGGTTCGGCTGGGCGGTGCTCGCCGCCCTGGTGGACGCGGTCGAGGGCCGCCGGTCCACCGAGGGCGAGATGCCCGGCGGGAACGGTTCCGGAGCCCCGGTCGCCGTCATCTCGCTGGAGAAGTACCTCCCTGGTCATCGTCCGACCGGGATGGACGGCGGTCCGGGGCAGAACCTCACGGTGGCCCGGTGAGCCGGTCGGCTGCCACCGACTCCCGCGAGGAGGAGCCGCTGAACGCCGCGGAGGGCACCCCGGTCGACCCCGCCGCCGAGGCGCCCGTCGACACCCCGGAGGAGCCCGCGGTCGAAACGCCGGCGGAACCGGTGGCCGAGGCGGCGCCCGCCCCCGAGCCCGATGCTCCGCCGCTGTCGGAGAACCGGAAGCGAGCCGAGCGGACCGCCCCGCTGTTCGCCGAGCTGGCGACCCTGGAGAAGGACGACCCACGCCGGGAGCGGCTGCGGGAGATCCTCGTCGAGGAGCACCTGCCGCTCGTGCGGCACTTCGCCCGCCGCTTCAGCAACCGCGGCGAGCCGTTCGACGACCTGCTGCAGGTCGGCACGCTCGGCCTGATCGCTGCGATCGACCGGTTCGACCCGACCCGCGGAGTCGAGTTCCTCTCGTTCGCGGTGCCGACGATCACCGGCGAGATCAAGCGGCACTTCCGCGACCAGGGCTGGTCGGTGCGGGTGCCGCGGCGGCTGCAGGAGCTGCACCTGTCGCTGAACGCCGCCGTCGGCGAGCTGGCCCAGAAGAACGGTCGCGCACCGACCCCCTCGGAGCTGGCCGAGCACCTGGGCATCCCGCGCGCCGAGGTGCTCGAGGGCCTGGCCGTGGCCAACGCCTACCGCAGCAGCTCCCTCGACGAGCGGCTCTCCGGTGAGGACGACTCCCCGACCCTGGCCGCGACGCTGGGCGAGGAGGATGCCGCGCTGGAGGGCGTGGAGTACCGCGAGTCGCTGCAGCCGCTGCTGGCCACCATCCCGGCCCGCGAGCGACGCATCCTGATCCTGCGGTTCTTCGGGAACATGACGCAGTCGCAGATCGCCGCCGACATCGGCATCTCGCAGATGCACGTGTCGCGGCTGCTCAGCCAGACGCTGGCCAAGTTGCGCGAGGGCCTGCTCAAGGACTGAAAGACTGCGGTCCTCCGGACCGCGCCGCGGCCAAGAGCCGTTCCCGGCCGGGCACGAGCCGCTGCCCGTGTCCCGGTCGGGAGCCCTCGGGTCCCGACCGGTCCACCTGTCAGCGCGGCGCGTCGCCCTCCTCGGTCGCGCTGAACTGCTCGCGGACCGCGGGATCGGCCGCCGGGCCGCTGTCCCGCACGTCGGCGGTGACCTCGGACAACGGGGGCGGGGTCGGGACGGCCGGCGCCGAGTCGGTGATGCTGGACAGCTCGATGCGGGCCTCCGGCTGGTCGGCCGCGGCCGGCAGGTGGGACTCGAACCAGCTGCTGGTGTCCAGGCCGCCGCCGGCCGGGCGGGAGCCGTCGCCGGCGCCCTTCTCCGGGTCGACGTCCATCCACGACGTGCCGCCCTCGGCGCCGCCGAGGTTGGCCAGCCCCTCCAGCGCCTTGCTGAACTCACTGGGCACGATCCACATCTTGTTGGCGTCGCCCTGCGCGATCTTCGGCAGCGTCTGCAGGTACTGGTAGGCCAGCAGCCCCTGGTCGGGCTTGCCGTCGTGGATGGCCTGGAAGACCGTCTCGATGGACTTCGCCTGGCCCTGCGCCTGCAGGTAGAGGGCGGCGCGCTCACCCTCGGCACGCAGGATCCGGCTCTGCCGCTCGGCCTCCGCCTCGAGGATCGCGGACTGCTTCTTGCCCTCCGCCGACAGGATCGCGGCGGCCTTCTCGCCCTCGGCGGAGGTGATCGCCGCCTGCCGCTGGCCCTCGGCGGTGAGGATGATCGCGCGCTTGTCGCGGTCGGCGCGCATCTGCTTCTCCATCGAGTCCTGGATGGACAGCGGCGGGTCGATGGCCTTGATCTCGACCCGGGCCACGCGCAGGCCCCAGGGCCCGGTCGTGCCGTCGAGCACGGAGCGCAGCTGGCTGTTGATGCCGTCCCGGCCGGTCAGGGCGCCCTCGAGGTTCAGCCCACCGACGACGTTGCGCAGGGTCGTCGTCGTGAGCTGCTCCATGCCGGTGATGTAGTTGGCGATGCCGTACACCGCCAGCCGCGGATCGGTGACCTGGAAGTAGACGACGGTGTCGATGCCGACCTGCAGGTTGTCGGCGGTGATGACCGGCTGCGGGGGGAAGGAGATGACCTGCTCGCGCAGGTCGATCGTGGCGCGCACGCGGTCGATGAAGGGCACCAGGAGCGACAGGCCGGGCGACAGCGTCCGGCTGTACCGGCCCAGCCGTTCGACGACCTTGGCCTGAGCCTGCGGAACGATGGTCACGCTCTTGGCGATCACGACGATCACCAGGACGGCGATCACGAGCAGTGCGATGAGGGCCGCGTCCACGGCTGGCTCCCTTCGTCGGGGGTCAGCCTCGATCCTCCCCCGCCGGGTACGTCCACGTCAGCACCCTGTGGACGGGCATCACTCCAGCGCGTCGCCGACGACCGCCGTCGCGCCGTCCACCTGCAGGATGCGCACCGTCTCGCCGGCGGCGAAGGACTCCCCGCTGTGCTGGCTGCGGGCGGACCACTCGTCGGCGCCGAGGCGGATCCGGCCGCCGGACACGTCGACGTCCTGGGTGACCTTCGCCGTCTTCCCGATGATCGTGTCGACGCCGTCGAGCTGCAGCGGCGTCCGGTCGGTGAGCTGCTTCTTCGCCAGCGGCCGGACCAGCACCAGCAGCACCGCGGAGACGACGATGAAGGTGACGACCTGCAGCACCGCGGCCCCGCCGAGCAGCGCGACCGTCATCCCGCCGACGGCTCCGCCGGCCAGCATGAGCAGCACGAGGTCGAGGGTGAGCACCTCACCGATCGCGAGCAGTCCCGCACCGATCAGCCAGAGCAGCCAGGCAGCCATGGTCGGAGTCTGGCAGAGCGGGGGCGCCCGGGTCGGGGTCCGGCGGCCCCGCCGCGCCGTCGTAGCCTCGGTCGGTGCACGACTTCCCCGCCGGCCGCCTCGCGGTCTGGTCCACCGCCTGGCTGTCCGGACGCACCTCCTACGACGAGGCGCTGGAGTCGCTGACCGGCGCGCACGCCCACCTGGTGACGGGCATGCCCGGCAAGGTGGGGGCAGTGCCGCTCGGTGCGGCGCTGACGGCGCTGCGGGGGCTCGGCGAGCGGCGGCTGCGGCTGGTGTTGCCGGTGCCCGGCGACGTCCGCGGGCTGCCCGCGGTGCCCGGGCTGGCCCCGGTGGCGCTGGAGGCCGGTCAGGCCGCCGTCGGCGACCGGGTGGCCCTCGTGCCGCGGCCGGGCCCCGAGGTGGTCACCTGGACGGCGTTCCCGCTGGACGGCGCGGCGCTCCCGCCCCCACCGGCCGAGGGCACGCTGCGCGCGGCGTCGGGCGCGCTGGACCTCGCCGTCGGCGACGCGGCGCGCACCCTGGCCGGCCTGGACCTCGCCCGCTGGCACCCCGAGGTGCCCGCGCTGCTGGCCGAGCTGGCCCGCCCGAAGCCGGCCCCCGGCCTGCCGTCCGACCACGACCCGCTGGCGCTGTCGGTGCTGGGGCGGGCCCAGCGGTTGGCGGCCGTGCTCGACCTCGCGTCGACCGACGCCCCCGGAGCGGCGGTCAACCAGGCGCAGGCGACCGCCCGTGACACGGCGTTGCGCCCGCTGTCCGACGCAGTGCGCGAGGCGGTCACCGCCGCCTACAACTCCGTTCCGAGGTAGCTGAGGAGGGAACGTCGCCCTCGGGCGACTCGGGCCGAGTGGGCCCGGAGGGTCCCGCGCAGGCACGGAGCAAGGGCTCAGCCCACGGGGGGACGGCCGTTGGTCGCGGTGTCGGCCGGAGGCCGACGTCGGACATAGCAGCAGGACGCCGGGCAGTCGGTACCCAGGCGCGGCTGCCCACCGGCCCGGCGTTCCTCGAGCAGCTCCCGCAGCGCCGTCACGAACGCCGGGTGGGTGCCGGCGGTGGCGGCGCGGGCGAAGGCCAGACCGAGCTCGTCGGCGGTCTCCTTCGCCTCGTTGTCGAGGTCCCAGATCACCTCGAGGTGGTCGCTGACGAAACCCACCGGGAAGAGGACCACGGCCTTCTCCCCCGCCTCGGCCAGTGCCTTCAGGTGGTCGTTGACGTCCGGCTCCAGCCACGGCACCGACGGCGGGCCGCTGCGGCTCTGCCAGACCAGGTCGAACGGCCGGCCCGGGGCGGCGAGCTCGACCACCTGCCCGGCGGCGGTCATCAGCTCCGCCTCGTAGGCATGCCCCTCCGGCCCGGCGACGGCGGCCATCGTGTCGGGGATGCTGTGCGCCGTCGCGACCAGGCGGGCGGTGTGCCGCACGCCGTCGGGCAGCTCGGCCAGCGCCGCGGCGAGCGCGTCGGCGTTGGCCCGCACGAAGCCGTCCGCGTCGAAGTAGTGCGGCAGCTTCTCCGCGGTGGGCCCGCCCGGCGTGGCGGCGTCCCCGGTCAGCGCCGTCCGGGCCCGCGCGATGTCCTCGTGGTACTGCCGGCAGCCGGAGAAGGAGGCGTAGGCCGACGTCGCCAGCACGTAGACGTGCTGGATGCCGTCGTCGGTCATCTGCTGCCACACGTCCTCGACGTAGGGCGCCCAGTTCCGGTTGCCCCAGTAGACCGGCAGGTCGATCCCGGCCGAGCGGAGTTCGGCCTCCAGAGCCGCGATCAGTGCCTTGTTCTGGTCGTTGATCGGGCTGATGCCACCGAAGTGGTGGTAGTGCTCGGCGACCTCCTCGAGCCGCTCGCGCGGGATGCCGCGGCCCCGGGTGACGTTCTCGAGGAAGGGCATGACGTCGTCATGGCCCTCCGGGCCGCCGAACGACAGGAGCAGCAGCGCCTCCCGCCGGCCGGGCGGGGCGGGCTCGGCCGACGGCGCGACGCCGCCGTTGTTGCGGACAGCGAGCGAGGGGTCCTCGTCGGGCCGCTGACCGGCAGGGGTGATGTCGACGATTGCGCGGGGCACGTGGGTTCTTCCTTCTCGCGGGGCGTCGCCGGGTGCACTCACACACCGACCGCGTGGAAGCCCCCGTCGACGTGGACGATCTCGCCGGTGGTGGCGGGGAACCAGTCCGAGAGCAACGCGACGACGGCCTTGCCCGCGGGCTCGGTGTCGGTGACCGACCAGCCCAGCGGCGCGCGACCCTCCCAGGCCTCCTCGAACTGCTTGCTGCCGGGGATGGACTTCATGGCCATGCTGCGCAGCGGGCCGGCGGCCACGATGTTCGAACGCACGCCCTCGGAGCCGAGCTCGCGGGCCACGTAGCGGCTGACGGACTCCAGCGCGGCCTTGGCCGCGCCCATCCAGCCGTAGACCGGCCAGGCGACGGTCGCGTCGAAGGTGAGGCCGACGACGGAGGACGGGTTGGCCAGCAGCGGTCGGCAGGCCTGGGTGAGGGAGGCGTACGACCAGGACGAGACCTGGAACGCGGTGGCGGCGTGCTGCCAGGCGACCTCGGGGAAGCCCTCCCCCATCGCCTCCTGCGGCGCGAAGCCGATCGAGTGGACGACGCCGTCGAGTGAGTCGAAGCCCTGCTCGCGGAGCCGGTCGGCGAGCGTCGCCAGGTGCTCGTCGTCGGTGACGTCCAGCTCGACCACCGCCGCCTCCTGCGGCAGCCGCTTGGCGATCCGCTGGCACAGCGACAGCGCTCGCCCGAAGTTGGACAGGACGACGGTCGCGCCCTGCTCCTGGGCGATGCGCGCGGTCGCGAAGGCGATCGACGCCTCGGTCAGCACGCCGGTGACGAGGACCTTCTTGCCCTCGAGGATGCCGCCGCTCATCAGTGCCCCATTCCCAGTCCGCCGTCGACCGGGACGACCGCCCCGGTGATGTACGCCGCCGCGTCGGAGGCCAGGAAGCGCACGACGCCGGCGATCTCGTCGGCGTCGGCGTACCGGCCCAGCGGCACCTGCCCCAGGATCTCCTTCTGCCGGGCCTCCGGCAGCTCCGCGGTCATGTCGGTGGTCACGAACCCGGGCGCCACCACGTTGGCCGTGATGTTGCGGCTGCCGAGCTCGCGGGCGATCGAGCGGGCCAGGCCGACGAGGCCCGACTTGCTGGCCGCGTAGTTGGCCTGACCGGCCGAGCCGAGCAGCCCCACGACCGACGAGACGAAGACCATCCGACCCGAGCGGGCCCGCACCATCTTCGCCGTCGCCCGCTTGGCCACCCGGTAGGCGGCGGTCAGGTTCGCGTCGACGACGTCGGTGAAGTCCTCTTCCTTCATCCGCATGAGCAGGCCGTCGCGGGTGATGCCGGCGTTGCTGACCAGCACCTCCACCGGCCCCTGGTGCGCCTCCACCTCCCCGAACGCGCGGTCGACGTCCTCGGCGCTGGTGACGTCGCACCGCACGCCGAACAGGCCGTCGGGAGCGCCGCTGCCGCGGTGCGTCACCGCGACCGAGTCGCCCTGCTCGGCGAAGGAGCGGGCGATGGCCAGCCCGATCCCCCGGTTGCCGCCGGTCACCAGCACCGACCTGCCCACGTGCCACTCCCCTGCGCCGACGACCCGGTGTTCCGGTCCGAACCTATCCCTTGGTCGCAGGTCACACCCCCTACCCGCCGGTAGGCCGGATCGCCGGGTGCCGTGCCGACCGCCGGTCGCCCGCCCTCAGTCCGCCGTCGGCCGCGCGGCGCGGTAGGCGCCGCCGCCCTGCGGCGTCCCGGCCGGGCGGTGCGCCCGGGCCTGCTCCGCCTTGTCCTCGTGGCGGGCGAAGACGACGGTGCCGAGGAGGAACAAGCCGGAGAGGATGAGCACCACCGCGGTGAACGCGTTGACGAACGGCAGGTCGACCCCGGCCAGCGTGACTCCCCCGAGGGCGACCAGGACGAGGGCCGCGAGCACGGCGCCGGCCGCCCGCCACGGGTTCCGGCCGACCTCCTCCACCCCCTCCTGCGCCTTCTCCTTCGCGTAGTCCAGCGGCTTCTTGGCCCACGGGAAGCGGGTGGCCAGTACCGCCAGCCCCGCCGCGACGAGGACGAAGCCCGGGCCGGGCAGCACGAGCAGCGCGACGCCGGAGAGGGTGAGCAGGGAACCGAGGACGGCGATGGCGGCGGTCTTCACCACTCGGTTGTGCCCCACCGAACCGTTTCCATGCCCGTCACCGGCCGCTTGAGCCGGCGGGACCGGTCGCGGCGCCCGTGTCGGCGGCGGGCGAGGTGCGCGTGGTCGACACCCACGAGCGGGGATGACGACGATGGCGGTGGTCCACGCCGCGGCGATCACCAGCACGACCGCACCCGCAGTTCCCACGATCGTCCGCCGGGGACGGCGCGCGCGACGGGTGGTGCGCGCGCCGGATGGAGGGCTGCCCGCACGCGCCCGGCGTCCTCGGACTGCTCGTGCAGGACGGCGGGATCGGGCACGGCGCCGGGCTCGAACGCCGCCGCCAGGCGCTGCCCGAGCCGGCCGGCCCGGTCGGTGCCGGGAAGGGAGTTGGCCAGACAGTGCCGGGCGATGCCGAACAGCCAGGGGCGGGCCTCGCCGGGGTCCGGCGGGAGATCGGCCCGGCGCCGCCAGGCCGTCGCGAAGGTCTCGGCGACGACGTCGAACGCGTCCTCGCGCGAACCGCACCGCCGCAGGGCGTAGCCCAGCACGGAGGTGCCCGCGCTGCGGCACGCCTGCTCGAAGAGGTCGCCGCCCCCTGGCGGGCTGGTCTTGGGTGGCGGCCCCTGGGTCGCGAACACATCCGGTACATGTCCGGCTCGGACGGATCGTCACAGGGCGGCCACCGTCCGTCGGGGACTACGCGGGCGCCAGCACCGACCAGGCGGCGGGCTGCACCCGCCACGTCCGGGCGACGGCGACCTCCTCGAGCTCGCCGTCGGCGTCGACGGCGACCGCTCTGCCGGAGACGCGCACCTCGCGGCCCCGGGTCACGAGCACGTCGGCGCGGTCCCCGTGCCGGCCGCCGGTCAGAGCGGCGCCGAAGGCGACCCGGGCGACGGGGCCGGTCGCGGCGCTGACCACGACGTCGAGCCAGCCGTCGTCCGGACGCGCCGCCGGGGCCAGCGGGGTGCCGCCGCCGATGGTCGGGCCGTTGCAGATCCCGATCATGAGCAGTCCGGTCGTGCCGTCGGCCGTCCAGCCCTCCGCGTCGTGCGTGGCGACCCGGCCGTCGATCTCCACGCACAGCTGCCATCCGGAGCCGGACATCCCGGCGATCGCGGCGCCGATGGGGTAGGCGGATGCACCGAGCCGGCCCTTGAGGCGGACGGCCTCGGCCGCGGCCTCGGCACCGACGCCGGCGTGGACGGCGTTGACGACGATGCCGCCGTCGTCGTCCCGGACCAGGTCCAGGGGCCGTGGTGAGCCGGCCAGCACCGCGGCGGCCCCCTCGACCGGGTCGAGGGGCAGCCCCAGGGCGCGGGCGAGGTCGTTGCCGGTGCCTCGGGCGATGATGCCGACCGGCTCGACCGGCGTCAGGCGACCGGCCCGGTCGAGGGCGGCGACCACGGCGTGCACCGAGCCGTCACCGCCGAGCACGACCACCCGGCGGCCGGGGTGGTCGCCCAGCGCGTCGTCCAGCTCCGCGGCGTCGGAGGTCGCGGCCACGGCGACGTCGGCTCCCGACCGCAGCTCGATCAGCGCCGCCTCGACCGCGTCGTCGGCGGCCGTCCCGGCGGACCGGTTGACGACCAGGAGCAGGTCGGGGGTGTCGGGCACGCGTCCTCCTGGGCGCAGCGAACGTGGACAGCGCAGTGTCCGCCGACGATCCTCGGGCACCGCTACCCGTGTCACCCGCCCGGGCCACGGCCGCCGGGTCACGATCCGGGCTGGGCGCGTGCCCGACCCGGCGACCGGCGTTACCGTGGGGAACAGCGGGCTCGCAGCACACCCTCGGCCACCCGGCCCACCTCGCACCGGACGCAGACCCCGCCGAACACCGTGGGGAGCGATGAGCACCGACCGGCCCGAGACCTGGGCGCAACGACCGCTGCCCACCGTCACCGACGCCAACGGCACCTGGACGTGGGCCATTGCCCGCCCCGCCGAGCTGACCTCCGCCCGCAACGACCTCCGCCGTGGGCTCGCCACTACGCCGCTGCCGCAGGGCGCCGACGGCGACGACGTCGACCGGCTGCTGCTCGCCTTCGAGGAGCTGGCCTCCAACGGCCTGCGGCACAGCGGCGCCGCCGTCCGGGTGCGCGTCTACAGCTGTGACGACGGCTGGCTCGTCGACGTCAGCGACGCGCGACCCGACCGGCCACCCGTTCCGGCCGTCGACCGGGACCCGGCCTTCGGCGGGCTGGGGCTGCACCTGATCGCCCGGCTGTCCTCGGCGTTCGGCTGGGCGGTCGTCGGCGCCCGCAAGCACGTCTGGGCGGCGCTCGGCCCCACGGCCTGACCCCACCGCCACCTGCGCGCGGGCACCGCCGCGGCGAGAACCGGCGCTCCACGACGCCGCGCCGGCTGGATGCGCACGTGGGACACCCGGTTCCAAGATTCCGCCGGTGCGCCAGAGGCACGCTGTGCGATCGCTGTTCCAGCAGATCGTCGACCTGCACGACGGCGCCCTGGTGGCGGTGGGGTCTCGCGCTCATGATGTTCCGGCGCCCGGACGTGATCAAGCTGGACCTCGCCCTGGTCCGCGGGCACCCGGACCGGCAGGCGGCCGCGGTGATCAGCGCCGTCCGTGCCGACGCGGAGCGCTCCGGCGCGGTCGTGCCGGCCGAGGGCCCGTACGACGTCCTCGCCGCCGGCTCGGAGCCACGGCGCACCAGCGTGCCGCTACTCGCCTCGATGACCCGCCACGTCAAGCGCCAGGCCCTGCTCCTGGACGAGCCGCTCGAGCTGGCCGGCACCGCGCTCCGGCTCACCGCGAGCTCAGGCACGGCGCTCTTCCCCCGGGACGCCGACACGGCTGCGGCGCTCATCGCCCGCGCCGATGCGGCGATGTACCAGGGCCAAGCGCGGCGCAGACGACCGGCGTCGAGGAGACCGCCGGTGACCAACCACGGTGGCTCCCATGTCGCTCCGCCTCTACCGTCCTCCGTGCCCGCTGCGTCTGCCCCGCGCCGCAGCGGCAGGCGGACCGAGAGGACGTGGACGGTGCACGAGCAGGCCCCGCCCGGAGTGGGCTCCCCGCCGGTCGTCCGCGCGACCCTGGAGCAGTTGGTCGACCGGGCAGCTGCCCTCGTACGACCGGGCGCCCGACGCATCCTCGGCATCACCGGCGCTCCTGGCGCGGGGAAGTCGACCCTCTGCGCCGCCCTGCTCGACGCCCTCGGCGAGCGGGCGGCCCTGGTGGGCATGGACGGCTTCCACT
Organism: Blastococcus sp. SYSU DS0973; assembly: GCF_054051055.1. Lineage (NCBI taxonomy): Bacteria > Bacillati > Actinomycetota > Actinomycetes > Geodermatophilales > Geodermatophilaceae > Blastococcus > Blastococcus sp. SYSU DS0973. The sequence continues at coordinate 374,373 of NZ_JBJHAN010000003.1, forward strand.
ACGCCAACGCGGAACTGGCGCGCCTCGGGCGCGTGGACCGCAAGGGAGCACCGGACACCTTCGACGTCGACGGCTACGTCGCCCTGCTCCACCGGTTGCGGACGCCGCCTCCCGTGGCGGTCTACGCACCGGTGTTCGACCGCGCCCTCGAGGAGCCGATCGGCAGCGCCGTCCCGGTCGCTCCGGACACCCCCCTCGTGCTCACCGAGGGGAACTACCTGCTCCTCGACGAGCACGGCTGGTCGGCGGTTCGGCCATGCCTGGACGAGGTCTGGTACCTCGACGTCCCGCCGGAGGTGCGCGAGCGGCGCCTGCTCCGCCGGCGGCGGTCCTACGGTCACGAGCCCGAGGCGGCCGAAGCGTGGGTGCGCACCGTCGACGGGCGCAACGGCCGCACCGTCGAGACGTCGCGGTCGCGCGCCGACCTCGTCGTCCACCGCGACGTCCCGGAGCCACCCGGGGACCCATCCACGAGGAGGACCCATGACGACGACCGGTGACTCCCCGCGATCGGGTGCCTGGATGTCGCTGCCGAGTCACCGCGCCTGGCTCGACGGCGAGGGCGAACGGCTGCTCGCCTTCGCCGAGGCGGCCGGTGGTGCGACGACGGGCTTCGCGTGGCTCGACGACGACGGCCGTCCCGACGCGCAGCAGGCCCCGCAGCTGTGGATCACCGCGCGGATGACGCACGTCTTCGCGCTGGCCCACCTGCGCGGGCGGCCCGGCGCCGGGCCGCTGGTCGACACCGGGTTGGCCGCCCTGACCGGACCCTTCCGGGACGCCGAGCACGGCGGCTGGTTCTCCTCGCTGACAGCCGACGGCGCGCCCGCAGCCACGGACAAGTCCGCCTACGACCACGCCTTCGTCGTGCTGGCCGCGGCCAGCGCCACCGCCGCCGGGCGGCCGGGCGCCGAGGACCTGCTGCGGGAAGCGCTCGCGGTGGTGGAGCAGCACTTCTGGCGGGACGACGAGGGCCGCTCGGTCGAGAGCTGGAACCGCACGTGGACCGAGCTGGAGGCCTACCGCGGCGCCAACAGCAACATGCACACGGTCGAGGCCTTCCTCACCGTCGCGGCCGTGACCGGCGACGACCGGTGGCTCACCCGTGCCACCAGCATCGCGGAGGGGCTGGTGCACACCGCGGCCCGGGAGAACGGCTGGCGCCTGCCCGAGCACTTCGACACCGACTGGCGGCCGCTGCCGGACTACAACGCCGACCGGAAGAACGACAAGTTCCGCCCCTACGGCTCCACCCCCGGCCACTGGCTGGAGTGGTCACGGCTGCTGCTCCACCTGGAGGCCGCGCTGGGTGCCGACGCCCCCGACTGGCTGCTGCCCGACGCCCGCAGCCTGTTCGACGCCGCCGTCGAGGTCGGCTGGGCGCCCGACGGGGAGTCCGGCTTCGTCTACACGCTGGACTGGGCAGACCGGCCGGTCGTCGCCTCCCGGCTGCACTGGGTGCTGACCGAGGCCATCGGCGCGGCGGCCGCGCTCGTCCAGCGCACCGGCGACCCGAGCTACGAGCGCTGGTACCGCACGTTCTGGGACGAGGCCGCCACCCGTTTCATCGACCGGGAACGGGGAAGCTGGGTGCACGAGCTGCCCGTGGGCGACGCCGAGGCCATCTGGACGGGCAAGCCCGACGTCTACCACGCCTACCAGGCGACGCTGCTCCCCCAGCTCCCGCTGGCACCGGTGCTGGCCGCCGGGCTACGGCATCGGCCGGCCTGAGCGGCCCGGGGCTCAGCCAGCGATGCGGCCGAGACCGAGCAACTTGCGTCCGCCGACCACCTGGTCCGCATCGGTGAGCTCCTGGGCCGCTGACCGTTCGTGAGGCGGTCGGCCGGGCCGGCCGACGGGTCCTCCGGCGTGCCAGCACGGACGGCGTCGTCGCGACCGGACGCCGGTGAAGTCGGCCCCGGTGGCCACCGTGTTGGACCACCGGCACCTCGTCGGCGCGGCAGATGCATCAATGCGGTGGCGACGTGACGCCGTCATGCGGCGCCGCCGAGCACCCGGCGGCTTCGTGCCCGGGCTGGGAGCCCGGCGGCCGGGTGGAGCGCTGCCCGTCGTCGCCGCGCCGTGCGTCGGCGGGTGCGGAGGTGGAGCAATCCAGGGCGCCTGCCGGGAGGGGGCGACCTGGTGACCCCTGCGCCCCGCGATCCCGACAGTCACGAGGGATTCCGGTCGGACGACGAGCACACCCCGGCTGATGGAAGCCCTCCCGGCGGCGCTGGGGCGCGCTGGACCGGCGCCGTCCTCTACACCGACGGCCTCGTCGAAAGCCGCGGAAGGGATCTGGACGACGGCATGGGCGGGCTGACGTCGACCGTCGCCGACCTCGCCGGCCGGGATCACGAGCAGCTGTGCGACGCCCTGCTCGACCTCGTGGACCGACGGACCGAGGACGACGCCGCGCTCCTCGCCTTCCGAGTCGGGGGAACGTCGTGCGCGCCGACCGCGGGCGGTCGCGGGGTCGGCTGCCTACGCTGACGCCGTGTTCTTCCTCTTCGGCTTCGGCAGCAAGCAGCGCGACATGGGCCCGGGGGAGGTCCGCACGTGCCCGCGCTGCGGCAACACCTCCCAGTGGGCGCGGGTACGGCGGTTCCGGCAGTTCACCGTGTTCTTCGTGCCGCTGGCCCGGTGGGGACGACGGCAGCTCGAGGTCTGCGGCATCTGCGGCACCGCCGTCGAGGTCTGAGCCCTCCTGCTCCCGTGGCCGCGATCACCGGAACGGCGGGATGACCCCATCGGCGGCCAGCCGGTCGAAGAGCTCCAGGAAGCGGTGCTCGGTGTCGAGGCAGTCGGCGAAGCCGGCCTGACGCAGCTTGATCGTCGAACTGACGTTGTCGAAGCCGGACGTGAAGATGAACTCGCCGAACTCCCACCGCACCAGGTCCTCGTAGGGCGTGCTCACCAGGCCGTGCCGGGCGGCCAGCCGCTCCCACACGTCCCGCCGGTCGGCCATCGCCTCGGCCAGCGGGACCGGCTGCGGCTCGGCGTGCTCCATCCCGAGGTGCCGGGCGAAGGCCGGGAACAGGTGCCGCCAGCGGATCTGGTCACCGTTGGTGACGTTGTAGATCTCGCCGTCCGCGCGCGGTTCGCTCGCGGCCCAGACCGTGGCCCGGGCCAGCAGTTCGGCGTCGGTGACCTGGTAGAGGGCGTCGTAGGCGGCCAGGCTCCCGGGGAACCGCAGCGGCTGGCCGAGCTCCTTGGCGATCGCGGCGTAGACGGCGATGACCATGAGCAGGTTCATCGGGTTGCCCACCGCATAGCCGATGACGCCCTCAGGGCGGAAGACCGTGAGCCGGAGGCCGCGCTCGGCTGCGACCTCGCGCAGCAGGTCCTCCTGGTCGTAGTAGAAATTCGGTTGGATGATCCTCGGGTCGGTCTCCTTGGCGGGGGTGTTGAAGAACCCCATGTGCGCTCCATACGCCTTGCCGCCCTGGTACAGCGTGACGTGCTCCAGGGGCGCGCCCGCCGTCGTCAGCCCGTCCAGGGTGTTGCGCAGCAGCGCGACATTGGCCTCGGACGCCTCCCGCGCGGTGGCGCGTTCGGTGTAGGCGGCAAAGACGAGGTGCGTCACGTCCCCGAGGGACGCCAGGCCGGCACGCGCAGCATCCGGATCGCCGAGGTCGACCGGGAGGTGGTCCCACTGGGTGGTCCGCGGCCGACGGCGGCTCACCCCCCGCACGCGCCAGCCCGGCCGCCTCGCGTACTCCGCGGCCGCATGCGCCCCGATGACGCCTCCGGCCCCCGTGACCAGGACGCTGCCGTGCGCGTCCGTCGTCGCCTTGCTCATCGTGTCCAGGTCCGTTCCGCTCGGTCGTCGTCCCACGGCGCCGGTCCCGGTCCGCCGGGGAGCCCTGTCCGCATCCATGCCACCCGGAGCCGCCGCTAACCCTGGCGGCCGGGACTGCGACCACCGTCCCGGTCCCGGGCTCTCGGTCCGCCCGCTCCCGACCAGCCCCGGCTGCACCTGCGAGCGAGCCGTGCGGATGACCCGCTTCGGCGGTCCCGACGTCCTCGACGTCGTCGACATCCCGAGCCGGAGGCGGTCCGGGGCAGTGGCTCTAGTAGACGTCTCCGCCGCCGGCGGCGACGGGGCGACACGCACCATCCTGGGCCGCCCACGTCGATTCTCGCGCTGGGACCGGGAGGCCGCCGGTCCACCTCGTCGAGGGGGCCCGCCCCCGGGCGCCCCCCCGGTGGGGTATGCTGGCTGCAGCGCGCCCAAGAAACCCCATGCGGCGTATTTAAACGAGAGCACCAATCCACTGCATGA